>DEII01000166.1:424-6258 GCA_002352385.1 Methylococcaceae bacterium UBA2778 | reverse complement strand
CTGACAACGGTGACTGAGGGCCAATTGCTGACATAACGATGAAGAGACAGTACGTAGATTGAGCGCCCGTATGCAACGTCTCTGTAGGATCAAGTCTGGCCGCGCCTTGTTCTTCAATTGAACGGTCCCTGGCGGTAACCGCGCCGGCTGAAAATCAGCCGATCGGCGATGCTCCGCCCAAGCCGACGCTGAATTGACCTATGTCAACTCAGTCTATTCCGCGCTGGCCTATCTTGTATTTATTGAGGGGGAAAGGACCGCTCTCCATTGGAGTTCAGATTGAAAACGTTTTCCATCTGGCCGTACAAAGAATTAGCGATCCGCACCCCAAAAAAGTGGCCGTATGAGGAGGCCGAGCCATGAAAGCTGACAATATATTCAAATTCGTTTCGGTCAGGCCGCCACGCACAGTTGATTTCGTGCATTCATATGGAGAACGTGGTGCCCAGGGGATCTCTGACGTCACCGAGTGGATAGCTAAGGCCCTTGCCCGCGAGGAAAGCAAAGGCTTATCGGATGAGGACGCACGTGCAAATGTTGCAAGCACAGTAGTTAACTCGGTCGACTATTTCTCAAAAGATCAATACTGGTCAAGCCTGCTAATTCGCTGGGCCTCTATAGCACAAATTGTCAAGATGCACCGCGCCGCCCCCGATCTTCACAAGTTCAAAAGCGACGTGATGAGCTTCCTTGCCGAAGTGTACGGCGGCGAGCAGCCCTACGACGCGTTTATGAAAAGCGAACAATTCAATGACCTCAAGCGCAAAATTTGGCGTAGCTATCTTGGTAGCGTGATGAAAAAGACTATATTGTCTCGCGAGCAGCGAGATATCGCCCGCGGTCTTAGGTTCGTTTGGCTCTTGGAGCACACCGGGAGCGAGGACGACTTCGCACAAGCCCTTCGAGGATGGAACAGGTTTCGGCCCTCTGTGCCGAGAGATGTTCTTCCGACAAAGTCCAAACCTCCGGAGGCAGCCCCAACGGTTTCTCCCACGGATGATAAGAAAGAGGCGGCCGCAGCTTATGGCCAATGGCTTAAACGGCTAACCGCCGCAAAAAAATTCCTTCAAGAACTGGAGCGTAAGAAGCGTGCAGTATGGAAATCAAGCAGTGTCGAGTTGAAGGGTGAAAAGGGCCAACTCCCCGACGCCGAGCTTAAGGCTGCCGTTGCAAAGCATTCCGAAGGTATCCCTTGGCGAGTCAGCAAAGGTGATCTCGCCCAACGCCCTGAAACAGAAGCTGTGCTGCGAGAGCTCGATCTCGATCCACATGTTATGACAAACCATGCGCTGGTGGAGGAAATCGAAGCCCGTATAGCGTTCTATGAGGCGGAAGTGGCAGAGCTTCACAAACAGTCACGGGTTACAAATATCGGTAAAGTACTCACTAGGATAAACCGCTGAGACCCCACACCTTTAGGGAGCGTCAGACATGTTTTCAAAACCAACCATTCGGCCCGTTGGCATTGGTGACCTTAAAGTCATCAGGCAAAAGCTTGTCAGGTATGAGGCTGGCGAAGTCGCTCATATCGAGAATGTAATGGCGGGAGAGAACCGTAGCCGTGATCATCTGCGGGTTAGGGAGTTTGAGGAAACATTCACATTGGAGGAAGAGCGCGCCGAGGAAAGCCAGCGCGACCTGCAATCCACAGAGCGGTTCGAACTTCAGTCCGAAATCGAGAAGACAGTGAAGTCAGAATCAAGTCTGGAAGCGGGCACTGACATCTCAGCTGGTTACGGGCCAGTGCAGGTTAGCGCTCGCCTTGGATTTCAAACTCACGATTCGAGGGAGGAGTCAGACAAGCAAGCGTCGCGTTACGCGAAGGAAATCACCGAACGCACATTGTCGAAGCTTACGGAGCGGCGGCAAGAAGAGCGTGTCACACGCACACTTGAGCGGTTCGAGGAGAAGAACCACCATGGTTTCACAAACTTAAATGGGACCAACGCTTCCGGCATCTACCGTTGGGTTGACAAATACTACCGGGCAAAGGTGCACAATTATGGACAGCGGCTCATGTACGAATTCTTTGTTCCTGAGCCGGCGTCTTTCTATCTATTCGCAAAGATTCACCATCACCAGAATTCGATAATACCTGAGAAGCCGGAACCGCCCACGGTTAGGGTGCCACCTCCGCCAACACATCCGCCCCGACCAGGACCGACTAGAACGCTCACCAGGACACTGGCACCAGGACTAATAAATAGGCATAATTATCTAACGCTTGTCCAAAACTATGATGTTGAAGGTGTGGAGCCGCCGCCGCCATCGCAGACGATCGTCTCCACGACAATATCTAGACATTTCCCGAGCCCGCTCGAGTGGTGGTCTCTTGTCAATGATGAATTGGAAATACCGAAAGGCTATGAGGCTAGTGAATTCTATCGAATCATGTGGCTCAATCCAATTCAGCCCGAAACTGATGATAGTCCCGAATTGGCATCAGCACTTACTATGAGAACATCGAGCGAGCTGGCCTATGTTATTGGAGGATCATATGATCAAATTCGTTTTACGGAAAGTGGTGGAACTGTAGCCCAGCGTTCAGAAATGCCTGACAGCGTTGTCGACTATAAAGGAGTGACGGGCAACCTGTCGTTTGGCATTTGCGGAAGGGGCTACCAAAGTTTTGTAGCGGAAATAAGTGTTATTTGTAGGCTCACCGTGGAAGCGTTCCAAAAATGGCAACTAGCAACATATAACGCAATCATGAATGCCTACCGCAAGGCGGTGATGGACTACGAGGAAAAGGTCGCAGCCCTTGAGATCCAGCGAGGAGGCGCCTTCGGAGGCAACAACCCGGAGCTGAACCGCGAAACGGAGCGGCAAGAGCTGAAGAAGGCGTGCATTACCCTTTGGACGACGCACACCTATGATGATCAGCCGGGCATCATTCACACTCCTAACTCGGACATCCCAGCCAACTATCCGGAAATCAACCAGGCCAATATGCAGGCGAACGCCGAGCAAATGGCGTTCGTGGAGGAAGTATTCGAATGGCGAAACATGACCTATGAGTTTCTGCCATACTATTGGGGCCGAAAAGCCGCATGGATCGACCTGCTGGCCATGGAGAGCGAGGACCCAGTATTCGAGCAATTCCTCAGGGCTGGGGCGGCACGCGTGCTCATACCGGTTAAGCCAGTCTATGCAGAAGCCGTGCTGTATTATCAATTGACTGGAGAAATCCGGGAATATGACGACGTCCCACTCCTGTCAGATGTGGACGATCCGGACACTGAACTCTACAACAAATTTCTCCTGGAATTGGGACCAGTATCCGAAGAGGAGGAATTGGAAATCGAGCGCGAAGTTGAGATTTCACCAGACGACAAAGATGCTTGGATGATGAAGGTGCCAACCACGCTCATATGGCTCCAGAGCGATACGGATCTACCTAATCTAGAGAGCACGGAAGCCTGAAGGGAGGCCCAATATGCCCCATTTGAAATCCTTCTTTGAAACATCGAGTGTGGTGAACATTGAGGTGGAAGGGGACGAGGCAGGTTCATCTAATCCCTATTCACGTGAGTTTCTCACTGCGATTGGCCGCATCGCCGAGGCAGTGTCCAAACAATTGGATGGCCTCAAGGACGACGGCCAACCGGATCGGCTGGAGCTCACCTACGGTCTCAAAGCGTTACCGGGCGGCGGCTTCAGTATCAGCCTCGGAAGCGACGGAGCCAACTTCGGTGTAAAAATGGAATGGAGTGGCGCCCCCACCCAATTGCCAGAAGTACCCGAGCTGTCAGACGATCTGCGACCGAGCATATGAACAAATGTGATGCAGCACAGAGAGAGATGATCTCGTTCGTCGGGGTCATGCCATTGCTTTGCGGGTTTGAGTTGTTCAAATGCCGCTAACCGTGAACGACATCCGACGATTCTTTGAGACAGAGATCCGCGCCGAAGGACGCCGCCAACCAGACTGTGTTGTGCAGTTTGCCGGAAATCTGGCCGATACGCCGCGCGTGCGCCGGACAGCTCTCATTCATCAGTTCGGCACATGGAAGTTCATATCCCAATGGTTTGAAAGGATTGAACGCAAGATTGAAGCGGGGCATTATCGGGAACTACAGCGAGGAAATGAGTTTGTCTTGTCTCACCAGGGTGTTGGCTGGATAGAGCAATTTGCGGAGGGCGATAGTGAAATTTTGGGCGCACTAATTGCTTATCAAGCGGCGAGACGGGACCAACGTTACGCGGAGGCTGGGCTTGATCGATTCACGCCAGCGCAACACCGGACTTGGTGCCGTCACTTCAGTAATTTCTACACTATTGGCGATGGTCGTAACCGCACTATTCCCGTGGGGCGCGTGCAAGTGCCCACCGCTCCTTTGGCCCGGTGGCTTCTGAGTCGCTGGCAAACGATGGCGCACCTGAAGCATGAACTGTCTGTGGCCCTACAGATTGCTGGCTGGTATCCTAGTCGGAACATGCATGACCAAGACTATGTTGGGTCGTTCAACGTGCTTAGCGAGGGAGCGGCACGGGCCGACAGAGTTGCGCAGGGCGAAGAGGCGGGAAATCGGTACTTCGCAAGATTGTTGGGAGAATATGGCGACAACATTTACAATCTTGGAGATCAATTCATTAGACACTTTCACCCCGGTAGTTATGGTGGAGCCACCGGCGCTATAGAGCCGCTAGGCGCAGAGGAGCGAGAGGTGTTCATTCGGCGTCTACGGGCTTGGGGCAGGATAAACCAAAGTCCGGGAAGAATCTCCGGGCTACCGCCAAACGGTTTGCCTTACGGACCGTCGCGTCGCGCGGGGCAACACAAGGAACGAGTCCGATGGATGTACGTCCGTGTGATGACTCCACCGAGAAGCAGACGAGCGCAGAGGGCAGCTGAAACTGCGGCTGGTGTCCAACTACCGGGCGCTTGTTTCGGTGGGGGCCCGCCGTACATGGCAGATTGGTTTTGATCTGGCAGCTGATCGGCTCAATCTCCCTTGCTTGTCTGTGCATCGGGCGACCCCTGACTTTCCTCCACATGAACTGAGATTAAGCCTGGCAATGGTGACGGTCTGGCCGATGCTATGTCTCAATGCAGCCTGTTGCGTTCAGCTGCCGTCAACAAGCCTCCGCAGCATGTTTACAGAAGCGGGCTTCCTGGGTGACAATCCGTATACTTCTTGGTCGGCTCAGGGTCATCTATCCCCGTTCGATGAGCTTTTGGTTATGTCTGCTTTTAGAATGAGAACTTTATTTATTCCTCAACCTCAGATTACTTATGGCAGTAATTGCTGCGATGCGCTGCGGGCATCAATCCAATTGTGTGTAAGCACATCACTTTGATAAAGCCCCGTCTTATCCGCAAATAAATACAGCGGCGACTCTTTTGTGAGCGCATGCTCATTCGCGCAAGCAATCATATTATCCACGCGCTCCAGGCTGGTTGTGACAAACAACACACGGAAATTGCGCCAACCAAAACGTTGGCTATGTCGCTTTGATTTCCACATGGTTTGGTAGGCAAGCAGCTTTCGCAGTATGGATGACTGCTTGAGATCGCGCCGCGCCACCGGCATTGTGCTTTGGTCGATTTCCGCCAAAAAATATGCTCTACGCTTTACCTTTGGCAAATAGAGCGCGAATGCATAATCCGGTTCAATGCCAATATCCATGCGTGTGCTTTGGTGGATCACGGGGACGTTTAATCGATAGGGCTTCATGAGCGCCTGCGTGGCGGCTGGGAAACCATCCACCAGTTCGACATTCTCGATCAAGTCTACATCTTCACGGCTAGCAACGGCCGTTTGCAGCTCGATGGCGAAATCGGCAGTCGCCAATGTGTGTTGCAAAAATGGTCGGTTGGCAGATTTATTCTT
>DEII01000166.1:0-331 GCA_002352385.1 Methylococcaceae bacterium UBA2778 | reverse complement strand
AAAAGCCCTTTCAACCGGTTGTTGATATTCTTCGGTGAGCCCGATACCAACCGCCTTATATGACCAGAATTCAGAAACCGGTGTCTCGACACATGGCGGATTATTTCAATATCACGTGTCGTGATCTGAAAGGGTGGGGGATTACCTGAACGCACCGCTCGTGGCCGATAGGGTTTACAAACTCGTTTGTGTGTATCCATCATCCTGCCTCCGGATCACCATGCTCGACAAGTTTGGGCGGCAGGTGATAGAGGGTCGGACCATTGCGGCCATCACGGAATTTGCGTGCTCCAAGTGCAATGAGGCCTGCATAAAACTTCCGGTCGGCGAG
>DEII01000204.1 GCA_002352385.1 Methylococcaceae bacterium UBA2778 | reverse complement strand
GCGCGGGAGGCAGGTTACGCCCCATCACACTTAACCTCTGCACAAACATACAAAGCCTACCCTCACGCCTCCTCCACCAGCCGCGCCAAGCTTCGCAACAGGCCATCCGGCTCCGCGACGCCCATCACAACGATGGCATCCGCCCGCTCCTGAGTTCGGGCCTGGGCATAGATGCGAAGCTGGGGAGCATTGCCGGAGGGGCGGATGTGTGCGATGTTGTCGTTGCTGAAGTAGCACCGTATGCCGTCCTGCGTGTTGATGCGTGTCACCTGACCAAAACCTTGTTTCGGGGTAAACAGCTTTTCCAGGGTCTCTCTTTTTTGTCGCATCGCTTGGGCGCGGGGATCGTCATTCGGCCATTGGACAACGATTGTCTGATTCACATCGCGCAGCACCACCTCCTCCGCACCGAATTCGGACCAATGCACCTCTTCTTCGACGGGCCTGAAATAGTCCAGGATCGCTTGACTGGTCTCCTGCGGGAAGTCGTCGATCAAGCCGGCTGCTCCGAACCATTTGGGAAGCGTATCGAACAACTCGGACAGGGTCTTCGATTTCTCGGCGGCGGCGTGCAGAACGCACAGAATCGGGAGTATGGCATCACGGGAGGGCAGTGCTTTCAATGTGCCGCTGCCCCGGGGAATATCCGATCCCAGCAAAAAGCCGCCGTTGGCCTCCCAGGAGACGACGGGCCGATAGCCTTCATGCAGAGCCTCCTGCATCGCTTGGATGACATAGGGGGAGCCGATTCGGGTCTTGCGGACCGGTGTGCTTTTTCGGGCAAAATAGTCATCGACCGCCGGGTTGGCGCTGATGGGAATGGATACCGCATCGGCCTTCAGATAGTCGGCAACGACGATGCCCAGCAGGTCACCCGGAAAAAACCGCAGTGTGATCGGCACCGCATGACGATCGAACAGCTCACGGGCGACTGTCGGCGATTGCCCCCCCAACACGGTTTTCATGAAAGCGATGCCGCCGCCGATCCGATCGGTGATGCGTCTCAGCGGCGGTTTTTCCTCGACCCCGACGACCAAGGGCCGGTCGCTGTCGCCGTCCGTTGAGACCACAGCATCGATGCGCCCGTGCAGCTTTCTCTTCTCGAGGGCAAGCGCTAACAGCATGCGCAGATGCTGCTGCGAAATCGCTTCGGTGTCGATCGGTACGAACGCGTCGCTGCGTCCGGCCGGAACCACCTCGGCGCCGGCATTGCTCAGAATACGCGGCAAAAGGTCACGCCCGACGGCGGCGTATTGATAGAAGACAATGCGTTGCCCGTTCAAACCATCCGATGGAAATACGTTACGGTAGCGCTCGATGTACATTTGTTCGGCTTTTGCATTGACCGGCGGCAGCTCCGGCTGCTCCCCCACCTTCAGCATGCCGTGCTCGTCGAACGGCGATTCCTTGAACGGCCGGCCGTACTCTTCCTGCCGCACCGCTTCGACCGCGGCGACGATGCCCTTCTCATCCGATTTCATGACTTCGCCGTCGCAGCGGTTGGCTTTCTGTCCGTTGCGATCGGCGGGAATGTGGCTGCCGGTGATCATGAAACTGGCGATTCCCTGCTGCAGCGCATAAAAGGTCAAGGCAGGCGTCGGCAATTTGCCGAGGTAGTCGACGCCATGGCCCGCATCGAGTATCGCCCGGGCTGTGGCGCGCAGAAGCCGGTCGGTGGAAAGGCGCAGGTCGCCGGCCAGAGGGATCTGCAGCTGGGACGCAGGGAGATCGTTCGCTCGCAGCTTGGCCGTGCTTGTAAGATAGCGAATAGCCCCCAGTGTCAGGCTGAACACTTCGAGGTCGGTCAGGTCCTTGACCAGCGCGCGTACCCCGCTGGTACCGAAGCGCGATGCGACTGGTTGATAGTCCAGTGATTGAAGAAGGGTCGGTTCTGTTTGATCCGTCATTTCTTGTCCTGCTGGTGTGTTGAAAAAAAGAATGGTGCTTGACGATTCATCTGCACTGAACATGCAGCGGAACTCGGGCCTGAAAAAGGACTGCATCCGATTCCGAAGAGATTTCATAGGCAAGCGGGGAAGGGACCAGGAACACGCGGCCGGAGGAAAATTGGGTGTTCGTTCCATCGCCGGTCGATACGCGCACCGCACCCTCGATAACGATGGTAATGTGCACGCCATGATCGGGCCCGCATCTGTGCTGCCGACGCTCATTGACACGAAGACGGACCAGTTCGAATTCCTCGACCGGTGTTTGATAAACGGCCGATGCAGGCTGCAGCTCTTCAGGTCTCGCCTCGACCCAATTCGGTGGCCTGCTGGCGAAACCCATAATCCGAAGCAGCTCTTTGACATCCACATGCTTGGTTGTCAGGCCACCGCGCAGGACGTTGTTGGAGTTGGCCATCACCTCGAGCCCGGTCCCTTGCAGGTAGCCGTGCAGCATGCCTGCCGACAGGAACATCGCCTGGCCCGGCTCGAGATGCACCAGGTTCAGCAGGCAGACCGAGAACAGTCCGCGGTCTTTACGGATGTGCCGCGAGAACGCTCTGTCCGCCACCAGCACCCAGTAAGCGAAGTCGTCCTTGCCGAAAGGACGCGCGGCGTTCTCTTTGGTCAGGCGCTCGACGAAAGGAGTCAGCACTGCGCTGACCTGCTGTTGTGGCAGGCTCAACAGACGCCCGTAGAGCCTTTTCAGGGATGGGGTGGATGGTTCGAAGTCCATTGCAAGCCGGCGAAACTCCGGGATGGATCGAAGCGTCGCGGCGATCTCATCCAATGGCCGAAATCCGCTCAGCGCGTAAAAATCGGTGAGCGCGGTGATCATTTCCGGCTTGTGGTTGCTGTCTTTGTAGTTGCGGTTCTTATCGGTGACGGCGATGTTCAGTGCATTCTCGCGGGCGAAGCCTTCCTCGGCCTTCTCCTTGCTCGGATGCGCCTGAATCGAGAGCGGTTTGCGTGCCGACAGCACTTTGAACAAAAACGGCAGCTGCCGATGGAACCGTTGAGCGGTCTCCTGCCCCAGCACCGTTTCAGCCGCTCCATCGATCAGTCGGTTCAATGGAATCACCTGGTGCTGGATGACCACTTTGGCCGGCAGATCCGGATGAGCGCCCATCCACAACTCCGCATAGGGCTGATGTTCGGTGGGCTTCCTGTGCAGCAGTCGTGGTATCGCGTCGAAGCTGCCCCAGTCGTAATGCTGCACGCCGCAATGGAGCTCGAGCAGCGACGGGTGTCCACGGAAATGGTCGATGGCTCGATCGATCGCTGACATCGTATCGGCGCTGCGGCTCACACCTCTTGCTCTCATGGCTTCACATCCCGCCTGGGCTGCAGCCACAACACATCATAGGGTTCCAGTGTCAGCTGCAGAGCACCGCCGTCAGCCCTGTAAGTGCGCCCCTGAACTCGCTCACACCACTCTGTTTCACTGCTCCCGAGCAGCTCCAGGGAAACGTTCACCTCACAGGTTCGGCCGGTGACGTTGATCAGGCTCACAATCAGCTGATCGCCCTCGGGAGCGAGCCGCTGTACGGCAAAGAGGTCGGATGAAAGCGGCAGGATGCGCTGGCCCCCCCGGGGATGAAAAGCGCGCAGAGTGCGCCGGATGCCGGCGAGCCGTTGCAGCGATTGTTTGATCAGAGCAATCTTGGACGAGGGGTCCCGCAAGGCCTGCTCGACCGCTCGGCCGTCGATGGCGGCGCGATTGATGGCGCGGTTGGAGCCGGGCGCGGCGACCGCCTGCGTATCGTTGCAGGAACCGATCACGCTGTGCAGATAGATTGCGGGAACACCTTTCAATACCAGAGCGACGGCGCGGGAGGCGACGAACCGTTTCACCTGCAATGCGATCGGTTCGTCGGCGTCTGCCCGGTTGATGGCACTGAACCAGGTGATGTTCATCTCGTATGGTTCGGGCTGGCCGTCGCTGCCGGTTTTATAGGAGATCAAGCCGCCATGCGCCTTGACTCGCTCGACCATGAAGTCGATCTCTTCACCGCTGAGAATGTTCTTGGCCCCAAGCAGCCCGATGCCGTCGTGCGAATCCAGAAAATTGAAAAAATGAGTGGAGTCGGAGGGCGGATTCAGGGTGCCCGCCCAACCGGAGAGCGCACCGGCATCCTCCTTGTAGAAAGTATGCAGCACCAGGGGGGGCAGGGCAAAATTATAGACCATGTGGGCTTCATCCCGCCCGTTGCCGAAGTAGGAGATGTTCTCTTTATGAGGAACGTTGGTCTCAGTAATCAATGCCACGGTCGGTGCCAACAGATTCAGAATGTCCCGGATCAGTTTGACGATTTCATGCGTCTGAGGAAGGTGGATGCAGGAGGTACCGGGCTCCGACCACAGATAAGTAATGGCATCGAGGCGGATCACATCGGCACCCCGGCGGACATAATCGAGCAGAACATCGATCATTCGCAGCAGCACGCACGGGTTGTGATAATTGAGATCGACCTGATCTTCGGAGAAGGTGGTCCATACATAGACAGGGCCGTCGATGGCGTGGAACGGCGTCAGAATGTCGGATGTGCGGGGGCGGAAAATGGCACGGCGCTGCTCGGACGTCAGTGCATCCGGCGAAGGATAGGCGATAAAAAAGTGTCGATAGTACGGGTGGCCGTTCAAGAACTCCTGAAACCATCGGCTTTGCGCTGACATGTGGTTGATCACCCCGTCGAACATCAGCTGATAACCCTGTGCCAGCCGCTTGATATCGTCCCATGAGCCGAGTTTGGGGTCGACGGTTTCAAAATCGGTGATGGAAAAACCCCGGTCCGATGAATATGGAAAAAAGGGGAGAATATGGATGGTGTTGAAAATCTCCTTCAGGTGCGCATCGCAAAATCGTGCGAGGGTGGCGAGCGGCGAAAATTCCTCACCCGAAATCAGGTCCCCATAGGTGATCAGAAAGAGGTCCTTTTCCGTGAAGCGCTCGGCAGGTCGAAAGGCTTGCTCTTGCTCGATCAATGCCGGTGGTTTGCACACATGATGCACTGTGCACAGCCGCTCCAATTCGGGCAGAGAAGCTTTAGCCTGGGATACTCCGTAGATCCGTGTCAGGCGGGCAAGCAGCTGCTGATGGATGGATTCGGGTATGGCCAGTGCAGGGCGCGTGAAATCGGGCTGCGGGTCATAGCCGATCCGGGCTCCTTGCTGCGCAGAGGGACGAGAGTTGTTGGACGAAACCATGACCGACTCCTAATCGGTTGTGTTGCTAGGAGGCTCAACAGTTTATCAGATAAGAAAACGCTGACCTCACCATCTTTTATGCTGCTCGAAATAGTCCGCCAAAAACTGGGCGAAGCTCGAAATTTTTCTCGGTATGAAGCGCCGCTGCAAGTAGGTGGCATAGATGTGCAGGTTCGGTAAACGGTATTCAGCGAGAATTTCCTGCAGTGCACCGGCTTTTATATACGGCGCAACCGAAACATCCGGTGCGTGAATGATTCCCATGTCGAGTGCAGCGGCTTCACAGAGCGCTCGGCTGTTGTTCGAAGCGAATCGCCATTTGGGTCTGAAGCGATGCAATGTCTTCTCTTTCTGAAAAATCCAGTTCTCACCATGCGGAGTATCGAGAAAATGGAGGCACCGGTGCGACTGCAGTTCCTCGATATGCTCGGGTTTCCCATTTTTTTTGATATAGCCCGGGGAGGCATAAGTGCTCAGCGCGGTTGAACCGATCACTTTGGCGACGAGCCCCGGTTCCGGCGCGGTGGTAATGCGGATGACGACGTCGAACAGGCCGTCCGCCAGATCGATGTGCCTGTTCTCCAGTGACAGTTGAATCGCAACATTCGGATGGATCTGCTGGAAGGCCTCGATCGCGGAAGCCATGTGCATGCCGCCAAAATCGATCGGAGCACTGATGTTCAGTGTGCCTTCTATGATGCCGCCCTGCTGACTGATGGAAGAATCCAGCTCCTGAAGGTCATCCAGCAACTGTTTGCTGCGCTGATAATAGCTGCCGCCCACTTCGGTCAGACTGACTTTTCGAGTCGTTCGATTGAGCAATGCGACCCCGAGCGACTGTTCCAAACGAGCGATATGCTTGCTGACCATGGTCGTCGAAAGGTGGGCGGTACGTGCCGCCGCGGAAAAACTGCCGAGCTCGGCAACCCGGCAAAACAGTTTCATGCTGGTGATCTTGTCCACAATCGCAAACTTAGGGTTAACAGTCCTTAAATTAATTGCCTGTTTATCTTTTCATGTTCGATACTTTAGGATATTACAGTATTTCGCAAACTCTTGAAACGAAAACCCCGGTTCCCCGTAGGGGTCACCCCCGCCCCTGGGAGCGAGCGCTAAGGGATGGGCCATCCGAGATGGGTGGTCTGCTCCTTAAGCCGCTCGCAACTACTCGAAAACAGAAGGCGAAAGACCCGGTGAATCGGACGCATTCCGTTGCCGCAACGACGGTGGCAAACAAAATCTTATGCATCCCGAACCACTTTGCCGTATCGCGGCGCGAATGGTACCGCCCGGGCCTGCGAGACGCTTAACCCTTGATCATTACGATAAGGACCGAAGTCATGAGCACAGTAAAAAAATCTTTTTATCTCATCACCTTATTTCTGGCAGTCACGATTGGTTCGGCAACACAAGCAAGACAATCGATGCCGCCTAAAAAGCTGCTTTTGGAAAAAAAGGTGGAGCTTCCATCCAAAGAGTTGACGGCCAAGATGGTTCGTGTGACTTTCCCGGAAGGATACAAGACACCTTGGCATACTCATAAAGGCCCCGGTCCGCGTTATGTCATCAAAGGCAAACTCAAAATCGTCGAAGGCGGTGAAACCAATGTCTACTCGGCAGGAGACGTTTTCTGGGAATCCGGCATTCGCATGTCGGCGGAAAATATCGGCGAAGGCGAAGCCGAAGTCGTCATTTTCGAATTGGCGCCGGCCAAATGAGTGGGTTCCGCCGCATTCGCGGTTAATCGATTTCTCTTCGGCGTCGCTGACAACCGGGCATAACCATCCGCTAAACCCGGATTTCGTTGCAACGATCCCGATCAAGGAGCTGCTCCCTTTTGAGCCGCCGGTATTGCGCCTGCAACAGCAGGGCGCATCCTTCTTCCGCCAAATACCGTGGATAACCGGCGGGCAAAACCCCGCTGGCCCTCGGCGTGTTTAGCCCCCGATGCTGTTGAATTGAAATGGAGTGCTCCTTCTCCCTCCGGGAG
>DEII01000006.1 GCA_002352385.1 Methylococcaceae bacterium UBA2778 | reverse complement strand
CACGCGGGATTTAGCCAAAATTTGACATTTTTCTCCCAAAATCCGGTTAATAGTGGCCTGAAAATCCGAAATTTCCGCATCGCTAATTGATAAAGGAAAAGCAGACAAGATAGTTCCGTGATATCGTGCTTTTATTTTCACTTCAGACAGAGAATGCGGTGAAACAGCAATCCCTATTTATCGAAGACAATGGTTGTGAGCAGGATTTTGAGCACTTCCATTCACTGGGAAACGACCTTGTTTTGGATCTTCAAAATGGCCCTAAAGGGCGAGCCATTCTGTATCGCCACGGCAGCATTATCAGAGTTGTGGAGCTCTCGGACAAGGTGGCAAAGAAGCTGTTCGTGGTTGATGTTGTGAACGATCTTGGTGCGCAGCAGACAAAACTGGCCAAAGCGCTGGGAATCAGCCGCCAGACGATTCATAACTACCTGGAGTCGCACAACTATTTTGGCGATGAGGGGCTGGTTTATAGCTACAACCCGGACGAGAGCAAGAATCTGGCGAAGCAGCGTGCGCTGCATGCCGACCAACTGCCCCGCGGGAATAAGGCCGAACAAGTCGCTGCGATTCGGGCGGAGCAGCGGGAGCAGGAATCACAGGACTCAGCTGTCCAGATGAGCCTGAATTTCTCCTTCGGTGACAACGAACGGTCAGAGGAAGTCGTCGCGGAAGAGCAGCCGTTTTCCGAGCAGCACAATTGGGAATCGAGCCGCTATGCGGGTGTATCCATCTATTGGATACCGCTGATCGTCCAGTCGCACTGGCTGCAGCTGATCATGGGCCACTTCGGCGCGGGCTGGCGGATATTTTCAGTATTTCTGCTGATGGCGGGTCTGGATATCCGCTCGATCGAACAGATGAAGCATGTCCGCTCGCGAGAAGCAGGACTGGTGCTTGGACTGGGCACTGTCTCTTCCAGGAGCACACTATGGAGCTGGTTCTACCAAGTAGCCAAGCAGGGCTTGGCCAGGACCATACTCGACGACTACTTTCGATTGCAGATCCGCGCGGGTCTGGTTGGTTACTATATCTGGTTCACCGACGGGCACCTGCTGCCCTATACCGGTAAACAGAAAGTTCACTACAGCTACAACACTCAGCGTCGAATGCCGGTGCCGGGGCGGACCAGTCAGGTCACCTGCGATCATACCGGCCGAATCGTCGATTTTGTCATTGACGAAGGCAAAGGCGAGATGAAACAACGGATCATCGAGGTGATCGACAAATGGCAGCCGGAGATGCCGGTGCGGCCGATCGTGGTGTTCGACCGGGAGGGCTACGACAAAGCCTTCTTCTCCCAACTGGTCAAAGCCGAACAGCCTTTTGTCACGTGGGACAAGAACGTCGACAGCGAGCGTCTGGCGGGCATTGATGACGAGTCTTTCACCTTGGAATTCACCTTCAACGACAAGCGCTATAGCGTATTCGAAGAAGGGAAAACCTTCAGCCATACGCCCGACAACGAAACCGAGCCGCACACCTTCACCCTGCGCCATCTGATCATCTGGAACCGATCCAGCAAGCGGCGCACCTGCGGGCTTGCCTATGGCGGTCAGAGCACGGAAGATGCCGTGTGCGCAATTCTCAGCCGCTGGGGCGCATCGGAAAACACCTTCAAGCACATTCAGGATCGGCATCCACTGCATTATCATCCCGGCTTCGCATTGGTCGAGAGCGAGCGACAAGAGATCGCCAACCCGGAGATCAAAGACACGGAGAAGCTGATCACCCGACTTCGAAAAGCAATCGCCAAACTCCATCGAAAGCTATTCAAGGCGAAGGACCGGACCAACAAGGACGGTACCCCGCGGAGCAACAGCCAACGCCAGCGATTGCAGAATGAAATCCTGCAACAGGAAGTGGAACTTGAGCGTATGCGCGAGGAGAAAAAGCGATTGCCGGAGAAGATTGATATCTCGACATTGGAAAACTACCGCTCGTTCAAGCGGATCGACAACGAAGGCAAATATCTGTTCGACTTCGTGACCACCGCCGTCTGGAACACCCGCAAACAGATCGTCGACTGGCTGCGCGATTATTACCAGTCAGAGAACGATCTCGTCGACCTGTTCTATGCCATCACAAAAAGCCATAGCTGGCTGCGCAGTACTGCAGCGCAAGTAACCGTTCGATTGGAACCGCTGCAACAAGCCAAACGGTGTGCCGCTCAAGAACCGCTTTGTCGCAAGCTCACAGCATTCGGCGCCTAAACACCCATGGGTAAGCGCCTTGTCGTTGAGGTCGGCGAGTCGCCCTTGAAGTAAGCGAAAGTGTCCAAAAAATCGGGCGTTTTTTTGGGAAATTGGAGAGGTCTGTAAGAAGTGGTTTGAGTATAGCACCGGTTGCAGGGATCTTCTTACATGTCAACGGAATCTCATTATCGAGCCAGGCATACCCTTGAAGGGTATGCACTGCTACCTTTCTTAGTTTGTGATTTCGGTGCGCGATCCGGTTATTGATCGCCTTCTGCGGACAGACGGGTGCGCTCTGGATGGTACGCAATGTGTACGATGGTGTTGATATCGGCGAACAGCCGATCAATCGTCGCTGAAAACAGGCGTGGCAGGGGACGCACCGGGTACCTTTTTCGGTCGCTCTTGCCGACGACCCTTCAGTGACGCCGTTCGATGATATAAAGCGAGAGCGCCCGCAAGAGATCGGCTTCGTCTCCAAACGCATCGAGACTGTCGAGCGCGTCCTGATGAAGTTCGTTAGCTTTCTGCTTGGCTCCGGCCAGACCGAGCAGGGCAGGGTAGTTGGGCTTGTTGTTTTGACGGTCTTTCCCCTGCGTTTTCCCCAGCGTGGCGGTATCGCTCTCTTCGTCGAGAATATCATCCTGAATCTGAAAAGAGAGACCGATGCATTTGGCATAATGATCCAGGCGCGTGACAATCTCGGTGTCCACATTCGGGGTGGCCAGGGTCGCGAGACTGATGCTCGCCCGGATCAGCGCGCCGGTCTTGAAAATATGCATGTTTTCGAGGCTCGGCAGATCGAGCGTTTTTCCAACCGAATCCAGATCGATGGCCTGGCCTCCGACCATTCCGTGCGACCCGCTGGCTGTGGTCAGGGTCCTGAGCATTTCAAGACGATTTGCCGGAGATGCTGTCATCCGTTCGTCACTGGCCAGGACATGAAAGGCGAGCGTCTGCAATGCATCACCGGCCAATATGGCTGTGGCTTCATCGAATTCGACATGGCAGGTCGGCTTGCCGCGCCTTAAGCTGTCATCGTCCATTGCCGGAAGGTCATCATGCACCAGCGAGTAGGCATGGATGAGTTCGACCGCGCAGGCGGGGCCGTCCAATGTGTCCGGATCGCTGCCCAAGGCTGTGCCGGTGCAGTAGGTCAGTACCGGCCGCATGCGCTTGCCGCCGTTGAGTACTGAATAACGCATTGCCTGATGCAGGCGCTGGGGCAATATGTTCTCGTCGGGCAGCCAGTCGTCGAGGGCGGCTTCAACGCGTGCCTGGCAGCGTTGCGTATATTCTTTTAATTGATTATCAGGATTCATCAGTGAATGGTTTCAATGAGGTCTCACCATTTTCTTCCAGCAGAATTTGAACTTTTTGTTCCGCCTCTTTGAGCGCCTGCTGACAGGCGCGCGTCAATCGAATGCCGCGTTCGAACGATTTCAACGATTCTTCGAGCGGCATGTCGCCCCGCTCCATCTGTTCCACGAGCTGTTCGAGTTCTTTGAGAGAGGCCTCGAACGAGGGAGCGTTTTTTTTTCTGGGCACGGCGTTGCTGTTTTCGGACTGTCCAACCATAATCGATGCTTTATAATACCGTTTCTCGAGGCGAATGATAAGGGATCTGGAAAAAATTAAATTACCAGAATTGCGCCGGA
This sequence comes from Methylococcaceae bacterium UBA2778, assembly GCA_002352385.1. Classification (GTDB taxonomy): domain Bacteria; phylum Pseudomonadota; class Gammaproteobacteria; order Methylococcales; family UBA2778; genus UBA2778. The sequence continues at coordinate 8,712 of DEII01000006.1, read as the reverse complement.
TAGGGCTTCGTATTCAAGGCGCGCCAAGGGGCGCATAGTGGGCTATGTAACCCTTGGCGCAACACAGAAGACGGAGCCATAGACAAGCAAGACTGGTAATTTAATTTTTGCAAGATGCCTAATAGCCCCCCTCCTTTATTTTTGTTTGGATAGTCCCCTTCTATGAGAGTCGCTTACGATGCAGCATCCATTGAGGTTCTCAATGGGTTGGATCCCGTGCGCAAACGTCCCGGGATGTATACCGACACCACGCGTCCCAACCATCTCGTGCAGGAGGTGATCGACAACAGTGTCGACGAGGCCATCGCCGGTTATGTGACGCGGATCGACGTCATCGTGAGCCGTGACGGCAGCGTGCAGGTGAGCGACAACGGCCGCGGCATGCCGGTGGATATTCATCCGGAACAGGGGGTTCCGGGCGTTGAAGTGATTTTGACGCGATTGCATGCCGGCGGCAAATTTTCCAACAAAAACTACCGATTCGCCGGCGGACTGCATGGCGTCGGGGTGTCGGTCGTGAACGCTCTGTCCAGTCGGTTGGAGGTCGAGGTCAGACGGGATGGCAAGGTCTATGCGATGAGTTTTGCCGACGGCGACAAAACCTCAGAATTGACTGAGGTGGGACGGGTTGGCAAACAGAATACCGGAACCACTGTCCACTTCTGGCCGAATGCGAAATATTTCGATTCCGGACGGGTATCCACGGCCAGACTGAAGCATGTTTTGCGTGCCAAAGCCGTGTTGTGTCCCGGTCTGGAAATGACGCTGCGCGACGAGGTCAACGATGAAACGCACAGCTGGCACTATCAGAATGGTCTGAAGGACTACTTGCTGATTCAGTTGGCCGATGCCGAATGCATCCCGGAGGAGCCGTTCATGGGCTCCCTGGAAGGGAGCCGGGCGGCGGCCGACTGGGCGGTGATCTGGGTGCTCGAGGGGGGCAGTCCGATCACCGAAAGCTATGTCAACCTGGTGCCGACGACGCAAGGCGGGACCCATGTCAACGGTCTGCGGGGCGGATTGACCGAAGCCATCCGTGAATTTTGTGAATTTCGCAACCGGCTGCCGCGTGGGGTCAAGATCACTCCGGAAGATGTCTGGGAACAGTGCAGTTACGTGCTTTCGGTCAAACTCGAGGAGCCTCAGTTTTCCGGGCAGACCAAAGAGCGGCTGAGTTCGCGCGAATGCTTCTCATTCGTGTCGGGGATCGTCAAGGACGCATTCAGTTTATGGCTGAACCAGCATCCGGCGGTCGGTGAATCCATTGCGGATCTGGTGATACAAAGTGCCCAGAAGCGCATGCGTTCGGGGCGTAAGGTGGTCCGTAAAAGAGTAACGAGCGGTCCCGCACTGCCCGGAAAACTGGCCGATTGCGCGTCCCAGGATGCGGCACGGTCGGAACTGTTTCTGGTGGAGGGGGATTCGGCCGGCGGTTCGGCAAAACAGGCTCGGGACAAGGACTTTCAGGCCATTATGCCGCTGCGGGGGAAAATTCTGAACACCTGGGAAGTGGGCTCGGCACAAGTGATGGCATCGCAGGAGGTGCACGATATCGCCTTGGCGTTGAGCATCGAGCCCGGATCGGACGACCTGCGACAACTACGCTACGGCAAGGTCTGTATCCTGGCGGATGCCGATTCGGACGGAAACCATATCGCAACCCTGTTGTGTGCACTGTTCATTCGCCATTTCCCGGCGCTGGTCCGGGCCGGCCATGTTTTTGTTGCGATGCCGCCGCTGTTTCGCATCGATGCGGGGAAAAAAGTCTTTTACGCGTTGGACGAGGCGGAAAAACAGGGGGTGTTGGACCGAATCGAGGCGGAAAAACAGAAAGGCAAAGTCAACGTGCAGCGTTTCAAAGGATTGGGTGAAATGAATCCGTCGCAATTGCGAGAGACGACGATGAACCCGGAAACCCGGCGTCTTGTCCAGTTGACCGTGACTGCGGACGATGAAACCATCGGACGGCTCGATCTTCTGCTCGCTAAAAAGCGTGCACGCGATCGGCGCGCCTGGCTGGAAGAGAAAGGGGATCTGGCTGAGCTTTGACGATCGGGGTGACGTTTTTTGGTGTTATTTGGCCAAAACGTAATAAATCAACGCATAAATGATGAGCTGAACAAAGGCCAGGAGCCAAAAATACAACCCGAACAAAAGTATCCTGGTCTGTTTCTGATCCGGCGACCGGTTCTTTTCGGAGAGAAGGAGGGCGCCAAGAATCGAAACGGAGAAGATGGCGATGGCTGAGTAAAGGACTGTCATAGGAATTGACGGCAAGGAAAGAGGTTCGAAACAGCCGCCTTCCCGGTCGCCAAAAAAAGCACCGCAGAGGCATCGATATTGCATCTTTGTTTCCTTGCACTCGACACCTCTACGGTCCAGCTGCGGTCACAGCCAACGACAGTAAGCGATTTCGCCCGCCCCCATCCTTGACGGGTCAGGCGGGATAGATCGTGTTTTCGAGAAGACAAACATTCGCCCTGGGCAAATTGGATTTGGCCAGTTTGCTTTGCAGATGCTCCAGACCTGATCGATGTATCAAAGAGAGTTGGATGTGTATGTCTGCTGCCTGGCTGGTTTTAAATTGTTCGATCTCTTTCTTGTAGCTGTCCAACGAGTACTGGCCCAGCGAAGTAAGGAAATAGAGATGATGTTTCGTCGAAAACCACATGGCGAAGACGATGCTGTGCGGTTCTCGTTTGTATTGATAACGAACGGTCAGCACGCCTTTGAAGTCCTTATCTTCAGTGGCCGATTCGATCCCTTCGACCAGCGTTTCATAAACGATATTGTGGATGGGGAGCTGGTTGTTGCACAGACGGTGCTTCAATTTGTGCTTGTCCTTTCCCATGTAAATGGTAAAGTTCGGATCGGTGCTGTAAGCTCCGTAGGCGTAAGGCAGCCTGTTGATCGCTGCCGGCGAATGGGCCTGAATCATGATATGCCTCCTTATATCAATCCGAATTGCTGGCGACCGCTTTTAATGTGGCCGTTTGGCAATGAAAATACGTGGTTTTCGTTAAATCGTTACGGACGCGCCTCGCCCCCTTGCGATTTCAGAATGCGGAAACCATGTTGTTTGATAACAAAAAAGTCAAAAAACAACGATTTTTTCAAAACTGTTGCAAATTATACAACAAATGTTGCAAGCTTGCAACCATTTTTTTAAACACCATTTATTAAGCAGAAAGCGGAAACGAGTGCACCGATGAGTTTGCAGGATAGTTACGAACAGCTGCCACTGAAAGATTTCACCGAAAAAGCCTATCTGGATTACTCGATGTATGTAATTCTGGATCGGGCCTTGCCGCACATTGCCGACGGCCTGAAGCCGGTGCAGCGTCGAATCGTCTATGCCATGTCGGAGCTCGGGCTTTCGGCCATGGCCAAATTCAAGAAATCGGCACGCACCGTGGGGGATGTTCTGGGTAAATTTCATCCGCACGGCGACTCGGCGTGCTACGAGGCGATGGTATTGATGGCTCAGCCTTTCTCCTACCGCTATCCTTTGATCGACGGCCAGGGAAACTGGGGATCGTCGGATGATCCAAAGTCGTTTGCGGCGATGCGCTACACCGAGGCCAAGCTGACGCCTTACGCTCAGACATTGCTGTCTGAATTGGGGCAGGGCACCGTGGAATGGGTCGATAATTTCGACGGTACGCTGAAAGAGCCGCGTATATTGCCCGCCCGGTTGCCGAACCTTCTCCTCAACGGTGCGGCAGGCATCGCCGTGGGCATGGCGACCGACATTCCCCCGCACAATCTGCATGAAGTGGCGAGCGCCTGTATTCGATTGCTCGATGAGCCGGATGCCGGTATCGAATCGTTGTGCGAACACATCAAAGGGCCCGATTATCCGACAGAAGCCGAAATCATTACGCCCCGTCATGAAATCCTGGAGATGTACCGCAGCGGTAGTGGATCGATCCGAATGCGGGCGCGCTACGAGATCGAAGATGGGAACATTGTGATCACGGCGCTGCCCTATCAGGTATCGGGCGCCAAGCTGCTTGAACAGATCGCCGCCCAAATGCAGGCCAGAAAACTGCCGATGGTGGAGGATTTAAGGGATGAATCGGACCATGAAAACCCGACCCGCCTGGTGATCATTCCGCGGTCCAGGCGTATCGATGTGGATGCTCTGATGCTGCATTTGTTCGCCACGACCGACCTCGAGAAGAGCTATCGCGTCAACATCAATCTGATCGGATTGAACGGCAAACCTCAAGTCAAGAATCTGAAGGAGATCCTTACCGAATGGCTGCGCTTCAGGGTCGAAACCGTGCGCCGCAGGCTGCAGTATCGCTTGGACAAGGTGCTGGCCAGGCTGCACCTTCTCGAAGGATTGTTGATCGCCTATCTGAATATCGATGAAGTCATTGCGATCATACGGCAGGAGGACGAGCCCAAGCCGGTTTTGATGCAGAGGTTCTCCTTGAGCGATCGACAGGCCGAAGCCATACTCGAACTGAAACTGCGCTACCTGGCGCGTCTCGAGGAGATGAAAATTCGCTCCGAGCAGAAGACATTGGAGCAGGAAAGGAAGGCGTTGAAACAGACGCTGGCCTCGAAAGAACGTCTGCATGTGTTGATTCAGGATGAGATCAGAGCCGATGCCGAAAAACATGGCGATGCCCGGAAATCACCGATTGTACGGCGTCCGGCTGCGCGGGCGCTGGAAACATCGTCCCTGATCGCCAGCGAACCCATCACCATCGTGCTGTCGGAAAAGGGCTGGGTACGTGCCGCCAAAGGACACGACATCGACCCGGCCGGTCTGGTCTTTCGTTCGGGCGATGCTTTTCGGGGATCGGCTCAGGGCCGCAGCAACCAGCCGGTCTATTTTTTCGACTCCACAGGTCGTGTCTACACTCTGCCGGCTCATGATCTTCCGTCGGCGCGCAGCCAGGGAGAGCCACTGACCGGACGTTTGAAGCCGCCGGCTGGTGCGCAGTTTATCGGCGTCCTGGCCGGCTCGTTGGATGACGTTTATCTTGTGGCGTCCGACGGTGGCTTTGGATTTTTGGCCTCGTTGGCGGATATGAACACCAAAAACCGGGCGGGAAAATCGATCCTTACGCTGCCTGCCGGCGCTCAGCCGCTGCCGCCTGCAAGAGTCGATCAGAAGGAGACTGACCGGCTTGCTGTCATCACCGTGCAGGGTCGCTTGCTGATATTTCCGGTGAGGGAGGTTCCTGAACTGAATCGCGGCAAAGGCAACAAACTCATACAGATCGCTTCGGATCAGGCCAAAACGAGGAAGGATTATGTGATCAGCGTGGTTTCGTTGCCGCTAGGGGTGAGCCTGCGCATCTTCTCCGGCAAGCGGCACTTGACCCTGAAACAGGATGATTTGAACAGTTATGCGGGAAGCCGGGCTCTGCGCGGACGGCTGCTGCCGCGTGGATTTCAGCGGGTCGACCGGCTGGAGGCGGTGTAGGGCGGAACGCGAAGCGGTTCCGCCATCTTTGAGACGGAGGATAACAACCAGAACCGAGAGATATGCACTGCTATTCCCTGTCTTCTGTCGTCGGTCCTCTGTCTTCTGACGGCGGCAAATGCAGTGCTCTCTTGTCGACGGCGAGTGCGGCTTCGTGGATCGATTTGGAGAGCGTCGGGAAGGCATGGACAGTGCGCGCGATGTCTTCGGTGCTGGCTGAGAACTCCATTGCCAGCACCGCTTCGGCGATCAGTTCCGACGCTTTGTGGCCGATGATATGTATGCCGAGGACTTGATCGGTGTGCCGGTTGGCGATGATTTTGACCATGCCCTCGGTCTGATCGATCGCTTGCGCGCAATTGTTGGCGCTGAATGGAACGACACCGATGTTGATCTCTTCCCCGGTGGCCCGCAAGGCCTGTTCCGTCACTCCGACCCAGGCGATTTCGGGGTCAGTGTAGATTACACTGGGGATCGTATCGTAGTTCAATGTCGATTCTTTTCCGGCGATGAGCTCCGCGACATAGATGCCCTGCTCCGAACCCTTATGCGCAAGCATCGGTCCGGGCACCAGGTCGCCGATAGCATACACGCCGGGCAGGTTGGTCATGCATTGTTCATCGATGTGTACGAAGCCTCGTTCATCAAGAAGCAGATCGACTTCTGGCGCAAACAGTCCTTCGGTATTGGGCCGGCGTCCGACCGCGACGATCAACTTGTCCAGAACCTGCCGATGCTCCCCTTCTTTGTCCTCGTAGCAGATCGAAACATGCTTAGGGGTTCTTTTTGCTGCTGTCACGCGTGCGCCCAGCCGTATATCCAGACCCTGACTGTTGAACTGCCTGCGCGCTTCTTGGGCGATCTCATCATCGACAAAAGAGAGAAAGGTCTCCTGCGCTTCGAATAAAGTTACTTTCGCGCCAAGACGCGCCCAGAGGTTGGCGTGTTCGAGTCCGATCACGCCGGCTCCGATGATGCCAAGTTTTTTCGGCACCGACTCAAAATTCATTGCGGCGTGGGATTCGACGATCATATCGCCATCGAGTGTGGCGGCTGTGATATCAAAGGGGCTTGAGCCGGCCGCCAGAATGATGTTCTCCCCCGAAATAATTCTGGCTTGATCGGGATCACCGATCGGGATCACTGCCACCCGCTTTCCGTCCAGCAGCTGTCCATGACCGTATATGCAATGAATGTGGTTGGCTTTGAACAGTTCGGCGATCTGCGTGGAGAGACGATGGATGATTTTGTCTTTGCGTTGAACCATGGCGGGTACATCCAGCTCCACGCCTGATACCGTGATGCCATGCCGAACGATATCCTGTTGCAGGATTTTGTATAAGTCGGCCGATTGCATCAGGGCGAGCGAAGCAATGCTGCCCGCGCTCATGTAGGTGCCTCCCAGGCAGTGTTGTCCGTCCTTGCCGGTCCACTCATCGATGCACGCCGTATTCAATCCCAGCTGTGCGCAGCGGATGGCGGTGATGTAACCCGCGGGCCCGCCGCCAATCACAATCACATCATATGTTTCTGTGTTGTCGGACATCAGAGCCCCCTTAGGGTATTGGGTCGTGGACGAGGTACGGTTCGGTCGACCATCATACATTCAGCAACAGGCGCGCCGGGTCTTCGAGGTAATCTTTGATTGTCGCCAGAAACTGAACCGCATCGCGGCCGTCGACCAAGCGGTGGTCGTAGGTCAATGCCAGATACATCATCGGACGGGCAATGATCTGACCGTCTTCGACCACGGGGCGGGCTTTGATCGCGTGCATTCCAAGAATAGCGCTTTGCGGCGGATTCAATATGGGGGTCGACAGCATCGAACCGAATATGCCGCCATTGGTGATGGTAAACGTGCCGCCGGTCAGGTCATCATATCCCAGCCCGCCCTCGCGTGCTTTTTTTCCGAACTCGGCGATACTTTTTTCGATTCCCGCGAAATCGAGCTGATCTGCGTTTCGTAGAATGGGGACCACGAGTCCGCGCTCGGAAGAGACCGCGATGCCGATGTCGTAAAAACCATGATAGATAATGTCCTGCCCATCAATGGAGGCATTGACCACAGGGAAACGTTTTAGCGCCTCGACCGATGCTTTGACGAAGAACGACATAAAGCCCAGCTTGATGCCGTGCCTGTTCTCGAACGAGGCTTTGTATTGGCTGCGGAGATCCATTACGTGTTGCAGGTTCACCTCGTTGAAGGTGGTGAGCATTGCCGCATTCTGTTGCGCTTCGATCAAACGCTCGGCGACGCGCGCTCTGAGCCTCGTCATGGGAACGCGCTGCTCCGGGCGGCTCTCGAGATCGGGCGCAGGTGTTGTGTCAAGCTGGACAACACTTTCGGTTCTCGGAGATACTCCAGCGGATTCGGCCCTGCTTGCCGCTGGTCGATCGCGCATCGATGCGGGCGCCGCGTCGGCCGTCTGTTTTGGGGGGGGGGCGGAACGCTTTTCCAGATAGTCGAGCACATCGGATTTGGTCAGCCGTCCCTCCTTGCCGGTGCCTTTGATCTGCGCCGGGTCAAGGTTGTTTTCCGCAATGAGTCTGCGGACAGCAGGGCTTAATGGCGTGATCGCAGTGACAGCCGAGGCTTCTGTCCGAGCGGTGGGTTTTTCAGGAGACGCCGTCTTTTGTGTGCTGACTTCGGTATCGATCACAGCCAACACATCGCCGCTGGTGACCGTCGCGCCATCGGGTTGATTGATCGTTTTCAGTATACCGTCCTCAGGGGCTGGAACCTCCAGGACGACTTTGTCGGTTTCCAAATCAACCAGGTTTTCATCTTTTTTAACGGTCTCGCCGGGCTGTTTATGCCATGCGCTCAAGGTCGCGTCCGCTACCGATTCAGGAAGGTGGGGTACCAGTACTTCGATGCTCATGGTCTTTTCGATGGTTTAGGGCAGGGTTTCTTAGTTGGAAATCGATTCATCGACAGCTATCCGGGAAGCGCAGATCATGACTTAGGAGGCTGTCCGAGAATAGCGATCGTAGCGAGGGCTCGTGCGCAGTAGATCAGTCTGTTTTCGGACAGCCTCTAGCCCGAATCTTTCACAAATTATGCTTGATCTAGCTTGTCTCTTGATTCCACAAGAAATATTTCCTCAGTCGGACGTAGTCACTGATACGCCGCTCCTTCGGAAATTTCCTTGTGAAACCAATATACTGCGCGATATCTGCGCAAATTTATGAAATCTTCAGGTTAAGGTGTCGCTTCATGGAATCGCTGCTGAATACGATTGTCTATTTTGTCCTTGCGATAGGGCTGC
>DEII01000240.1:9995-14830 GCA_002352385.1 Methylococcaceae bacterium UBA2778 | reverse complement strand
CGCGCCGCCTGCGCCTCGAGTCTCAACACCGACTCCCGGCTTTCGGCCTGACTCGACGCCAGCAGAGCTTCCAATTCCCCCGCCCGCGCCTCCTGCGCCTCGAGTTTCGACGTCACCTCCCTGGCTTCGGCATCGCTTGCCGCCAGCTTGAGCTTGAACGTTTCAACCTGCTCCTCCAAGGCCTGGAACCTGGACATCACGGCGTCTGAGCGCTGAATAAGTTGCGCCACCTGCTCTCCCGTCCAGCGCTGCTTCCATTTATCATAAATGAGAGCAGTTCCCTCACTAACTATTCTCTCATCGCATTTCAGACCCATTCCGGAAAAGCCGAAGTTACGATAACAGGCACTAATCTGATCGACGTGAACAAAAGTGGTACGCTGACTCAACTGCACCCAAAAATCCCAATCCTCGTAAACATTCAGGCCTTCGTCAAACCGGCAGCCTTCGCGACACAATGACCGTTCGAAAAGAACTGCATGAATCGGAATAAAGTTATTGGTCCAGAGCTTTAGCTGATCGAATGGTTCATTGAAAACGCCCTCTCGCTCAAGTCGGCCATTGAGATAATATTCGACACGGACGCCCGCATAAGCGCATCGGGCACGTTTTGAATGGCACAAGGCCCCCACCAAAGAGGCAATGTGATCAGGGAAGAAAAGATCGTCATCATCAAGAAAAATCAAATACTCCCCCGCACTGTGGTCGAGACCAACATTGGCCGCACGACCACGCAGAAGAGGCGTATCCGACTCAATCAAGTTCAAGGGAAAACGGCCGTACTGGGAGGGAAGCTCCGGATGAACCTCACCTTTGGCATTAACCACTACGATTTCGATTCGCGGATAGGTCTGCCTCGCAACCGATTCCAGCGCCTCATGCAAAGTCGCCCGGCCCATACTACGGATGATTACCGAAACAAGCGGCAGCCCGGCATCCGCTCCGAGCGCTGGCGGTTGACCATGGCTGCCTGTCCGGACAGGCTTAACAGATTTTTTTCGCGCTTTCTTGTGGGTCGCCATGTCAAGTATCTTCCTCCTCTGATTTCAGAATCATCGAACACGCGAAGCAGCCGCGAGGCGGCGATAGAATTTCAGAGCGGACAGCAGATTGTTGAGTTACGGTGCGCTCATAATCAAGTGAAGGCTTGATATATCGGTAAAAAGCGCACCTAACCCAGCCTACATTTATTGCTAGAAACTTACGCATCGCTGTACTAGCCACTTCCCTGGCTGTCAAGGCCGTGCTGCCAGTACGGCGCCAGGATCTCGTATATAACATCCCCGAATCCACGCCCTCGATACCTGGAAAAATCATAAAACCCCTCCGCATAGTGCACTTCGGGCGGCAATGAGTAGGTTCGCGCGCGATTCAAACCCAAGATCTTGTCCGGATAGTCGTTCAGCGCCACCTGACTGCAGTAAGCGGCCATCAAAAAACGTTTTTCCTCCACCACCCGTGTGATATCGACGAGGTGGTTGATCCGGCCTTCGGTGCTGATTTCATAGGCCCACAGGCTTCCCTCAAAACCTGCCTGCCCGGCCGCCTGCCAAACCGCCCAGGCAGCAGCGCGATGGTCGGGGTGATACTCCATCGGCGAGGGAAAAAATAAAGTCGCCGGCATCGCCTGCTGCAAAGCGGCCACCATCTTCGCCACCAGCGCCGGTGCGCCAACCAAGCCTCTATCCGGTTCCCGCCAGAACTCAAGCGCAGCGATACCGAGCCGGCCCGCTACTGTTCGAGCTTCCGCCTCGCGCACCGCCGCCACCGCAGCGGGGTCTTCAGCGCCACCCAGGGCGCCATCCGTCAACACCACCAGCCGGACCGGAATTCCGCTCTCCCGGGCCAAAATCAAGGTACCGCCCATGCCGAAGGTCTCGTCATCAGCATGGGGCGCGAACACCAGCCAAGACCCCTGCGGCAAGGAAGAAACTTGAAATGGAATCAGGTCTGTCTCCAATAACATGAGGCTTTCTTCGATTAAAAAAAGTCGGTATCCCCGGCCATCAGCCACCAGCGGCTCTTGAGATCTTTTGGATCGGGGCCCGAGGTCCAGGCACAGGAGGGAATATAGACATCCAAAGGCGTCACCCTCCTGCCGCTGCCGACCAACCTCGCCGCCAGCGCGGTACTGGCCCAGGTGTACAGCGGCGCGCCGAACCGACCGGCCAGCCGCCGGGCCTGGCTTACCGCCTCCGACAGCGCCGCGAGCCGCCCCACCCAATCCACCCACAACCACCGCTCCCCCTCCTGCCGCAAGACGATCACCCCCAATGCCCGCCCAGTGAAGCGGGCTTCGATGACAAACATTCGATAAACATGTTCCGGATGCCGCGAATAACGGTGACGCAGGTAGTCGAAATCTCGCACGCCGACAATCTCGCTCGATAAATCCGCAGTCATATTGCGCCACAAGCGTTCCACGGCGGGACCGTCGTGCTCCAACCGCAAATCACGGATTCGGCTTCTCCAACGGGGCCGGTCGGCCAGTGGGGGCCATTCAATTTCCGCCATGCGGTCCACGCGGACGTAAAGGCCAAGGTGCTCGGCCAACCTCAGTGCACGCAGATTCGGAAAGCCGAACGCCAGCACATAGGTTCGCCCGAAACCCACGTACCGTTCCAGAAACGCTGCCGCGCAACGCTGGAAGGCCCCACGGCGGATCAAAACGCCTCGCTCGCTCGCCCTGACCATCACGTCTCCTACCTGAAGGGCCGGAACGATGCTCCCATTCCAAAAGACCTGTCGGGCAAAGCCCGCGTAATGAGCCACCAAAACGCTCCCCCGCCAGGCGCCCAAGGCCAGTCCCCTCCTCCGGCCATATTTCCAGGACCACCAGACTTGGGGCTTACGGATGCCGAAGACCTCCAGGAACAAAGCATGCACACAGCCGTCGGCCGCCGAATCCACCGGCGTTATCCGCCAGCGGCTGGAATCGGAGCCGCTACGCTTCGATCTCATGTCCGCGAAAACCATTTTCCTGAATCTCAGTCGGATGAAGCCGGCAAACCGGGAGAATACGTTTTCCGCACCTGAAACCGGCACACAATCCACGCCGGGCGTGCATCCGACAAAATGAAGGAGAAGGTAATATGGACATATGACCAGAAAATGAACCGCCGGTCGGAATAGATCATGAAGCGATCGCCTTCCCTTGCTACGAAACCCGCCCGATCCGCTTTCCCGTCGCTCTCATCTCAGTCCCACGACCAAGTATTTCCGACAGATATTCCTCAAAACCCGAGACCATTGCGCCCACCTCAAAGGTACCGGCCTTGACAAGGCCGGCCTCGCCGATTGTCCGCCTCAGCCCTTCGTCACCGAGCAGTTGCTGACAGCGCCACGCCATGGCTTTCCAATCGCCCGTGGGAACCAGGAAACCGTCCTTTTCATCCTCGATGATCTCCCTGGGACCGGAGGGACAGTCCGAGGCGACGACAGGGACGCCCAATGCCATGGCCTCCACGATCACATTGCCAAAGCCCTCGAAAAACGAGGAAAGGACAAAAACATCCGCATTTGCCATATATGGAAAGGGATTTTTCTGAAAACCTGTCAAAGTCACATGATCGCCGATGCCAAGTCGCACCGCTTCTGCTTCGATATACCCGCGAAGCTCCCCCGAGCCCACGACAACGAGCTTGATTCGCCGTGTACGAAGGATCATTTCCGCAGCCAACAGCAAAGTGCGAAAGTCCTTCTGCATGTTGAGCCGACAGGCCGAAACCATCCAGGGACAGTTCTTTTCCATGGACGAGGGAAGCGGGGCTTGTGCCGCTTGCTGTATCTCGACGAGATCCATGCCGTTAGGAATCACTTTCAGTCGGTCCGCCGCCGCCCCGTAGCCATCGATCAGATCATCAGCCACCCCCTGGGACGGGACGATGACGCCGACCGGGGAGTGGGTGCATTGACGGATGATCCATCGTTCCATCCAGGAAGGCGGCCGGCCGATTTGGGCAAAATATGCTGAAATATTTCCAAGAATCGTGCCAACAACAGGCATGTCCATCAGAAACAGCCGCTTGGCTACCGAAGCGAAAAGTGTCCCGTTGTGCATGATGGCCAAGACCAAATCGGGCCGCTCCCTTCGGGCAATGGCCCCGATGGCTCGCGCGTATCGTAAAATGTTGGTCCGCGACAATTCATATGGGCTCAGGCAATGATGATCATCGAACAGATAACGCTTCACAGGCAATGCCGCGTAGAAGTCCACAACGTCCGCTTGGGTCAGCAACACGCACTCAAATCGATCCAAACGTTTCAGAAGATTATGGGTGACCGTTTCCGCACCACCGATCACAAAGGCAGGCAGAATCACCAACAGCTTTGGTTGTCTCATCCAAATAGCAAGCCGTGAACCAAGGCGATCAGATCAGCAAAAGGATTGATCATCAATAACGGGCGTAACGCCGAAGGTAACATTTTTGGAAGATAGAGAATAGGAGTTAGAAAAGTTGAACACATCCACGCCGCTTCGTTGCGGTCATTCGAGACAGCCATCAGAGTGGGAACCTGGACGAAATTGATATGGTTACCGATTGTGACTGAATGGTTCCCCCACCGCACGGTGAACGGCGGGTTTCCGATTCTGGTGAAATCAGCCGAATCGTCGGCGCCTGAAAGGGCTGTTGGAATCAAGGGCAGGACGGATGCCGACAGCCCGAACGTTGGCATGGATTTTCAAATCAGTTTCGCGCCATACCGGGATTCCTTCGAAGAATTTTTTGGGGCTTGAATGATTTCATGTGCTGGCAATTATAACATGTATCTTTTATAGTTATGAAGCTAGGAGGCTGTCCGAGAATAGGCTGATCTACTGCGGCCAAGCCTGA
>DEII01000240.1:0-9896 GCA_002352385.1 Methylococcaceae bacterium UBA2778 | reverse complement strand
ATTCTCGGACAGCCTCCTAGACCGTAACTTCTCGATAAGCCGGGGCATGAATTCAGGCGGCGCCTCAGTTTTTTCAGAAATTATGCTACACCCCTTTAAGTCAACAGCATTGGTCTTTTAAGGTGGCACTAATTTCAGTCCGCTTTGAGCGGTTCGCATTTTCAATGCCCCCGGCTTTTCTGGAGGTTTTTGGCTTAAACACGGAGGGCTAAATGGCAAAATCAATCTCTCTGATCGTTGTTAATTACAATGCCGGAGCTTTTCTTAATACATGCATATCTTCCGCCATCGATAAAGTAGATGAATTGATTGTGGTCGACAATGCTTCCTCCGATAGCAGTTTGAAGGAACTTGAAGCTGCATTTCCGGGAGAGCGGAAGCTGCGGATAATTCGAAATTGCAAGAACCTGGGCTTTTCGGCCGCCTGTAACATCGGGGTCGGTGAATCGACCGGCAATTATGTCATGTTTTTGAATCCTGATTGCATTCTTGAGTCGAATTCTGTCACGCGATTACTCCAGGCACTCGAGGATTTTCCGGATGCAGGAATGGCGGGCGGTTTGCTGGTCGGTCCTGATGGTAAAGAGCAAGGGGGGAGTCGGAGAGCGGTTCCGACACCATGGCGCTCATTTGTGCGCGCTTTTGGATTGTCCAGGTTCTCCAATCGTTGGCCGCGCCTTTTTTTTGATTTTCATCTGCACAAGCAACCCCTTCCCACCCGTCCGACCGAGGTGGAAGCGATTTCCGGCGCTTGCATGCTGGTTCGGCGTTTCGCGATGCGGGATGTCGGGCAATGGGATGAGGGATACTTTCTGCACTGTGAAGATCTCGATTTTTCGATGAGCTTGCGCAGCAAGGGCTGGAAAATCCTATTTGTGCCGGATGCCCGAATCGTGCATCACAAGGGTGGATGCAGCCATTGCCGGCCGATTTTTGTCGAGTGGCATAAGCACTTGGGGATGATACGCTTTTATCGCAAGTTTTTCAGAGCTCAGTATCCCGGGGTGTTGATGTGGCTGGTCGTGGCCGGAGTCTGGCTGCGTTTCTTGGGGATAGCGGCCTATCACACCGGTCATTTGTTGGAACTGAAAATGGGGTTGGTGCGTGAGTGAGCAGTGGGTGGGAGTGCTGGGGGCGACCAGTTTCGTGGGTGAATGCCTGTTTCCTTCGATGCTGGAAAATCGATGGCATGTTCTTGCGTTTTCCCGAAGTTTTGCTGCTCAGACAGACCCTCGCGTTGTATGGTGCAATCCGAGCGGTGCCTCCCGAATCACAGCGTGTGCAGACAAAAAAATCGAACACTGGATCTGTGTTGCTCCAATAGGGGTCATCCCGGAATATTTTGATTTGATGGCTTCGCTTGGTGTCAGACGGGTGGTAGCCTTATCGTCGACCAGCCGGTTTACCAAAAAAAAATCATCAGACCTTTCGGAACAGGCGGCGGCCAGACGACTGGTTGAAGGGGAATCGCAATTGCAACAATGGGCGGAGGCAAATGATATCGATTGGATTATCCTGCGTCCTACCATGATTTACGGTTTGGGGCGCGATAAAAACCTCGCCGAAGTTGCTCGCTTCATCCGACGTTTCGGATTGTTTCCCCTGTTTGGCAAGGCAAATGGCTTGCGTCAGCCCATCCATGTGCAGGATTTGGCAATGGCTTGTATAGCGTCCTTGCAAACCCCCGGCATAGCAAACCGGGCATACAACCTTTCCGGCGGGGAGATTTTGCCCTATCGAGACATGATCAGCCGTGTTTTCGCAGCAGTCGGTCGTCCTCCGAGAATGTTGCCCGTACCGTTATTGGCTTTTCGGTTAGCTGTCGCGATGCTTCGTTTTCTGCCTCGCTATCGAAATTGGACAGCAGCTATGGCGGAGCGGATGAATCGCGATTTGGTCTTCGATCACAGTGAGGCGGCGAAGGATTTGGCGTTCAAACCGAGAGCTTTCATTCTCTCACCTGAAGACGTGTCGATATGAGGCGCTTGTAGTCCGACATGGTGCGCACCAATCGGCCGAAATGAACTTGTCGAACCTTATTTATGCAGGTGCCTAAGCTGCGGGCGGGCTGTGTGTCGACCTGGACGTCGCCTGACCAGGCACATCGCCCACGAAGCCGGTTTTTTTGGCTACTCCACTGTCACCGACTTCGCCAGATTTCTCGGCTGATCGACGTCGGTGCCTTTGATCACGGCGACATGATAGGACAACAGCTGCAGTGGGATCGTATAGACCACCGGCGCCATTTCGTTCTCCGCCGGGGTGATCCGCACGACCTGCATGTTGGGGCCCGGTTCCACATTCAGCGTCTCATCGGCGAAGACGATCAGCGCGCCGCCGCGGGCGCTGACCTCCTGCAGGTTGGACTTCAATTTTTCCAGCAGGGCATTGTTCGGCGCGACCGCTATCACCGGCATCTCATCGTCGACCAGCGCCAGCGGACCGTGCTTCAACTCGCCGGCAGGATACGCTTCGGCATGAATATAGGAGATCTCCTTGAGCTTGAGCGCCCCTTCCATCGCGATCGGATACTGACTTCCGCGGCCGAGAAAGAGAGCATGATTCTTGTCGGCAAACCGCTGCGACAACGCCTGGATCTCCTTATTCAGCCGCAGGACATCCTCCACCTGTCCCGGCAGAGCAAACAGCTGCGTTGTCAGTTTCCGCTCGGTCACGCTGTCCAGCCGGAAGCGGCGGCCCAGAACGATCACCAGCAGCATCAAGCCGACCAGTTGGGTGGTGAAGGCTTTGGTGGAGGCCACCCCGATTTCAGGCCCGGCACGGGTCATCAATACCAGGTCGGAGGCCCGTACCAGCGAGCTCTCCAGCACGTTGCAAATCGTCATGGAATGGGCGGCGCCCAGCGCTTTGGCCTCTTCCAGCGCCGCCAGGGTGTCGGCGGTTTCACCCGACTGCGAAATAGTGACCACCAGCGTATTCGGCTTCAACACCGGGGTGCGATAGCGGAACTCGCTGGCTACCTCGACGTTGCATGGAACGCCGGCCAGCGATTCGAACCAGTAGCGCGCCACCATGCCGGCATGGTAGCTGGTGCCGCAGGCGATGATCTGTACCGCTTCTACCGAATCGAACACCTCCGATGCGTGCGGTCCGAACGATGCTTCGAGCAGGCGCGAGCCGCTGAAGCGGCCTTCCAGGGTCTCGGCGATAACGCTTGGCTGCTCGAAGATCTCCTTCAGCATGTAGTGGCGGTATTCACCGCGCTCGACGGCATCGGCCGCCATCCGGCTGGCCCTGGCAGGCCGCTCGACGACCTTCCCGGTCTCGTCGTAGAGGCTGAGCCGGTCCCTTCGAATTTCGGCGATATCGCCATCTTCCAGAAAGATGAAGCGCTGGGTGACCGGAACCAGCGCGGCAACGTCGGAAGCGATAAAATATTCCCCGATTCCCACACCGATCACCAGCGGGATGCCGCGCCTGCAGGCGATCAGCGTGCCGGGCTCATCGGTGCTGATCACACCCAGAGCGTAAGCACCCTGCAGACGCTTCACCGTCGCCTGCACGGCGGCGAGCAGCGTATCGTGATCGGCCAGAGCGTCATAGATTGCGTGGACGACGACCTCGGTATCGGTTTCCGAAGTGAACTCGTAGCCCTTTTCACGCTGCTCGCTTCGCAGGCGTTCGTGATTTTCGATGATGCCGTTGTGCACGAGGGCAACCCGCCTGCGGCAGATATGCGGATGGGCGTTGGCTTCACTCGGCCGGCCATGGGTGGCCCAGCGGGTATGGGCGATGCCGGTGACGCCGCTCATCGACTGTTCGTCCAGAAGAGCCGCGAGCTGCTCGACTTTTCCGGACTGGCGTCTGCGATCGATCGTGCGGCCGTTAACCACAGCGATGCCGGCCGAATCGTAGCCTCGATATTCCAGCCGCCTGAGCCCTTCCAGGAGGATCGGGACGACATCACGTTGGGCAACGGCCCCGACAATACCACACATGGTGCTTACCTCTTGATTTTTTCGGGACGCCGCCAGCCCTCGGCCGAAATCTGCTTGCTGCGGCTCAGGGTCAGCCCGTCTTCCGGCGCATCCCTGGTGATCGTCGAGCCGGCGCCGATCGTTGCGTTTTTGCCGATTCTCACCGGCGCTACCAGCTGTGTGTCCGAGCCGATAAAGGCGCCGTCCTCGATGATGGTCTGAAACTTGTTGGCACCGTCGTAGTTGCAGGTGATGGTGCCAGCCCCGATGTTCACTCCCGTGCCGACGATGGTGTCGCCGATATAGCTGAGATGGTTGATCTTGGAGCCTTGGGCCACCGCCGTTTTTTTGATCTCGACGAAATTGCCCACGTGGACATGATCGGAGAGCCTCGCTTCGGGCCGCAGGCGGGCAAACGGGCCGATCCGGCTGAAAGCCCCGACTTCGGCATCATCGATGACGCAATGCGGCAGTATTGCGGCATCGTCGCCGATCGATGCATTCCGAATCACCGAATTGGCACCGATCCGGACCCGGCTCCCCAGCCGAATGTCGCCTTCGAGCACTACATTGACATCGATTTCGACATCCTCTCCAAGTTCGAGAACGGTGCCGCGCAGATCGAAGCGCGCAGGGTCCAGCAGCGTCACGCCCCGCTCCATCATGGATTCCGCCTGGCGCCGTTGATAAACCCGTTCCAGATGAGCCAACTGCCGCCGGTCGTTGATGCCCAGCACTTCATCCGCATCGCCTGGCTGAACGGTTCGAACCGATAAGCCTTCGTCAACCGCCATGGCGATGATGTCGGTCAAATAGTATTCGCCCTGGGCATTGCTGTTGTCCAGCCGAGCGAGCCACGCTTTGAGCTGCGCCCCGTTGACGGCCAGAATGCCGGTGTTGATCTCATCGATCGCCCGCTCCGTGTCCGACGCATCTTTCTCTTCGACGATGCGCGCCACGGCTCCCGCTGGACCACGAACGATCCGCCCATAGCCGGCCGGATCGACCAGCCGTACTGTCAGCAGCCCCAAAGACCGCTCACCGACGCATTGGAGCAGAGCATGAACGGTTTCATCCCGAAGCAGCGGCACATCGCCATACAGAATGAGCACCGTTTCATCGTCATCGATTTCGGGAACCACCTGCATCACGGCATGGCCGGTGCCGAGTTGTTGCTTCTGCTCGACCCAGCGAACATCCAGGTGCGCCAGCCGCGTCGGCACCTGCTCGCCGCCATGTCCGTAGATCACGATCGTATCGCTGTCGGCCAGCCGCCGGCTCAGCGCACAGACATGCCCGAGCAGGGGGCGTCCTGCAAGCGTATGCAGAACCTTCGGGATAGCAGAACGCATTCTGGTTCCCTGGCCGGCTGCGAGAATGATGGTTTTCAGCTTCATGTCAACTGTGCCTACCCCCCCCGTTTCCGGAGCCGCTCCAACGTCCTCAGCTGCATGATCGCCTCGATCAACTCGGCCTGCGCTTTGGCATAATCGATCTTTCCTGACTTGTCGGCCAACGATTCTTCGGCGCGGGCTTTGGCTTCGAGCGCCGCAGCTTCGTCGATATCCTTGGCCCGGATCGCGGTATCGGCGAGAATGGTCACCAGGTGCGGCTGCACTTCCATCATGCCGCCGGAGACAAAGAACGGCTGGCTCTCACCGCCGCTGACCTTGACCCGCACTTCGCCCGGATTCAGGCGGGTGATGAACGGTGCGTGGCGGGGCGCGATGCCCACCTCGCCCATTTCTGCGGGCGCAAACACCATTTCCGCCAGGCCCGAGAAAATTTCCTTTTCTGCACTTACGATATCGACATGGATGGTCATCGTCATTCTCTATGCTCCAGGCAAGGATTATGCGGCTTTCTTCTCCGCCCGCTCCAGAACCTCATCGATGCCGCCTGCCATGTAAAAGGCCTGCTCCGGAATCGAATCATATTCGCCTTCGACGATCCCCTTGAATCCGGCGATGGTCTCTCTCAACGGTACATATTTGCCCGGCGAACCAGTAAAGACTTCCGCCACGAAGAAGGGCTGTGACAGGAAGCGTTGAATCTTTCTCGCCCGCGACACGGTCAGCTTGTCCTCTTCGGACAGTTCGTCCATGCCCAGAATCGCAATGATGTCCCGCAGCTCTTTATAGCGCTGCAACGTACCCTGCACCGCCCGCGTGACATCGTAATGCTCCTGGCCGATGACCAGCGGGTCGAGCTGCCGGCTGGTCGAATCCAGCGGGTCGACCGCCGGATAGATGCCGAGCTCGGCGATCTGCCGCGACAGGACCACGGTGGCGTCCAGATGGGCGAATGTCGTCGCCGGCGACGGGTCGGTCAGATCGTCCGCCGGAACGTAAACGGCCTGAATCGAGGTGATCGAACCGGTCTTGGTCGAGGTGATCCGCTCCTGCAGGATGCCCATCTCTTCCGCCAGGTTCGGCTGGTAGCCCACGGCGGAGGGCATCCTTCCCAGCAGAGCCGATACTTCGGTTCCGGCCAGTGTGTAGCGGTAGATGTTGTCGATGAACAGCAGCACGTCGCGTCCTTCGTCACGAAAATATTCGGCCATGGTCAGGCCGGTCAAAGCGACGCGAAGCCGGTTGCCGGGCGGCTCGTTCATCTGCCCGTAGACCAGAGACACCTTGTCCAGCACGTTGCTTTCGGTCATTTCGTGATAGAAATCGTTCCCCTCACGGGTGCGCTCGCCGACTCCGGCAAAAACCGAGTAGCCGCTGTGCTCGATGGCAATGTTGCGGATCAGCTCCATCATGTTGACCGTTTTGCCGACACCGGCGCCGCCGAACAGGCCGACCTTGCCGCCTTTGGCAAAGGGGCAGATCAGGTCGATCACCTTGATCCCGGTTTCGAGCAATTCATTGGTCGCCGACTGCGCTTCATAACTCGGCGCCTTGCGATGTATTCCCCAACGCTCCTTCTCGCCAATAGGCCCTTTGTCATCGATCGGATCGCCGAGAACGTTCATGATGCGTCCGAGCGTCTTCTGGCCGACAGGCACCGAAATCGGCCCTCCCGTGTTGCTGGCCGTCAGCCCGCGGCGCAAACCGTCGGTCGATCCCATTGCGATCGTTCTGACGACGCCGTCGCCGAGCTGCTGCTGAACCTCCAGAGTAATTGCTCCGCCTTCGACCTTCAGCGCATCATAGATTTTGGGCAAGGACTCCCTTGGAAATTCCACGTCAACGACCGCCCCGATAATCTGAACGATTTTTCCCGAACTCATATTTCGTTCCTCATGTAAACCTTGCTGCTATTCGCGTAGTGACTGCTCACCTCAGACCGCCGCCGCGCCGCCAACGATCTCCGATATCTCTTGTGTAATGGACGCCTGACGCGCCTTGTTGTAGATCAGTTCCAGCTCTTCGATCAGCTTGCCGGCATTGTCGGAAGCGCTCTTCATCGCGACCATCCTCGCCGCCTGCTCACAGGCATTGTTTTCCACGACCCCTTGATACGCGATCGATTCCACGTATCTCGACAACAATCCATCCAGCACTTCTTTCGCATCCGGCTCGTAAATGTAGTCCCAGGGACCCTTCAGCTCTTCCACCAGGGTTTCCGTATGGATGGGGAGAATCTGTTCGATGGTGGGCTTCTGCGTCATCGTGTTGACAAAATCATTGTACGCGATCGACACGGCATCGATTTCGCCGGCTTCGTATGCATCCAGCATGACTTTGATGACGCCGATGACGCCCTCGAGGTGCGGCGTATCCCCCAGACCCGAGGTCTGGGCGATGATCTCGGCACCGATCGCGCTGAAAAAACCGGCTCCTTTCTTGCCGATAACGCTCATTCCGATGCCGACACCGTCGCTCTCCCACTGCTTCATCTGCTTCAGGACGACCCTGAACAGATTCGAATTGAGTCCGCCGCAGAGACCACGATCGGACGAAACCAGGACGATGCCGGTCTTCTTGATCTTACGTTCGATTAAGAAGCTGTGTTTATACTCCGGATTTGCCTGAGCCAGATGGCTGATGATCTGAGCGATTTTCCGGGAATAGGGGCGCGTCGCCCGCATTCGCTCCTGGGTCTTGCGCATTTTACTGGCGGCCACCATCCCCATGGCCCGCGTGATCTTTTCAGTATTCTTGATACTCCCGATCTTGGTCCGAATCTCTTTTCCACTGGCCATGACGCACTCCTTCCGCTACCAGGTATGCGAGCTGACGAATTGGTCCAGGCCCGATTTCAACCCCGCCGCGATCCCATCGTCGTAGTCGCCTGTCGAAGCGATCCGATCCATCAATTCCGAGTGCTCCGACTTCATGTGGTTTTGCAGCGCATCCTCGAAATCTCTGACCTTGTTGACCTCCACATCGTCCAGGTAGCCTTCGTTGGCGGCAAAAAGCGAAACAGCCATCTGCGCGATATTCATCGTCGAATACTGATTCTGCTTCATCATTTCGGTGACCCGCTGGCCGCGTTCGATCTGCTTTCGGGTGCTCTCATCGAGGTCCGATGCGAACTGGGCGAAAGCCGCCAGTTCGCGGTATTGCGCCAAATCCAACCGAATGCCGCCGCCCAGTTTTTTGATCACTTTGGTCTGCGCGGCGCCGCCGACACGCGATACCGAAAGCCCTGCATTCACCGCGGGGCGAATGCCGGCGTTGAACAGGTCGGTTTCGAGAAAGATCTGACCGTCGGTAATCGATATCACATTGGTGGGTACGAAGGCGGAAACGTCGCCGGCCTGCGTCTCGATGATCGGCAACGCGGTGAGCGATCCGGTTTTTCCTTTTACCGCTCCATCGGTACGCTTTTCCACCTCGTCCGGATTGATCCGCGCGGCCCGCTCGAGCAGGCGCGAGTGCAGATAGAAGACATCGCCGGGATAGGCTTCCCGCCCCGGCGGGCGCCGCAGCAGCAAAGAGACCTGGCGATAGGCCCATGCCTGCTTGGTCAGATCATCGTATACGATCAAGGCGTCTTCGCCGCGATCACGGAAGAACTCGCCCATCGCGCAGCCGGTGTACGGCGCGATGTACTGCAGCGCCGCGGATTCGGAGGCCGACGCGGCAACGACGATGGTGTGCGCCATTGCCCCATGCTCTTCCAGCTTTCTCACCACATTGGCGACCGATGACTGTTTCTGACCGATGGCGACATAGATGCACTTGATGCCGGTTCCTTTCTGATTGATGATCGTGTCGATCGCGATGGCGGTCTTTCCGGTCTGTCGGTCGCCGATGATCAACTCCCGTTGCCCGCGGCCGATGGGAATCATCGAGTCGATCGATTTCAGCCCGGTCTGCACCGGCTGATCGACCGACTGACGCGAAATCACGCCCGGTGCGATTTTCTCGATGGGTGAGAAATATTCGGTTTCGATCGGCCCTTTGCCGTCGATCGGATGCCCCAGGGAATCGACAACACGGCCGAGCAGCGCTTCACCAACCGGCACCTCCAGGATTCTTCCCGTACACTTGACGGTATCGCCTTCGGAAAGGTGTTCGTATGGTCCAAGCACCACCGCGCCGACCGAATCTCTTTCGAGGTTCAATGCCATCCCGTAGCTGTTTCCGGGGAACTCGAGCATTTCACCCTGCATGGCGTCTGCCAGGCCGTGAACACGAACGATGCCGTCTGTCAGACTGACGATCGTGCCCTCCGTATGTGACTCAACGCCGAAATCGAAGCCTTCGATTTTCTTTTTGATGAGCTCACTGATTTCAGATGGGTTTAATTGCATGTTTTTATTCTCACTTTAGCTAGCCCGAATCTTTCACAAATTATGCTTGATCTAGCTTGTCTCTTGATTCCACAAGAAATATTTCCTCAGTCGGACGTAGTCACTGATACGCCGCTCCTTCGGAAATTTCCTTGTGAAACCAATATACTGCGCGATATCTGCGCAAATTTATGAAATCTTCAGGTTAAGGTGTCGCTTCATGGAATCGCTGCTGAATACGATTGTCTATTTTGTCCTTGCGATAGGGCTGC
>DEII01000153.1:6448-38694 GCA_002352385.1 Methylococcaceae bacterium UBA2778 | reverse complement strand
GCTTAAGTAAGTGCCATTCGGGGCCGGGGGGATTTTGGCGCCGACGTAACTGCCCAACACCTAAATCCCCCTAGCCCCCCTTTCATAAAGGGGGCCTGAATGATTACCCGCTTAGGCGTATGAACCGGTTTGTTTGGTTGCTATCAACCAATCGATCGGGGTGACAACAACCATATCGAGCCGGCCACCACCCGGCAGGGATGATTCCGGCCCGACGCCCCCCCGCCGACAAAGGTAAGCAGCACCATGCCAAGATCCTGGCACAAACCATGCTTAACGAGTGTGACTGGTTCG
The DNA here is from genome assembly GCA_002352385.1 of Methylococcaceae bacterium UBA2778. GTDB lineage: Bacteria > Pseudomonadota > Gammaproteobacteria > Methylococcales > UBA2778 > UBA2778. The sequence continues at coordinate 38,400 of DEII01000153.1, read as the reverse complement.
GTGTCACGGCTCGAAATACCTCGCGATCCGGGACCCTGTATTCGCCACATTGAATCTTCCGGAGATAATTGGATGGCCCTTTTTCTCGCTTACTGTTCCGTTGTGACGGCCGTGATGTCCGGCGTTCTGGCGCTCGCCTCCGGACAGCGAAGCGGCCTGCAGCGGATCACCGCTGCTCTGCTGAACGCCAAAGCCACGCATCTGGCCGAGCGCTTCCCCAAACTCCCAGGCTACGCAGAATTCATCTTCACGAAAGAGCGCTATCCTTCGCTGCTGCGCCAGGCGGTCTTCGTGCTGCTGGGAACCTGCGGCGTCTTTGCCGTATTGGGCGGCATTGCCATCATGGCTGCCGATGGCGCGGTGATCGATCAGCTGAGCTACGGTCTGCCGTGGCTGTCATGGCATGTTCGCTTCGACAGTTTGTCCGGCTTCTTTCACTGCGTGATCGGCATCGCGGTCATTGCCGTCGCTCTGTACGGCCCGGGCTACGTCAACGAATTCGAGGAGAGCAAACACCCGTTCTCCGTACTCGGACTGTTTACCGGCCTGTTCGTCGCCGGCATGCTGTTGGTGCCGTTGGCCGACGACGCCTTCTTTTTCGTCATCGCCTGGGAGCTGATGTCGGTGGCCAGCTATTTTCTGGTGACCTGGCAGCATGAACGCTCGGCCAATCGCCGCGCCGGCTTCATCTATCTGTTGATGGCCGAAGTCGGCGCGATCGCGCTGATTCTCGCCTTCGGCGTGCTGGCCGGTTTCAGCGGCGGGTTGACCTTCGCCGCCATGCGCTCGGCCGAACTGACACCGCTGTGGGCCAGCATCGCTTTTTCGCTGGCGCTGCTCGGCTACGGGATGAAAGCGGGGCTGGTTCCGATTCATGTCTGGCTGCCCGAAGCCCATCCGGTCGCACCCTCCCATATTTCCGCGTTGATGAGCGGCGTTATGCTGAAAGTGGCAGTCTACGGCTTCATCCGCTTCGCCTTCGACCTGCTGGGTGACATGCAATGGCAGTGGGGTCTCGCCGTACTGATTCTCGGCACGGCTTCCGCCGTGCTGGGCGTCCTGTACGCCATCATGCAGCATAATCTGAAGCGTCTTCTAGCCTATCATTCGGTGGAAAACATCGGCATCATCTTCATGGGCCTGGGCCTGTCGATGATTTTTGCCAGCAGCGGCCACCCCAAGCTGGCCGTTCTCGGGCTCTTGGCAGCGCTTTTTCACACATTGAATCATGCGTTGTTCAAAAGCCTGTTGTTTCTCGGTGCCGGCGCGATCCTGCATCAGACCCACGAAGCCGATATCGAGCGCATGGGCGGCTTGATTCACAGAATGCCGAAGACCGCGGCCCTGTTCCTGATCGGCTGCGTCGCCATCTCCGCTCTGCCGCTGTTCAACGGCTTCGTCTCAGAATGGCTGACGTTTCAGGCGGCATTGCAGGCCGGCGTCCTGGAAAGCGGTGTGCTGCGCAGCCTGGTACCGATCACCGCTGCAGTGCTGGCGCTGACCGGCGCGCTGGCCGCAGCCTGCTTCGTCAAGGTCTACGGCGTGGTATTTCTCGGCGCGCCGCGCTCCAGCAAAGTCAGCCACGCACATGAAGTACGCAGCCGCGGCATGCTGGCCGGCCCCGCCCTGCTGGCGGCGCTTTGCTTTCTGTTCGGTATTTTCCCGACGCCTGTCATCAACGGCCTGAACAGCGTCGCCGGCAACCTGTTGAACGCGACGCTGCCCAGCGTCTCGGCCATGGGGTGGCTCTGGCTGACACCGGTCTCGAGCGACGTAGCCTCCTATTCCGCACCGTTGGTGCTGCTGGCCGCCCTGCTTGTCGGCACCCTCGTTTCCTGGGTATTGCACCGAGTCAAAGAGACCGCCAATCGCCGCGCCGATCTATGGGAGTGCGGCTTCGGCGGTGTGACGCCGCGCATGCAGTACACCTCCTCCGCGTTCAGCATGCCGCTACGGCGGATTTTCAAAACAGTGTGGGAAGTGGATGAAACCATCGTTCGTGAACCGGCCGGCGCCAAAGGTCAGCGTACCGCGGTGGTGCGCTATCAGTTGCATATCGGCGACCATGCCTGGCGCTTCATCTATCACCCGATCGCCCATGCGGTGACGACGGCGGCGCGGCATATCGGCAAAATCCAGACCGGCAATATCCGCGTCTATCTTGGATACTCCTTTTTCACTTTGTTGTTTCTGCTGTGGGTAATCAGTTGATGGCCTGGTTAATCGCTCTCTTGCAAACGCTTCTCTTTATCGCACTCGCGCCGCTGCTGGCCGGCTGGTTGAAATGCTGCAAATGCCGCCTGCAAAACCGCAGAGCACCTTCTCTGCTGCAGCCGTACCGCGATCTGCGCAAGCTCTCGCATAAGCAGCCGGTGGTTGCCAGACAGGCGTCGTGGATTTTCACGATCACTCCATATATCGTCTTTTCGGCGACGGTGCTGGCCGCCTCCGTGGTACCGCTGATCGCCGTGGACCTGCCGACAGCAGCGATCGCCGATGTGATCGTAATGGTCGGCTTCTTCGCCCTCGCCCGCTTCTTCCAGGCGCTGGCGGGGATGGATATTGGCACCGCATTCGGCGGCATGGGCTCTTCGCGCGAGATGACCATCGCCTCCTTGGCCGAACCGGCGATGTTGATGGCAATCTTCACCCTGGCTATGAGCGCTTCCACCACCAACCTGTCGGTGGCAATCGATCACGTGCTGGCGGGGGGCTTTGTGCTGCGGCCTTCGTATGTCTTCGCCCTGCTCGGCCTGATGCTGGTGGCGATTGCCGAGACCGGACGCATTCCGGTGGACAATCCGGCAACCCACCTGGAGCTGACCATGATTCATGAAGCGATGATCCTGGAATACAGCGGACGCCATCTGGCACTGATCGAATGGGCCAGCCAAATCAAGTTGATGCTGTACGGCGTTTTGATCGCCAATATCTTTTTTCCCTGGGGCATCGCCGAAACCTACAGCCTGGAAGCACTTGGGTCCGGTCTTTTGGCAATTACGGGCAAACTGGCCCTGCTGGCGGTGCTGCTGGCGCTCTCCGAAACCCTGCTCGCCAAAATGCGTCTGTTCCGGGTTCAGGAGTTTCTGGGCTTCGCTTATCTCTTGAGCCTGCTCGGCATGCTGAGCCACATCATCTTGGAGGTGATCGACTGATGGATATCGCTCAAACCAGTTTTTACCATCAGGCCATCTTGACGCTGGCCGCGCTGGTGGTGCTGGCATCGTTTGTCATGCTGGGACAGGGCCGACTGCTGCGAATCGTCTTCGTGCTCGCTCTGCAGGGTGCCCTGCTGGCGCTGGCAACCGCACTGGCAGCGTTCAGCACAGACAACCCGCACTTCTATATTTCGAGCGCAATCACAATGGTGCTGAAAGTTATCCTGATTCCAATCATGCTGCGCCGTCTGGTGATTCGCATGAACATCCATCGTGAGGTGGAAGAGCTCACCAACCGGACCTCGATCCTGTTGGGCGGCGCCAGTCTGGTGATCTTCAGCTACTATGTCATGCTGCCGATCGTTCACACTTCGCACATGGTGACGTTGAATGCGATTGCGGTAAGTCTGGCGGTGGTGCTACTCGGCATGCTGATGATGATCTCACACCGCAACGCCGTCGCCCACGTGGCCGGATTCATGTCGATCGAAAACGGTCTCTTCTTCGCCGCCATCGTCTCCACCAGCGGCATGCCGATGGTGGTCGAGCTCGGCATCGCCTTCGACGTGCTGGTCGCCGCGGTGCTATTCGGCGTCTTTTTCTTTCATATCCACTCCAGCATCGATTCACTGGATGTGGATCGCCTGAACCGCTTGAACGAGGTGGAAAAATGATCGCGGTCTATTTGATCCTTTTGATCCCCTTGGGCGGCATCTTCTATTTCGCCGCCACCGGCCACAAACCAAACGCCGGGCGAATCAACAACTGGCTGAACGCAGCGACGCTGGCCGGTTCGATCTGGCTGGCACTGGACGTGCTGATCGAGGGACCCTGGCTGTCGTCCGACGGCGAACTGTATGTCGACTCCTTCAATGTCTACCTGATCGTGCTGACCGCCTTCGTCGGGCTGACCACGGCGATCTTTTCGGCCCCCTACATGGCGCATGAGCTGCGCGTCGGCCGCCTCAACAACAACCGCCTGCGGCTCTACTATTCGATGTATCAGGGCTTCATGCTGGCGATGTATCTGGTGCTGAGCACCAACAACATGGGCGTCATGTGGGTCGCCATGGAGGGGGCCACGCTGGCCACGGTGCTGCTGGTGAGTCTCTACCGCACCCCCGAATCGGTGGAAGCAGCCTGGAAATATTTTATCCTCTGCGGCGTCGGCATCGCCCAGGCGCTGTTCGGTACCATTTTGCTCTATTTCGCCGCGGGGCAATTGCATACCGAAGGCGGAAGCGAGAATGCCCTGCTGTGGACCGTGCTCTACGAAAACGCCAATCTGCTCGATGCCGGGGTGATGAACATCGCATTCGTCTTCCTTTTGGTCGGCTACGGCACCAAGATCGGCCTGGTGCCGCTGCACAACTGGCTGCCGGATGCCCACTCGGAGGGGCCGACACCGATGTCGGCGGTGCTCTCCGGCCTGCTGCTGAACGATGCGTTGTATGCCGTGGTGCGATGCAAGATGCTGGTCGACGGGGCAACCGGTTCGCCGCTGGCGGGCCACCTGATGATGGGCTTCGGCATGGTCTCTTTCCTGGTCGCCGCTCTGTTTCTGCACCGCCAATATGACATCAAACGGATGTTCAGCTACTCTTCCATCGAACATATGGGAATGATGACCTTCGCCTTCGGCGTCGGCGGTCCGCTGGCAACCTTCGCGGCGCTGCTGCACATGACTGTGCATTCGCTGACCAAGTCCGCCATTTTCGTCACCGTCGGCCATGCGTCGCAGGTCGCAAAAACGCAGAAAATGGATCGGATTCGCGGCCTCATCAAAACCCAGCCAGAAATCGGCTGGGGACTGCTGATCGGCACGCTCGCCATCGCCGGCTTTCCACCGTTCGGCGTTTTCACCAGCGAGTTTCTCGTGCTCATAGCGACGATGCATGACTATCCCTGGCTGGTGCCGCTGCTGCTGCTCGGCATCGGCATCGCCTTTGCCGGTCTGTTCCGTAACCTGCAGCCGATGGTCTATGGTGAAGTTCCACGTGGTCAGAAAGCTGTCGCCGCCAATCTCTTTCCTGTGATGCTGCACCTGGCACTGGTCTTGTGGCTGGGCCTCTCCATACCGGGATTTCTTTCCAACTGGTTCGCCCAGGCAACCGAATTGATTGCAGGGAGCTCGCCGTTATGAGTGAAGAGTCCGGAAAACAACCGACGCAACCGACAGCCAAACGCAAAACCGCCGATGCATCGGCGTTCGAGTGGTACAAGCAATTCACCCCGTTCGAATGGTGCAAACCGTTTCTCTCCGATCTCGCCGAGCGCGGTGTCGAAACGGCTAAAGAGGATGACAAGGCGCTCCCTCCCGCCCGGCTGATGACGATCGAGCCCGACCATTGGGGCACTTACGCCGAGGTCGCCTGCCGCCATCAACTGCGCTGGGTCGCTGCCTGGGGTGAAGATGCGAACGAACGGCTGCTGATCAGCACCTGTTTCGAAAAACAGGGCGACTACCTGGTGGTACGGACGTCAGCGGATGCCGCGCACCCGCACTTGCCGTCGCAAGCACCTTTCTACCCCGCCGCCGACCGGGTCGAGCGCCACATCCACGACATGCTGGGCGTCCGCTTCGAAGGTCATCCGGACAACCGGCGCTGGACCCGCCATCAGGCCTGGCCGAAAGAGCGCTTCCCCCTGCGCAAGGATTTCCTGGTCGAAGGCTCACCGGCCGTGGTGACGCCGGCGGACAAGGAGTATCCTTTTCTGACTGCGAAAGGCACCGGTGTCTATGAAATTCCGGTCGGTCCGGTGCATGCCGGCATCATCGAGCCGGGCCACTTCCGCTTTCTTGCAGTCGGCGAAACGGTGCTCAACCTGGAAGAGCGGCTGGGCTACGTTCATAAAGGGATCGAAAAGATCGCCGAAGGCCGAACCCCGGAGGCGCTGGCGCGTCTCGCCGGCCGCGTCTCGGGCGACACCACGGTCGGTCACAGTTGGGCGGCCTGTCAGGCGATGGAGCACGCCGCGGGCATCGAGATCCCGCCGCGCGCGGCGGTGATACGGGCAATTCTGGCGGAGCGGGAGCGGATCGCCAACCATATGGGCGATATGGGCGCGATCTGCAACGATGTCGGCTTCACCTTCGCTCAGATCCAGTTCACGCGACTGCGCGAACTCTGGCTGAGGGACAACATGGCTCTCTTTGGCCATCGCCTGCTGATGGATCAGATCATACCCGGGGGCGTCAAAACCGATCTGCCGGAGGCCTCGGTCGAATGGATCGAACGATCGATCCATTGGCTGAAGAAGGAGATGGGTGAACTGGTGACGGTGATCGATGTCAACTCCTCGCTCGAAGACCGCCTCTTCACCACGGGGGTGCTGACGCCTGAAACAGCCGGAGCGCTGGGCGTGGTCGGCTATCTCGGCCGCTCCAGCGGTCAGAGTTTCGATCTGCGCCGCGATGCCGCCTATCCGCCTTACGACGCCCTGGATGTCAAAGTGCCGGTCGAACCGCAGGGCGATGTCGCCTCGCGCTTTTGGGTCCGATACAAAGAGATTCGGGTCGCCTGCCGACTGATCACCGCCCTGCTCGACAAACTCGCTCCCGGCGATCTCACCTGCGAGTGGACCACGCCGACAGCCGGTGCCGAAGGGCTGGGGCTGATCGAAGGCTGGCGCGGTGAAATCCTCTGTTATGTCCGCTTTGGGGACGACAACCGGATCAGCCGCTATTATCCGCGCGATCCCAGTATCCTGAACTGGCCGGCGCTGGAAAAGATCATCCTGGAAAACATCGTTCCCGATTTTCCGGTCTGCAACAAATCGCTGAACGGTTCCTATTCGGGACACGATTTATAAGGTCACGCCCCCATGATAAGATTGTTCTACAAAGTCCTGCGTACCGGTCTTCTGACCGAACCGGCGCCGCCCCTCGACGATGAATCCATCGAACAGCTGGGAGTGGAGGTCAGAAAGGTGATCGACCGCCGCTTCTCGGGGAGCCTCGCGATACGCGAAGTCGATGCCGGTTCCTGCAACGGCTGCGAACTGGAGATTCACGCCCTCAACAATGCCTATTACGATATCGAACGCTTCGGCGTCCATTTTGTTGCCTCTCCACGCCATGCGGACGTACTGCTGGTGACGGGGCCGGTCTCCAGACACATGGAGACAGCGCTGCTGCGGGTGTACGAAGCGACGCCGGATCCGAAGTGGGTCATCGCTGTCGGTGACTGCGCCGCCTGCGGCGGCGAGTTCGGCATTTCCTACGCCAGCTGCGGCGCGGTGGAAAACGTCATTCCGGTGGATGTGGTCATTCCCGGCTGCCCGCCGACGCCTGTCGATCTGCTGCGGGGGATTCTCAAAGCGATGGGCAGCCAGGGAACAGGAATCAGAACATTGACTCACCCATTCTAATCCCTGATTCCAGTACGTAGGGCGGAACGCGAAGCGGTCCCGCCGTAAGCCGGCGCCCAACGGCGGATCGCCCCGAGGGGCATCCGCCCTACGCGCTGATTCCAGAACACCAGGAAATCCATATCATGAGTTTTCGTACCCTTGCAGCACGCCTTCTCTTTTTATTGCCGCTGATGACTGCCAGCGCCAGCGCCTATGCCGTCAAAGAAGAGTTCTTCGGCTGGTATTCTCTGACCCTGGCGGGCGACTTAGAACCGCTTTCGCCGCAGCTCCAGCGCGTGCGCTGGATCGTCATGAACCAGAGCCGTTTGGGGAGCGACTCCAGCGTGCTTCGGGAAAACCTGCTGTTCGCCCAGCTCGGTTATCAGACGACCGAGCATATCAGCCTCTGGCTCGGCTATACCCATGACTCGATTACGCCTTCGATCGGACGATCCTTCGATGAAAACCGAATTTATCAGGAGTTCCGCTGGGACAGCGATACCGTCGCCGGTGCGTTTACCGCACGGACCCGTTTCGAGCAGCGCTTCCGCGATCCGGGCGGTGATCTGGGCACCCGCTTCCGCCAGTTTTTCCAGCTGAGCTGGCCAGTTCCCGGGATGCAGCGACTGCGGCTGGTGGGATCGGAGGAAGTCTTCGTCTACATGAACGATTCCAGCTGGGGCCGCAGTGGATTCAGCGAAAACCGTGTGTATGCCGGCGTCAATGTTCGCTTCAGCAAACAGATCAGTGCAGACCTGGGTTATCTGAACCAGTTCGTATCGAAAGGGAGCAGCAACGATCTTCTCAACCACGCCTTGTTCGCGAACATCAATCTACACTTTTGAACAAGCGGCCGCGGCCGTTCCGGTAGCACGTCTCCCTGCCAGCATGACCTTCCACATCCGATGACTGCTGTGCGCATAGGACCCGAGCCGCCACGACCAGATCAAAAACCGCGTTGCCGGCGCTCACCTTGTCCTGCACCCCTATGCCGATGCAGCCGAGCAGGCCGTCGACGTGATCACCGGTCATGACCGGTGCCGGCTGCACGCAGACGATGAGCAGGCGGTACATTGAATCAAACCAACTCCCACGGATCCGGCGCCACCTTGTTCGCGCGGCAAGAAACTGAATCAGAATATGGTGCCTTATGATAGGATGTGTCGCTTCATGAGTCACCGTGAACGAACACCCTTATGACGGGTTTCCAAATGCACCGGAAGAGTCGATGTTAAGAAAGATTCTGATTGCCAACCGAGGCGAAATCGCCGTGCGCATCATCCGCGCCTGCGCCGAGATGGGCATCCGCTCGGTCGCCATATACGCCGACGCGGATCGCTATTCACTGCACGTTAAGAAAGCGGACGAGGCCTACAGCCTTGGTCCGGACCCGGTGGTGGGTTATCTGAACAGTCACCGCATCGTCAATCTGGCGCTGCAGACCGGCTGCGATGCCATTCACCCCGGCTACGGCTTTCTCTCGGAAAACGCGGAGTTCGCCGCCGCCTGCGAACGGCGCGGCGTCACTTTCATCGGCCCCACGGCGGAGGTGATCCGGCGAATGGGAGACAAAACCGAGGCGCGCAAGGCGATGATCGCTGCAGGCGTGCCGGTCACGCCGGGCTCCGAGGGCAACTTGGGCGACCTGGACGAAGCGCTGCAGGTGGCGAAGCGGATCGGCTACCCGGTGATGCTCAAGGCCACCTCCGGCGGCGGCGGGAGGGGCATTCGCCGCTGCGATTCGGCGGCTGATCTGCGGCGCCATTACGACCGGGTGATCTCCGAGGCAACCAAAGCCTTCGGACGGGCCGACGTGTTCCTGGAAAAATGCATCGTCAATCCGCGCCACATCGAACTGCAGGTGCTGGCGGACAATCACGGCAACTGCATTCATCTGTATGAGCGTGACTGTTCCATTCAGCGACGCAACCAAAAACTGATCGAGATCGCCCCCTCGCCGCAGCTGGACGAGGCCCAGCGTCAGTACCTCGGCGGTCTGTCGGTGATCGCCGCCAAGGCGGTGGATTACACCAGCGCCGGGACAGTGGAGTTTCTGCAGGATGAAAACGGGCGTTTCTATTTCATGGAGATGAACACCCGGGTGCAGGTGGAGCATACCGTCAGCGAAGCCATCACCGGGGTGGATATCGTCGAGGAGCAGATCCGGGTGGCGGCCGGCCTTCCGCTGCGGTTCCAGCAGCACGAGATCCAGCGCCGGGGCTTCGCCATCCAGTTCCGGATCAATGCGGAGGACCCGAAAAACAATTTTCTGCCCAGCTTCGGGCGCATCTCCCGCTACTATGCCCCGGGCGGTCCGGGGGTGCGGACCGATACCGCCATCTACACCGGCTACACCGTACCGCCTTATTACGATTCGATGATCGCCAAGTTGATCGTCTGGGCACTCACCTGGGAGGATGCGGTCAGCCGCGGCGAGCGGGCGCTGGAGGACATGGTGGTGCATGGTATCCGCACCACCAAGCCCTATTATCTGGAGATCCTGCGCCATCCCGAATTTCGTGCCGGCCGATTCACCACATCTTTCGTGAACGATCATCCGGAGCTGACGGAGTACACCGACAAGCGGCGTAAGGAGGAGTTTGCCGCCGCCCTCGCCGTGGCCATCGCCGCCCACGCCGGACTTTGAATACGAGAAGAAGCTGATGCCAAAGATACAACTGACCGACGTCATTCTGCGCGACGCCCATCAATCGCTCATTGCCACGCGCATGCACACCGAGGACATGCTGCCGATCTGCCCGCAACTGGACACCATCGGCTACTGGTCGCTGGAGTGCTGGGGCGGGGCGACCTACGATGCCTGTCTGCGTTTCTTGAAAGAGGACCCATGGGAGCGGCTGCGAAAACTGCGCTCGGCCCTGCCCAACACCCGTCTGCAGATGCTGCTGCGCGGCCAGAACCTGCTGGGCTACCGCCACTACGCCGATGACGTAGTGCAGGCTTTCGTAAAGAAGGCGGCGGAAAACGGCATGGACGTCTTCCGCATTTTCGACGCACTGAACGACGTGCGCAATCTCCAGACCGCCATCGAGGCGACCAGGACGGCTGGCAAACATGCCCAGGGAACGATCTGCTACACCGTCAGTCCGGTGCATACGGTGGAAGATTTCGTACAGATGGCCAGGGAATTGGCAGCGATGGGCTGTAACAGCCTCTGCGTCAAGGACATGGCGGGGCTGCTCACCCCTTACGCCACGGCGGAACTGGTCAAGGCTCTGAAGGATGCGGTGGATCTGCCCCTGCATCTGCACTGTCACAGCACCTCCGGATTGGCCGCCATGTGCCAGCTGAAAGCGATCGAAAACGGCTGTGAGCACCTCGATACCGCCATCTCTTCCTGGGCAGGCGGCACCAGCCACCCACCGACCGAAAGCCTGGTCGCGGCCCTGCGCAATACTGAGTACGACACCGGGCTGGATCTGGAAGCGCTGCAGCAGATCGGCATGTATTTTTACGAGGTGCGTAAAAAATATCACCAGTTCGAGAGCGAGTTTACCGGCGTGGATACCCGGGTGCAGACCAACCAGGTGCCGGGCGGCATGATCTCCAACCTGGCCAATCAGCTCAAGGAGCAGGGCGCGCTCGATCGCATGGCCGAGGTATTGGCGGAGATCCCAAGGGTACGCAAAGACCTGGGCTACCCGCCGTTGGTGACGCCTACATCTCAGATCGTCGGCACCCAGGCGGTGCTCAATGTGATCACCGGCGAACGCTATCGAAGCATCACCAACGAGGTGAAACGCTATCTGCAGGGAGGCTATGGCAAGCCTCCCGCAGCGGTTGACCCCATGCTGCAGCAAAAAGCAGTCGGCGGCGAAGAGATCATCGAGTGCCGGCCGGCCGATCTGTTGACCAACGAACTGGATCAGCTGCGCCTTGAGATCGGCGAGCTGGCTCAGAACGATGAAGATGTCCTCTCCTATGCCCTCTTTCCGGATGTGGGCCGGCAGTTTCTGGAGCAGCGGGCCAACAACGCCCTGGTGCCGGAAGTGCTTCACCCGCTGCCGGAAAAGAACGGCCAGCAGAGTGCGCCGACCGAGTTCAATGTCGTGCTCCATGGCGAATCCTATCATGTGAAAATCACCGGTGCCGGCCACAAAGAGCAGTCGGAACGCCACTTCTATCTCACCGTGGACGGTGTGCCGGAAGAGGCCGTTGTCGAAACGCTGGACGAGATCGTACTGACCGGCGGCGCCGAAGGTGCCGTGCAGGCGAAGATCGCCGGCAAGCGGCCGAAAGCGTCGAAAGAGGGCGACGTCACCACCTCCATGCCCGGCAATATCGTCGAGGTACTGGTGTCGGAGGGCGACAGCGTGAAAGCCGGTCAGCCGGTGCTCATTACCGAAGCGATGAAGATGGAGACCGAAGTGCAGGCACCCATCAGCGGCCGGGTCGCCAATGTGTTCGTGCAGAAAGGGGACGCGGTCAATCCCGACGAGACCTTGATCGAAATTGAACCCGAATAATGGCGGCCTCTTGAGTTTCCTGCAAGAGACCCACTACCTCTCCCGGCCACGCCACCCGTACCGGGGCGCCCAATCTCTCCTGCAGGCACTCAGAACAAGCGCGGGGAATGCCGCCCATGGCGCGAGCAGAATCGCGCCCCGGCGCAACGAGCCTGATATCAGACCCATCGCCGGCAACAGCGGCAATCCCGGAACAAGCAGCAAAACGAGCGGGGACGCGAAGGAGTTCATCCGATCCAGGATGATGCGCCGACAAACGCCACCACGACCATCCCCAACAACAGAAACAGGGTGATTGCAAAGGTCCAGCGTTGGAGAAAACGCTCACTACCGTCCAACATTCTTTTCCATGCACGGACCTGCCGGAGACGGCCCACTTCAGCCAGCCAAGAAGCACGCAACCGCGGCAACGTATCGAATCCCATCCGCGCGGCCCAACGCACGACTGCTCCAGGCCATCGCTCGAACCACGGGTTCGAACCGTCCGCCTGCCTTGCAAGCATAGCAGGACAATGGTACCTCGCCTCCAACCACCGGATGGCGGTGGCCAGTCCGGCTAGCCCAAACCCCAGAGAGACAATGAAGACATGTGCCAAATCCCCGTACCGGTTCCATGCAGCAGGATCGGCCAGTCCTGTCCCCAAGGCGATGGCGAACAAGCCCGTGGCGAGGATGGCCGCATAGGCGGGCAGCAGCTTCAGCTGCGCCCGTTCAAGCCCCGCCAGAACGGCGTAGAGCATGGCAGCCAGGCCCAGACCCTGGATGATCAACCCAATGTCAGGAAAGTTGATCTCGCCAACGGGCGCCCAACGCACCATTCCGAGCAGTCCGATAGCAATGGGAACACCGCCCAGCAGCAGAGCCACCGCCGGCCGGGCCGAACGAAAGGCCAGCGGCAACCAGAAGTGCAACGGCCAGACGCCTGCTTTCAGGGCATAGCCGACGAGAACCATCGACAGATACAAACCCGGGGAGGGTGACCGGGCCACCGCGTGGCGCACCGCCTCGAAGCCCAGATCCTCGATCGTTTCGGCCGCGATCAACAAGGCCTCGAACAGGGCCAGATCCGCCAGGATAAGGATACCAAGATAAACGCGTCCGGCCCGCCGCGGCGCTTCGTCTCCTCCAGCAACCAGCAGGCCATAAAATCCGTAACCCATCAGGGTCGAAAAGGCGAAAAAACCCACCTGGTCAGTCGCCAGAATCGCGCCCAGACTGCCCACCAGGGTCAGCAGAAAACAGGTCGTGAGACAGTCGTCCGCAGGTTGGCCGGTGGGTGCATGCAAAAGGGTCGCGGCGGCAGCCCAAAGCACCACTGACATGGCTAACAACCAGCGGGATGCCGCGTCAATACCCAGCCCGGTACCAAGCAACAGCCAAGGCACTTCAATCGAAACGACCTCCGGGACAGCCAACAGGACAACGGCAGGCAAAAGGGCGATGTGGCAAGGCCAGGACAGGCGCGAGCGCAGTGCCGGAAACGCCAGCAACAGCGGTAGCCCCGGCACTGACAGCAGCAGAATTACACTCAGGACGTCATTCACGGCGCGTATTCCAGGGTCGTGATAGAACGCGCCCATTGCAGCGGACTGAACGGTGCCGATGCCAGCAATCCCAAGGCCAGTGTCAGCAAGGCGGTCACCACAGGCGGGGCCAGCAGCGCCCAGGCCGTCTCACGCCGCCCGAAGGAGCGCTCGGCGGGCCAGGTATCGGGAGGCGCCTTGAACCAGGCCGCGTACAGAATAGGCAGGAAATAACCTGCGTTAAGCAGGCTGCTGCCGGCCAGAATAAAAATCACCCAGCCCTGCCCGGCATCCAGCGCGCCCAGTCCCAGATACCATTTACTGATAAAGCCGGCGAGCGGCGGGGCACCGATCATACCGAAGGCGCCGATTGTAAAGGCCGCCATGGTCCAGGGCATACGCCGTCCGACCCCGTTCATTTCGCTGACTTTATGAATTCCCAGGGTCTCGGCGAGATTGCCGGCGCAGAAAAACAGGGTGATCTTCATCACGCCTTGATGCACCAGATGGACCAAGCCGCCGATGGTCGCTATCGGACCGGTGAGCGCGATGCCGAGAACAATATAGGAGACCTGGCTAACCGTGGAGAATGCCAGTCGGCGCTTCAGATCATCCTGGAACAGCGCCCGCATCGAACCATAGATGATGGTCACCGCAGCCACTGTCGCCAGTGGCAATGTCACCCCCAGACCGGCGGCAAACTCGATGCCATACACATCGTAGACCACACGCACGATACCGAAGGCGCCCGCCTTCACCACCGCCACGGCATGCAGCAATGCGCTCACGGGTGCCGGCGCCACCATCGCCTGCGGCAACCAGCTATGAAAGGGCACCAATGCAGCCTTGACAGCCAGGCCGGCAATCAGCAACGCAAAGATGGCAATGAGCGCCGCCCGGTGGCCATCAGCCAACTCTGCCACAAAGCCACGATAGGAAAATTCCAGCGAGCCGGCTATTCCATAAAGCCACACCGTGCCTACCAGCAACAAGGCGCCGCCTGCTATGGTATAGGTAAGGTAGGCACGCCCGGCTTGGTGCGCCGCATCGGTTCCCCGGTGCACGATCAGCGGGTAGGTGGCCAAGGTCAGCAGTTCATAAAACAGCAGAAAGGTAATCAAGTTGCCGGCCAACGCCACACCGACGGTTGCGGCCACGCACAGGCTGAAAAATCCAAAAAAGCGGCTGCGATGAGGCGAGCCCTCCAGATAACCGATGGCATAGACGGTCGTCACCAGCCAGAGTCCGGAGGAAAGTGTGACGAACAGAACCGACTCAGCGTCGGCGCGTAATACCAGATCCAGGCCGGGCAACAGCGGCAGACGGGTCTCGTAATGGTGTCTGTGAACAACACCCCAGATGATCACCCCGACCAGCACCAGTTTGAGTACCGCACCGGTCAGGTTCAAGGTAGTGCGGGTTGCAACACGCTCCTCCGGCAGAAAGAAAATCACCAGCCCCACGGACAGCGAACTGAGCACGATCAGCAGCGGTAACCAGCCATCCCAGTTCATCCAGCGGCCTCCCCGCCAAATGGCAAACCGATCTCCATCAATGCCAGCGGCCAGGGTGCGACCAGACCCAGCAGGATGGCGACCAGTGCCAGCACCAGCGCGGCCCACTCCATGGTGGCAGGCACCGCTCTGGCCTCGTGGGTCATCACGGCCTGGGTAAACGCGTAGCCGATCACTTTAAAGACGTAGGCGGCGGCCAGCAGCCCGCCCAGGATCAGGATGATCACCCACCACCACTGGCCGGAGCGCATTGCCGCCTCCAGCAGCAGCCATTTGGCGATGAATCCACCACTGGGCGGCAGGCCCATGATGCTGACGCCCGCCAGGCCAAATGCGGCGAGGGACAGAGGCAGGCGCTGCGCCACCCGATCGAGATCCGCAATGCGGTCATGTCCGCCGAAACACAGAATATTTCCGGCCGCCATGAACATGGCCGCCTTGGCCAGGGCATGGGATAAAAGCAGATAAAGAGCCCCCTGCCAGGCGACATTGCTCCCCAGAGGGAAAGCCAGAAACAGATAACCCAATTGCGCGACGGTCGAATAGGCGATCAGCATTTTGAGCCGCGTCTGGCGCAGCGCCTGAAGCCCGCCCCAGAGGACAGCAGCCGCTCCGAGCAGGCCCAGTAGCTGACCGAGTCCAGCAGCGGTCACGGGAAAGACATCCAGCCACAGACGCAGCAGAATATAAAACGACGCCTTTACCACCAACGCCGACAACAGCGCGCTCACCGGCGCCGGGGCACTGGCATGGGCTGGCGGCAACCAGAAGTGCAGCGGAAACAGCGCAGTCTTGAGCAGCAGACCGGCGCTCATCAGCCCCATGGCTGCCATGACCGCGGGTGACGGTTCCATCCGCTCCGCCAGAAGCGCGATGTCCAGGCAGCCAAAACTGTGATAGAGCAGCGCAACACCCAGCAGGTATGCCAGCGACCCCAGCAGGCTGACCAGCAGGTAACGCATGGCCCCGGTCAAGGCATCCGCGCCACCTGCCAGCGCCACCAGCGCCACTGCTGCCAGTCCCAGCAGTTCCAGGGTGACATAGAGGTTGAATATATCCGCGGACAGAAACAGGGCATTCAGCGCCGACCACAGGAACATCCACAGTGGCCAAAAATTCACCGCTTTTTCACGATTGAAATAGCCGCTGGAATAGACACTGATGCCCAGACCCACCACGGCCGTCACCATGAGCATCAGCAAACTCAGGCCGTCGGCGTAAAGATCGATACCCAGCGGCGCGCCCCAACCGCCGATCGCATAGCGTTGCGCACCCTGCTCCGCCACCTGCCAGCCCAGGCCAGCCGCGCAAGCGACTACTCCGAGCGCGGTAATCAGACCCAGCGGGCTGGCGCGCCGCGGCGATAAAAAACAGGCCATGGCCCCCGCCAGCGGCAGCAAAATGGCCATCACACCCCAGGGGATGGCTGCCATCGTCAGCGCCAACGGGTGTTACTCCGGGCGCTCTTCAGAGAGCTCGGCCCGGCCGGTCTCCGCTCTCACCCGCACCATCAGCGCCAGAGCCAAAGCCGTAGCCGAGACGGCAACCACGATGCCTGTAATCACCATGGCGTGCGGCACCGGATCTGGCGCTGCCCCCCGGGCACGGGCCGCCAGCGCCACCAACACCAGGAACACCCCACTACCCATCACGTTGATAGCCAGGATCTTGCGCAGCAAATGCGTGTGAACGATCAGGGCGTACAGACCCAGGGTGAACAGCCCCGTTCCGACCAGCGCATAGAGAAAAACATGGCTCATCTATCTGGCCCCGCCTCTGGCCGACTGCCGAGGAACAGGGCAGCCAGGGTCATGCCGATGGACAAGGTAGCCGCCGCTTCGATCAGCAGTATCAGCGCTCCGGCGAATGACGGCGGATATTCCAGCAGTCGCCTGCCTACCAGCATCAACACGGCACCCACCACCACAAACACCCCTAGGCCCGTCGTCAGGGTAATGCGCAATGGCAGCCCCGCAAACCTTGCGTCAAGACGCCAACCGGCCAGCAACAGCAACACCCCCGCCGCTCCCAGCACCGAACCGGCCTGAAAGGCTCCGCCCGGCGCGTGGGCGCCAACCCACAGCAGATAGCCGGCAACCAGGATGAGTACCGGAACCAGCAGGCGCGACAGCGTATCCAGCACCGGCCCCGGGGATGACTCGCGCTGTTCCGGGATACCGCCGAGTGACCAGACCCCAAGCAGCGCCACCAACAGCACCCCCATCTCCAGCAAGGTGTCGTAACTACGGAAGTTAAGCAGTACCGCGGTTACCGGGTTGCTCACACCGCTGGTTTCGAGGTTTGCCGCCACCCATTCGCCCGACCCGGGGGACTGCGATGAAAGAGTCGACACTGCATAACCGAGCCCCGCCGCCAGAGCTGACAGGAGCACCATGAGCAACAACCGAAACGGTGTCCGTATTTTACCGCTCTCAGTCATGGACTTCGGGTTCATGGTCTTTTTCATGGGCTGCCTTTGTTTCATTGTTTGATTCAAGCCTTGCCAGTGCGGCCAGCAGCAAAGCGCCAGTCAGACCCGCGCCGATGGCCGCCTCGGCCAGGGCGACATCCGGCGCATCGAGCCGCACCCAGGCCAATGCCATCAATAGCCCGAAGGCGATGAACAGCACAATGGCCAGGAACAGGTCCGGGCTCGCCAGCGCCCGCCAGGCCAGCCACAACAAGGCGAATCCCAGCACGGCATCGAATGCCCACTGCAACAGTGTCACCGCTTCCACAGCTTGATGCCTCTTTGCCGCGCCGCTTGGGCCACCAGATGGGCGACACTGGCGCCAGCGAGCAGCACCAACAACCAGATCAGCAACAGCTTGCCCGCCACAGCCCAGGACTCCGCCTGCAGGGCGAGCCCGGCCACCACCAGTCCCAGACCGACGTTGTCGGCCTTGGTCAGCGCATGCAGACGGGTATAGACATCCGGAAAGCGCAGCAGGCCCGCGGTCCCAGCTAGAAAGAAGACGCCGCCGACGATCAGCAGTGCCACGGCGAGATAATCACCCGGCGTCACGGTCTGCCTCCTGGTGCGGCCAGGCCCGCCGCACAAAGGCCACCGCCGTCACCGCCGCCAACAGGGCAAACACCAGCGCCACGTCACGCAGCGCCGCTTTGCCATAGGCCTGGGCAAGCAGCAGCAGCGTGGCCACCGCCGTGGTACCGAACAACTGCGCGGCCAACATGCGGTCGGCGGCGGTCGGACCGCGAAGTACCCGCCACATCCCGGCACCGAGATTGAGCAGCAGAAACAGCGCCATTACGAGGAAAAGGGTCTGCATTTGTGTTCAATCCTCCAGCATGACCGGCGTTGCGAAACCGGGGGGCTTGATCGCGAGCACCGAACAGCCGATCTGGTTGAGAATCGTCTCCGCGGTATTGCCCATGATGAATCCGGCCAACCCGGTACGGACCACAGTGCCCATGACGACAAGATCGGCGTCGATGCGTTTGGCCAGCGCAGGAATTTCCTGGCGCGCCCAGCCCTGTACCAGATGCACCCGGGGTTTGAGATAATCCATGGCATCATGCCCCAAGGTGCTGCCAGCCTCGCGCATGAGCGCATCCAGACTGCCCTGGCGGTGCTGTCTCACTTGTTCGACGTAGGCAGTGATATCTTCCTCCGGCGTATGCATGATGGCGCCGCGCATGACACTTTCGCCGACCGCCTCCCAGACATGGGCGACGTGCAGCTGGGCAAACTCGGAGAGCGCCAGGGAACCGGCCATTTCCAGGATTTGCCGGTTCAACGCTTGCCTTGATGTCAGCTCCGCCGGCGGGTACCCATCGTCTACATCCACCGCCGCCAGGATGCACTGAAAGGACTTCGGCGCTTCGGCCTTGATGAGCCATACCGGGCACGGACACTTGCGCAACAGGTGCATATCGTCGCTGCCGAACAACCGCCCCTGCCAATCGCAGGTTTCGGCAGTTTTGATCACCAGGTCGCGCCCGTTGCGCAGTACCTCTCGAACAATTTCCAGAAACGGCATGCCGATCAGCACCTTGGCTTGCATGTCGATCCGCTGGCGGTAAGGCTCGATCAGGGAGTCCATCTCCTGCTCATGCGCTCTGACCGTTGCTGCCTGCAGGTCGGCGAAGATCGGACCGCCTTTCGGCATTTTTATACCGGAAGGTATGCGCTCAATCACATCGATAACCGTCAGGCTCGCCTGGTTGTTTTCAGCCAGCGTGACCGCGCGTTCCAGCACAGGCTTGCATCCCGTCCCCGGTGCCACCACGCAAAAAATATCTTTGAATCTCTTCATTTTATTTGCCTCCTCCGGATGGAGGCAAAGATAAGGCAAACATCGCGGCCACCCTTTGCTCCACCTTCTCGAGTTCTGACAAGAAATCCTCCCGTCTGTTGAGCACGTGAACACGCAGGTATTCCTTGTGCAGCTCAGCACTCAAGGTACCCGGCAACAGGCTGACCGTATTCGCCATGACCACCCGGGGCAGGCCTGGCGGCAACCGCCATCGGTAGTTAACCATCCCTGGCGAGATCGGTAGCCGGGGATGCAGTGCTCGCCTGGCGACATCCACTCCTCCGTGCAGGGAGCGCCAGAGAAAAAACGGAACAAAGCGTACGATCCCGGTCAAGGACCAGGAAAAGGGGGGCAGCAGCATCACGCTGACCAAGGTCGCGAACAGTACCACCGGCGCGCCAACCAGCCATGAATCCATGGCGCCATCAGTGAGTACCCACCACATCAGGGCAAACAGCATGGCACGCAACCACCCGCTCCGCCAATGGATTATCACCGACTTGCGGGGTGTAAACTCTCCGCACCAAGGAATTGGATTTGCATCGTCATATCATACCCTCAGCGTTTTTCCTGTCGCCCGCCCCGATTGGCTGCTTGCCGCTCGCACCAAACAGGTTGCCAACGGCCTCGGCGGCCGCATCGGCATAAGGGATCAGCACCCGGTCAGCGCCGGCCTGCTCCAACTGCCCGGCATCGAAGGTCGTGTGGGCCGTTACCGCCACGCGCCCTTTGTAACCATGATCGCGCAAGCCATGCAGCAGGGCCAGATTGACAGACATCTCGCGCACGCTGCTCAAGACCCAACGCACCCGCCCCAGCGGCAGGGTGGCGAGAAACTCCGGGTCCTCGGCATCGCCGTAGCGCACCGCATAATCGTCTCCCTCATGCCGGCGCACCAGTTCGGGATCGAAATCCACGCCGAGCACCCGATAGCCTCGTTGCCGCAGTTCCCGTGCAATCCCGGAGCCGAACCGCCCCAGACCGAACAGGATGACGTCGTATCCGTTCTCCTCCGTATTCCAATCCCGGGCATCTTCCCGATGCGCCCGCTGTCGTTCGAACACACCCAGCCAGGGGGAGATCCGTTCGTAGAGGGGATGGGAGTACAGGATCATGTAGGTGGAGGCGCTGATGGTGATCAACCCCACCAGGGTGATGAGGCCCATGGTGTCGGCTTCGATATGACCCAGGCTCAGGCCCAACGCCCCCAGGATCAGGGAGAATTCGCTGATCTGGGCCACCGTCAGACCGGCCAAAAACCCGGTGCGCTTGCGGTAACCCATGGCACCCAGGATGATCATGACGATCAACGGATTGCCGATGAGCACGAACAGCGACAGCAGAATGGCCGGCGCCACCTGTACGCCGAGCGTTGCCAGATCCATCCCGGCGCCCAGATCGATAAAAAAGAACAGCAGCAGAAAATCCCGCAGACTCACCAGACGCGCGCCGATGGCCTCGCGGTAGGGCGTGGAAGCCAGCGAAACACCGGCGAGAAAGGCGCCCACCTCCTTGCTGAAACCCAGATGTGCGCCCCCCGCGCCCAGGGCCACCGCCCAGGCAATGGCGAACAGCACCAGCAGCTCCGGCGAACGAGCCAGTTGGTGCAGCAGCGGCGTCAACACATAGCGCATCAACAAGCCGATGGCGACGATGAACAGGCCACCCTTGACCACTACCTCGATCGCCTCCCGGCCCAGACTGGCGGCGTCGCCGGCCTCGCCCAGCGCGGTCAGACCAATCATCACCAGCACCACCACGATATCCTGAACGATAAGGAAGCCGATGGCGATGCGCCCGTGCAGCGCATCTACCTCGCGCTTGTCGGACAACAGCTTGACGATGATGATGGTGCTGGAGAAGGTCAGCGCCACCGCCACGTAGAGGGCGGTCACCGGGATCATCCCCAGGGCGATGGCGATAAAGTAGCCGACCACAGAGGTAAAAAAGACCTGCCCCAGACCGGTGGCCAACGCCACCGGCCCCATGGTGCGGATGATGTGCAGATCCAGCTTCAGCCCCACAACGAACAACAGCAGCGCAATACCCAGTTTGGCCAGCAGATCGACCTGGTCGTTTGCCGACACCCAGCCGAGGACGGACGGCCCTATCAGGATGCCTACCGCGATGAAGGCGACGATCAGCGGCTGTCGCAGCCGCACACCGATCGCGCCGATGACTGCGGCCAGCAACAGCAGCACAGCCATTTCCGTAAAGACGTCGCTAAATACGGGGGGCATGACTCAGTTACGCTCTCTGTCGATGCATCCTCACGCTGCCCCCGGTTCCGCTTGACCGGGAGCAATAAGGAACGCTGCACTGATCTTGATGGCGATTACCCCTTCAATCGCTGCCACCTTGTGTTTCAGCCTCGACGGATCGCGGAAGTCGACAAAGCTGCCCGAGAGCAGGACTTCACCATTGTCGACCCTGACCATCACCCCCGCCGCGCGGAAGCGTTCGTCGGTGTTCACGATCTCCCTGATCTTCCACTCGATAGCCGCATCGGCCACCGGCGCCTTCGGCACGACCCGTATTTCATTGTCCACCTCGAACACACCCGGGGTCGTCCAGGCGATGCGATCAGCGATCAGTTTCTGCTCATAGAGCCGAACCTCGCCGGTAAGAACCACCAGCCATCGTTCCACGTGTACCTCGATCCGGGCGCCTCGCAGCATCGTAGACTCCGCGATCCGCGCCTCGACATCGTGCTGTATGAGCTCATCACGCCGGGCCAGCGCCGGGTTTGCCTGAAACAGGGTCAGCATCAGCAACAAAGTACCCCATCCAATGCGTTTCATTGGCTCGTTCATCATTTGCATCTCCGATTTAAAATTCCCGGGGCACGTGATAGACGCCTGCTTTCACTTCGGGGTAAGGGTTCACTACTTTATTCATAATCATTCATCCTATCACTATTCATCGGCAAACAGCGATTCGCGGGCGGCCTCCACCACCATAGAGACGACAGGGTGCGTGACCCGGCGTTCGACGGAAATGGCGTAGAAATGCTCTTTCACCGCATCGACCCGGCCAATCGCGCTCACCCGATACTGCCACTCCACCTCTGCCTCGATAGCGGCTGGTGCGATAAAGACACCCGCTTCTTCCTGACCAAAGGCCTTCATCAGTGCACTGTCATCAAACTCGGCAATCACGCGTGGATGGATGTGCTGTTTATCCAGCCACCGGTCAATGCTGGAGCGCAGCTGGGTACCGTTGCCGGGCAACAGCAACGGTACGCCATCCAGGCAGCGGGGGAAATCGCCTGTCAGCTTCGTTTCCAGTTTCTCCGTGGCAAAGAAGCTGACCGCGCACTCGCCAAGCTTGTGACTGAAGCCCCGGGTACTGACCGTGGGAGGGATAGGACGGTCGGCCAGCACCAGATCAAGGCGGTGCACGGCCAGTTCCGCCAACAGCGTATCGAGACTCGCCTCGCGGCAGATCATTCGCACCGGCTCAGGCATCTGCAGCGCGGGTTTGAGAATACGATGAGCGATGGACTTGGGCAGCACATCGACCACGCCAACTCGGAACAGGCTGGGACGGCCATCCGGGAGTTGATGAATCGCTTCTTCCAGCTCACCGCCCAGCGAAAAGATTTCGTCGGCATAACTCAACACCAGCCGCCCGGTCTCGGTAAGTTCCAGATTGCGTCCGACCCGGGTGAACAGCTCCACCCCAAGATGCTCCTCCAGCAGGCTCAGCTGCCCGCTGATCGTCTGCGGTGTCAGGTGCAGCCGTTCACTGGCGCGGGCGACGCCGCCCTCCCTGGCCACCGCCCAGAAGTAGTGCAGATGCTTGTAGTTGACCATCAGGTTACCGTTGCTTCGTAATTCTCGAAGCGAACAACAATAATAATCGACTTTTTTTGGCTGTCAAACTCATCTAGCATACTACACGTTAAGTAGAAACAGAATCCTAAAGGAGAACCCTATGCAGATTGATATCCAAGCACGCAATTTTTCCCTGACCGACGCCCTGCGCAACCATGCCGAACGGCGGCTGGGTTTCGCCCTGACCAGCTGTGACGAACACATTCAGCGGGTTGTGATGCGGCTATCAGACATTAACGGCCCGCGCGGTGGTGAGGATAAACGCTGCCACTTGCAGGTGGTGCTGGCCGGTTTGCCCGATGTAGTGATCGAAGATATCGAGGCCGACCTGTACGTCGCCATCGACCGTGCGACCGATCGCGCCGGGCGTACCGTGGCGCGCAGGATCGGCCGTCAGCAAACCTTGCTTAGACAGGGCCGCCCGCCGATATCGGGCGCGCTATAGTCACAGTCCGACTAATCAGCAAACCAAACAGAAAACAAACCATGAACACGCCAGTCACTATTGCTGCGAGTCGGACGCAAACATCCACGCTCGCCACCGGCGCGACCTTCCTCGGCCTGTCCGGTTACGCACTCACCACCCGCAAGAATTTCAGCTTCATGAACGGTGAAAAATGAGGTCTCATCCAACGCAAGAGGATACCGATATGACAAATCTGACCACCCTCGACGAACTAAAACAGCACATCACCCTGCTGGCCAGCGTGGAAGAGTCGGACGCTCCTTTTATCAGCTGTTATCTCAACCTGGCAGACGGACCGGCCAGTTGGCGCGAAACGCTGAATGGCCGCGCCCGTATCCTGCGGCGCCTTCTCAAGGGCGACGACCTCGCCGATCTCGAGGAGGCCTTGGGCAAGATCGAGGCCTGGCTGACCACCGACCTACTCCCCGATGCAAAGGGGGCAGCCATATTCGTGCGCGGCATTTTCGGCGGCGCCTTCATGCTGCCGATGCAGTTTGCCGTCCCCCTGCCCAACTGGATTGCGATCTATCCCACGCCCAACATCTACCACCTGGTGGAACTCAAGGACAACTACCACCGCTATGTCGTCCTGCTCGCCATGCCGGAGCGGGCCAGCATCCTGGAGGTGAACCTGGGCGCGACGACAACCCGGGCCTGGATTAACCAGCCGGAGCTGCGTATGCGTGTGGGGTCGGAATGGGCCCGCACCCACTATCAGGTTCACCAGGCGCACCGCGGGGATCGGTTTGTGCGCGAAAAGATCGCAGTCCTGGAACAGCTGATGCGCGCCGACGGCCACACCCACCTGGTTCTGGCAGGCGACCCCGACACCATCCGGCATGTCCGCCACGCCCTGCCCGAAGATCTGGCGGACAAGCTGGTGAATATGATCCCGGCGGACGAACACGATCAGCCAGACGACGTGGTGATGGCGACCCTGTCCAGCTTTATCGAACACGAGGAGCAGGAATCCCGGTCGGTTGCCGAGCGTCTGATCGAAGGACTCCGCGGCCAGAACCTGGCGGTCGCGGGTTCGGCGGACACACTAAATGCGCTGCTTTGGGGTGAGGTGGACACACTGGTCATGGCCGGTGGCTATCAGCCCGATCCCGGCTGGAGCTGCACGGACTGTCGAGCCATCGGCGCCGAGCCGCCCGAAACGTCCCTTTGCCCGCGGTGTGGCAAACCCTCCGTGCGGCCGATGGATATCAGGGAAGCGCTGCTGCGCCTGGCCGGCCAGCTGGAACGCCCGGTGGAAGTGGTGGAACAGGCCGACGCGCTGATGTCCCTGGGCGGCGTCGGCTGTCTGCTGCGGTGTCGACCCGATCAACAGACCAGTGCCAAACAAGTAATGCTACCGTAGTTACATGGCAGAATTTAAACCCTTCAATCAATATTTTATGTGCTGCATGCAGGCATGCCCAGCATTTCCTGTTGAGCACTACCTACATATTTACTTTAAGAATTCTACTTGCCTAAAATGAGTTAAACAATTCGTTTTTTCATGGATTATCGATCGTTTTTTTCGAATGGCTATTTCAGCCTGACCGGCGTCTTGGTTCCGCTATTGCATGCAGGAGATATCATTGTGTTCTGATGCAATCACCCCAACGGTGCCGGAGAGACCAACATGGCTCGTGGTATCGGCAAGCGCCTGCAATAAGCAAAGCAGTAACGTTATGACACTGCTGGAATGAACTGGCTTCGAATCTGCATCCTCTGCCTCGCCGGCATCGTGCTGCCGCGCGCCGAGCTCCCTGACAGCGTCTGGCCACCGCTCGGGGATTTTCCCGGTGCACAATATCTGGAGGTGGGTTGGGGCGATCGGGATTACTATCAGGCGCCGGATCCCCACATAGGCATCACCCTCAAAGCGGGCCTGCTGCCGACCGACAGCGTCCTGCACATCGTCGGCTTCGACGGCCCCGTGGCGACCTATTTTCCCTACAGCGAGGTCATCGGCATCGAGTTGTCCTCTGCCGGATTCGAACATCTGTCACGCACGATTGCGGCAAGTTTCGCCAGGGATGAGGCCGGCAATGCCAAGTCGCTTGGTCCCGGCCTGTACGGAAACAGCCGCTTCTACCTGTCCAGGGAGAGCTATCATCTGTTCAACACCTGCAATGTCTGGACCGCCCGGGCGCTGCGCGCCGCCGGTCTTCCCATCTCCCCGGCGCGTTCCATTCGCGTGGAAAGCCTCATGTTCCAGGCACGCAAGTTTGGAACGACGGTGCAAGCGGGGCCGGAACCTTCGCAGTAGCGCGGGCGCCGTGGGCAACGACGACTTGGAATCGAGGATGGCCAACAGGCACTCTATGAACCTTGCTTTGGCCGAGCGCCGGGCGGCATGAAAAACCGAATGATAAAAAACATCCTGCTCCTGCTGCTCGGGCTGGCCCTGTTGAATGGTTGTATGTATCTGCAGCAGCCGTCGATGATCTTTTTCCCTGACGCAACGCTCGACCAGACACCGACCGACTGGGGTCTTGCCTATGAGGATCTCTTCCTCGATACCGAAGATGGCGTGCGCCTGCACGGCTGGTACATTCCCCGTTATGGATCGAAGCAGACTCTATTCTTTTTTCACGGGAATGCGGGCAATATCTCACATCGCGGCACCTCCATTGCGATTTTTCACCGGCTTGGCCTGAATGTCTTTATTTTCGACTACCGCGGTTACGGCAAGAGCCAGGGCAAACCGGATGAGGATGGGATTTATGAAGATGGAAAGGCAGCCTGGCTCTACCTGACCGATGAGCGCGGGCTCGATCGGAAAGAGATCATCCTGTTCGGCCGCTCGCTCGGCGGCGCGGTGGCGGCGGAGCTGGCCGCCAAGGTTCGGCCGGGAGGGCTGATTCTCGAGTCCACATTCAGTTCGGCGAGAGATATGGCCGATGCGGTTTTCCCTGTTCTCTCCCGATTGCTCTTTCTGCGTTATGATTTCGATATCGCGGCCCACGTTAGACGCGTGGCGTGTCCCGTACTGGTGTTGCACAGCCCCGACGATGAGATCATTCCGTTCCGTCTCGGAGAGAAGATATTTCGGGCGGCCAATGAGCCAAAATTCTTTGTCAGGATGAGGAGCGACCACAACAGCGGTTTTCTAATGAGCCAGCCGGACTACGAGCGGGCGATTGGCGCTTTTCTCTCTGCTGCGAGAAGGTGTCGCACAAGGCGACAGTCTCCGCGATGCAGGGATGCATAGGCATTTCTTCGCCGAGCGGTACGGTTACAGTGCATTTTCATTGAGAGGGGCTATGCAACAGATCACGAAAACGTTTTTGAAGGGCTTGCTCGCGGTCGTGCCCAGCCGATGAAGCTGTTCGGACAAGGCTTGGCCAGGCCCTTGGCCTGGTTGGAACGCAGGCTGCTGGCATACCCGAAGCTGCTGATACTCGTTTTCGTTGCGGGTTGCGGGTCCAGTCTGATCTATACGATCGAAAACCTGGGGATCAACACGGACACCACCCAGATGCTTGCGCCGGATCTGCCTTTTCAACAGGACCGCAAACGTCTGATCGAAACCTTTCCCCAGGACGACCAGGCCATTCTGGTTGTGGTCGGCGGCGAAACGCCGGAACAGACCCGACGGCTCCTGTCCTACCTTGGCGACCGCCTCGAAAGCGACGCAGGCCATGTCGTCTCCTATTACATCCCCGGGGAAGGCCCTTATTTCGAACGCCATGGGCTGCTGTATCTGAATCTCGAAGATCTGGAAAAGCTCGCCGTCAACCTGGCGCAGGCGCAGCCTTTTATCGGCAAACTCTCGCGGGACAACAGCCTCAACGGTCTGCTGTCGATTGTCGGGTCTGCGATCACTACGACGGATATCGAACTGCCGGTGGATCTCGCCCCCCTGCTCGCCGAGATCCGCAACGCACTCCAGCCCACGCTGTACGGCGGGAATTATCCGGTTTCGTGGCAACGGTTGATGTTCGGAAAAGAGCAGGATCTCCTGACCAACCGTCGGTTCATCCTGGTCAAGCCGATTCTCGACTACACGGCCTTGATGCCGGCCGAAGAATCCCTGCGGGCGGTTCGCGCCATTGCTGACGACGCTCAACTGCGTTTCCCCGGCGCCCGGGTCCGCCTGACGGGGGAAATCACCCTGGAACACGACGAACTGGAAAGCGTCAGCCGCAGCGCAGCGATCGCTTCCCTGGCCTCGCTGATACTGGTCTGTACGGTCTTGATGCTGGGCCTGCGCTCGCCCGCCATGACGTTTGCCACTTTCGTCTGCATGGTCATCGGGCTGATTTTCACGGCAGCTTTCGCGGCGCTTTCCGTGGGCCGGGTTAACCTGATTTCCATCGCCTTCGCGGTCCTTTACATCGGCCTGGCCGTCGATTACGCCATCCATTTCTGCCTGCGCTACCGGGAACTGCTGCGCCAGAAGATGGCGCGCGCATCGGCCTTGAATCAAACCCTAGCCAGCGTCGGTCCGTCCATCGCCTTGTGCGCCGTCACCACTGCTGCTGGTTTCTACGCCTTCGTACCCACCGCCTATGCCGGCGTGTCGGAACTCGGCATCATTGCCGGCAGTGGAATGATTATCGGCCTGCTGGTTACCTTGACGGTGCTGCCGGCCATGCTGAAAGTCCTGCCCCTGGGGCTGACCGAAAAAAGTATCGGCATCGCCTTTCCCGGTCGGTTTTACCGTTTTCCAATGGCCCACAGGACGCTGATCCGCCGGTTCAGCTATCTGCTGGCAATCGGCGCGGCGATGCTTCTCACCCAGGTCCGCTTCGATTTCAATCCGATCAATTTGCGGGACCCCTCTCTGGAATCGGTTTCCACGTTCAAGGAGTTGCTGACGACCGAGGAGACCTCTCCGATGACCTTGACGATCCTGGCCCCGAACAAGGCCGAAGCCCTGCAAACCGCCGCACGGCTGGAACAGCTCGATTCCGTGGGAGCCGCCGTTACCATCTTCGATTTCATTCCGGACAAGCAGGACGAAAAGCTTGCGGTGATCGAAGAGTTGGCGCTGATACTAGGACTGCATACGACCCGCTTTCCGCCACCCCGGGCAAACCCTGCGGCTCGGCATATCCATGCCCTCGAAGAATTCGATCAGGCCATCCGAACCCGTTTGCAAAGCCGCCCCGACGGGCCGTTGACAACCGTGCTCGCCGGGCTCGAGGAGGATATCGGCCGACTGCTGACCCGACTCGAGTCCCTGCCTCCGGCCGAGCAACAGGCATTGACGGACAGGCTGCAGGCCAGTCTGCTCGACGTTCTCCCCGACACCATGAATCTGTTGCTGAGCGGCTTGCAGGCGGGTCCGGTCACCCTCGACGAGATTCCTCCCGAGTTGCTGCGCCGCTGGTTGAGCGAGAATGGCATCTACCGGATCATGACGTTTCCGGCCAAGGACCTGAACGATTTCGAAAACCTGCGGGAATTCGTCACCGAGGTGCAGCAGGTCGCACCCCACGCCACCGATCTCCCTGCGATCTATCTGGCCACCGGTAGGGAAGTGGTGAAGGCATTCCAGCAGGCGCTGATCGGCGCGTTCGCCGCCATTACGCTGATTCTCTTGCTGGTGCAGAGGAATCTCCGCGATACGGTCCTGGTGCTGATCCCTCTGCTGCTGGCCGCAACCTTGACCGGCGCGGCAACGGTAGTGCTCGACACCCCTTTCAATTTCGCCAATATCATTGCCGTCCCGCTGTTGTTCGGAATGGGCGTGGACAGCGGCATTCATATCATTCACCGGCTGCGCCATATGCGCCCCGGAGATACCAGCCTGCTGCGCACCAGCACCGCCCGCGGAGTCTTTTTCAGCGGCCTGACCACCCTGTGCGGTTTCGTCAGCCTGGCCTTTGCGCCTCATCTCGGTCTGGCCAGTATGGGGCTCCTGTTGGCCATCGGCATCGCTCTGATCGTGTTTTGCACTCTGGTCGTATTGCCGGCTTTTGCCGGCGGGGATTTTCGCGGGGAATGACTGCGCACAATTTTTCCGACAGGGACGCAAAACAGATCATCGATCTGCCCGAAAGCGAAGCCCCGCTTTACCTGATGCCTGTCGGGAGAGCCCGGTGAAACGCACCTTCTCCACCAGGCTGGGGATGACCCTGACCCTCGTTCTCCTGCTGGGCGGCGGTGCCTGCTATATGACCGACATGCCCGGCGATTCCCATTCCGGCGTCCTGCCTCCCCTCAGCGCCGATGAACGGTTGCTGCGGGACCGCCTCGAGCGGCATGTGACGGTACTGGCAGATGCTATCGGCGAAAGGAACGTCTGGCGCCACGATGCCCTGGAAAAAGCGGCCGGCTATATCGAGGAGACGCTGCGGAAACAAGGCTATCCGGTGACCGCGCAGGCATATACCGCCGAGGGGAAAACCGTGCGCAACCTGGAGACCGAGATCACCGGAACCCGGTGGCCGGATGAGGTCGTTCTCATCGGCGCCCATTACGATTCCGTGCAAGACTCCCCGGGCGCCAATGACAACGCCAGCGGCGTGGCTGCGCTGCTGGAGATCGCCCGCCTGCTGAAAGGAGAGCGTCCCGCGCGCACGGTGCGCTTCGTGGCCTTTGTCAACGAAGAGCCGCCTTTCTTCTATTCACAGGAGATGGGCAGCCGTGTCTATGCGCGCCGGGCACGCGAGCGGGGCGACAATATCGTTGCCATGCTCTCGCTGGAGACCATCGGCTATTATGTCGATGCCGAGGGCAGCCAGCATTACCCTTTGCCGATGATTTTGCTCTCTTATCCGGATACCGGCGACTTCATCGCCTTCGTCGGCAACCTCTCCTCGCGCGCTCTGGTGCAGCAAAGCCTCGGCTCGTTCCGCCGCCACACCGCTTTTCCCTCGGAAGGCATCGCCGCACCCGGATGGATGGGGGGAATCTACTGGTCGGACCACTGGCCCTTCTGGCAGGAGGGCTACCCCGCGCTGATGGTGACCGACACCGCGCCGTTCCGCTATCCCCATTACCACACCGGCGCCGATACACCGGCCAAGATCGACTGCCCGCGCCTGGCCCGGGTCACGGCGGGTCTTGCTCGGGTCACGGTGGATCTGGCAAACAAGGAGCCGTAGCGCATGGAACGAAACAAGCAGGGTGATGACTGCTCCCACCAGAGCCTTCAACCCGAAGCTTGTTGGCATCGGCAGAGCGCCGGGCAACGATAACAGCAGCAGTGGAATTCCGTATCCATTGCCCCCGGCCGCCAGCCGGTGCAAGCTATCGTCCATCGTCAGTGGGCGCTCTCCCGCCTCGATCGCCAGCCGCTGCAATTTCTCGTGGAGCGTAATCCCCCGTGGATAAAAACCGGTCATCCGGTTATTCGAGGGTTACCGGCGTAACGAAACCTTCAGGCTTGAGCGTCAGCACCGAGCAATCCACCTGATTGAGCACCTCTTCCGCTGTATTGCCGATCAGAAAACCGGCGATTCCGGTGCGGCTGAGCGTACCCATAACCAGCAGGTCGATACCCTGCGCTTCCACCAGTTCCGGTATACGTTCGTCGGGATTACCCTCGATCAGGTGCAGGTGGGGCTTCAGATCGGCGACATCGACCCGGCCCAACAGGGAATCCAAGCGCTGCTTATGCTGCATCTCCTCTGGCGTCTTTAGTTTCTTTAGCTCCTCCTCGGTCATGCTGTGGCTAAGCACATAACGTTCACTGAACAGACGCCACACACGGACGATGTGCAGCTCTGCCGCTTCCCTGCGCGCCATGCTGCCGGCCAGATGTAGGATCAATGAGTTGAGCGAATCCCGTTTCGGGTCATGGGCGGCAGGGGCGACCGCCGCCAGGATGCGAGCATAAGGCCGCGTCTGGGCCGGCTTGACCACACACACCGGACAGGGGCATTTTCGCATCAGGTGCATGGACGTGGTTCCGAACAGACGCGCGCGAATGCCTTTCTTCTTCTCCTCCGCCGTTGTGATCACCAAGTCGTGTTGTTCGCGCAGTACCTGGCGGATGATTTCCAGGAAGGGTATACCCACCACGACACGGATCACCACGTCAAGATCTTCTTCGTGCAAGGGTTTCATTAGACCTCGCAGCCATTCCCTGCGCTCGGCGGCAGCCGATGCCAGCAGATGTTGTGCAGCGGATTGACTATTACTTTGTATACCTGGAGGCTCGTTCAATACCGAGAAAAGTGTCAACCGTGCTTCATTCCGCCTGACCAGAGAGATGGCCTTATGCAGTGTTGCTGGCCACTCAATTTCAGGATTCAAAACCAGAAGAATATTTTTGAATCTTTGCATGTCGTTCTCCTTTTTTTACCGTCATTTTTGTTTCAGCTCCAAGTCACGGTGGAACTGGCGAACATGGAGTTCTAGGAGGCTATCCGAGAATAGCGATCGTAGCGAG
>DEII01000153.1:0-6395 GCA_002352385.1 Methylococcaceae bacterium UBA2778 | reverse complement strand
GGCTTGGCCGCAGTAGATCAGTCTATTCTCGGACAGCCTCCTAGGGCATGGAACGAAATGAGTGTTGCAGATTGCATCGGATTTTCGTTCGTTTTCGAGGCGCGGCAATGAATACGGGTTTTCCGTGCGCCCACATCATGTAGTCAGCCAGATGACCAATAGATAGATGGTTTCTGCGAAAAGTGCCGCCATCACCACGGTCGCCAGGGCCGCCAGCAGTGTCAGCAGGCCGTCGCTTTCGATCAGGCCGATACTCAATACGAGCAGGATAAAGGCAGCAACCATTTTGGTTCCGGGGATGACCGACAAAACCAATACAAGACCCAGGAACATGACGACCAACCCCAGCAGGGAGATGCCGGGGCGATACCTCATCCAGTTCATACGGGGCTTGACGAAACGTTCGAGCCTGGGAAGAAAGCGTTCTCCGAGGCGGGCAGCCCGCAGGCTCCAATCGGGGCGCAAGCGGATACGGGTGAACCGGCGCGGCAGCCACACAGTGCGCTTCCCGACAAACATTTGTAGACCAAGCAGGGTGATGACTGTTCCCACCAGAGACTTCAACCCGAAGCTTGTCGGCATCGGCAGAGTACCAGGCAACGACAACAGCAGCAGAGGAATCCCGTAACCACTGACCCCTGCCGCCATCCGGCGCAAGCCATCGCCCAGGGTCAACGGGCATTGCCCCGCCTCGATCGACAACTGCTGCAACTTCTCGTGGAGCGCAATCTCCCTCGGATAAACATCGGCCATCCGGTTATTCGAGGGTCACTGGCGTAACGAAACCTTCAGGTTTGAGCGTCAACACCGAGCAATCCACCTGATTGAGCACCTCTTCCGCTGTGTTGCCGATCAAAAAACCGGCGATTCCCGTGCGGCTGAGCGTACCCATGACCAGCAGGTCGATACCCTGCACTTCCACCAGTTTCGGAATACGTTCATCGGGATTACCCTCGATCAGGTGCAGGTGTGGCTTTAGATCGGCGACATCGACCCGGCCCAACAGGGAATCCAAGCGCTGTTTATGCTGCGTCCCCTCTTGCGCCTTTACCTCCTTGAGTTCCTTCTCGCTCAGGCCGTGGCTGCGCGCATGATCGGCACCAAACAGATGCCAAACATGGACGATGTGCAGCTCTGCCGTGTCCCTGCGCGCCATGCTGGCGGCCAGTTGCAGGATCATCGGATTGAGCGAATCCCGTTTCGGGTCATGGGCAGAGGGGGCGACCGCCGCCAGGATGCGGGCATAAGGCCGCGTCTGCGCCCGCTTGACTACCCACACGGGACAGGGGCATTTTCGCATCAGGTGCATGGAGGTGGCTCCGAACAGACGTGCGCGAATGCCTTTTTTCTCTTCCGCCGTTGTGATCACCAAGTCGTGTTGTTCGCGCAGTACCTGGCGGATGATTTCCAGGAAGGGAATACCCACCACCATATCGATCACCACATCGATACTGTCATCCTGGAAGGGTACTATGAGTCCTCGCAGCCATTCCCTGCGGTCGGCAGTAGCCGATGCCAGCTGACGTTGTGCAACGGATTCACTATAACCTTGTAGACCCGGAGGTTCCTTCAATACCGAGAAAAGTGTCAACCGTGCCCCGTTCCGCCGTGCCAGATAGGCGGCCTTGTCCACGGCTGCCGTCCCCTCTGTTTCAGGATTCAGTACCAGAAGAATGTTTTTAAATCTTTGCATGTCGTTCTCCTTTTTTCACCGTCATTTTCGTTTCAAGTTCAAAGTTCAGATTAACAGAGAATTCCGCCCTCTAAAAGTCGAATATTTAAACTGTATTGATCATTTTTCTCGAACCTTTTATTACTGATGGATCGGTGAGCTACAACAGCGGCGCCAACACCCTGCCGACACCTTCGGCGAGCCGTCCGTATCGGGAAATGCTCTGCCGGTTCACAGATGTAACCTGCCGTGCTTCGGCGCAGAAGGTGAGAAAATCCCGCTCCAGTTCACGAGCGACTTCCGCACCAAAGAAAAACAGGTTGGCCTCGAAGTTGAGGCGGAAACTGCGCTGGTCCATGTTGGCGGAGCCCAGAGTCGAAAAAACGCTGTCGATAGTGACGGTCTTGGCGTGAGGCATGCCGTCCTGAACCTCAAACACCCGTACCCCGGCGGCCAGCATTTCATCCAGGAAAGAACGTCCGGCGTGCAGCACCAGCGGGTGGTTGGAACGCCCCGGCAGCAGCAGCCGGACATCCACGCCTCTCAACGCAGCCGTCTGCAGAGCCATGACAATGGACGGATCGGGGACAAAATAAGGTGTTTCGATCCACACTCGCTGCTGCGCCAGATTGATGGCGGCGAACAGCAGGGTGTGAATGGCACGCCAGCGTTCGTCCGCCGGACCGCTGGCAAGCAGTTGCGCCCAAACATTTTCGCTGCCTGCAATTTGAGGAAAGTAAGCCGTGCTCACCAGATCATCGCCGGTGGCGTGATACCAGTCCTGACAGAAGAGCTCCTGCAACGAATGC
The DNA here is from genome assembly GCA_002352385.1 of Methylococcaceae bacterium UBA2778. Taxonomy (GTDB): domain Bacteria; phylum Pseudomonadota; class Gammaproteobacteria; order Methylococcales; family UBA2778; genus UBA2778. The sequence goes on along the minus strand of DEII01000153.1, from coordinate 3,914 downwards.
ACCACCGGACCGCAGATACGCGCATGCAAATCCCGCCAGGGTTCACCCAGTCCGGCATAGGCGTCACCGACATTCATGCCGCCGGTAAAGCCGGTCTCGCCGTCCACCACCACGATCTTGCGGTGGTTGCGGTTATTCAACGCCAGTTGACGGCCCAGGAGATTGACAGGAAGAAAGCGTTCGACCCGACCACCGGCCTCCACCAACACCTTGAAGAATCTCCGCCGGGCCTTGCGCGAACCCACATCATCCAGCAGCAGTCGCACCTCGACGCCGCGATGGGAGGCCCGCGTTAAGGCGTCTCGCAAACGTACGCCTGTGCGATCCGGCTCCCAGATGTAGTAGATTAGGTGTATATGGTGACGCGCCCGGTCGAAGGCCGCTTCAAGGGCATCGAAAGCCGCCGGACCCTGCCGAAACAAAGCCACTTTGTTGCCGAGCTGCGGCCCGGCTTCATCCAGTTTCTCGGCGAGCTTTAGCAGCGATGGCAAGTCATCCGCCGCGGGCGGCTTAGTCGATGATTGCGCGTGCAGCTTATCCAGCGCCGGGGCGAGCCGCGCCTCGATTCTGCGCCGCTTGCGGCGTCGCAGGCGCAGTCGGGTGGTGCCAAAAACCCAGAAGGCCAGCAGGCCCAGGAACGGAACCAGAACGATGGCCAAAATCCACGCCAGCGTCGCCCCCGACTCCCGCCGCTGCAGAATCACAGTCGGAATCAAAATGGCGATGATAGCCAGATCCAGCAACAACCATCCGGCGTTGAACCAGCTCATCCTGCCACGCCGAAGAGAAACAGCAGGGTGATGACGGCGATGGCCGTCTGGTTGAAACACAGTCCGGCGTGCATCAGATGTCTCTGAGTGACGTGTCCACTGACGTACACCCGAGCGTTGGGCAGCGGAGCGACCGGCAACAGGAAGGCTATGGAGCCGGCGATGGCCACCGGCACTACACGGTTTGAAAGCAACTGCTCACACACAAGCTTTCTGACGCTATCCGGGGCGCAGGCTCTGCAGGTAGATGACCAGGGCGTCGAGATCGTCGCCCGGCAGTTCTCTATGCGCCTGTTTCAGCTTGAAGGCACGCTCGGGGAGTTCCCTCTGCAGCGCATCCGCACCTATGCTCCAGTCACGCAACTCTTTGGCGCTGCGCCTTGCGCCGACGCCATCCAGCGGGTTGCGTAGATTGCCTTTGCCGGTGATGGAGTGACAGCGCGCGCAGGTCTGTTGCTTGTAGACCTGGCGCCCCGCGTTGATACGTTTCGGATCGAGGACGATCGATTCCAGGCGTTTGGAGGGTGGAGCCTGCCTGCTTTCCGCGGTGTCAGGGGTTTCGATCGGGTTCTGGATAATGGCAAATGTCGCCGCCAACAGCAGTACCAGCTGTCCCGTGAGGCGTGCAATTCTTCTGGCCCATTGTTCGCGCATGATGACTCCCTCCTAAACCAAATCGAAGAGTTCGAAGTGGACCTGACTCAGCGGCACACGCAGGGCATGCAGTCCCTGCTGCACCGCATCACTCATGCGCTTGGGTCCGCACAGGAAGTACTCATACTCCCTCGCATCGCGGGGGAGTATCTTCCGCAGCAGCTCTGGCATAACGAAGCCCGACTCACCCGGCCAGTCGGTTGGCGGCTCCTTCAACACATGCACCAGGCGCAGATCCAGACGTTCCTTCAAGGCTTCCAGCTCCTCCCTGAAGATCACATCGTCCCAGCGGTCGCCGCCATAGAGGAACCACAGCGGCCGCTGCTCCTGCCGGTCCGCCAGTGTGCGCAACATACTGACAATCGGCGCGGCACCAACCCCTCCGGCGATGAAAACAAAACCCGGTGCTTTCGGGCGCCGGTCCACACTGAACACTCCATAAGGGCCATCCAGGTAAGCGATCTCCCCGACCCGGGTATCCTTGATGGCGCGGGTAAAGTCCCCCAGATCCTTGATGGTAAACTCCAGCCGATCCTGGCGAGCGGCGCTGGAAGAGAAGAAGAATGGGTGTTCCTTGATGTGCCAGGGGGAGGCCCGCAGCGTCAGCCAGGCGAACTGACCCGGCATGAAGCGCATCCCCTTATGGCCGTCCGGCTCCAGGGCCAGGGTCCAGCTGCTGCCGCGCTCCTGCCTTACCTCGGCCACCCGGTAAGGTCTGTTGCGCATCCGCCAGGGCTTGAGTAGCCGCACATAAACGATCAGCAGCAGCCAGAACAGAGTGTATCCGGTCCACAGCCAGCGCTTGGCGGGCGCATCGATGTAGTAACCCACGCCCTCGATGTGCCCCAGTGCCAGCAGGAAGGCCCCTACCGCCAGGCCGATATGCAGCATGCGCCATTCGTCATAATGAATGCGCAGCGGTTTACGCCACAGCGAAGTGATGATGAGCAGTGCAAACAGCAACATCGCTGCACGGCCGGCGGTCATCTACCAGGGGGCATGCAGGGGATTGAGCGACCCCAGAGCATCGGCATTGTCGATGCGGATGATGAGAAAGTGCAGAAAAATGAAGACGAAAGCCATGACCGCCAGGTAACGATGAAAGTAGTAAATAATGTCGATCCCGAAAGGCGCGCTGGCACGCCGGAAACGGGCGGTAAGAAAGAACTGAACGCCCATCATGCCCATGCCGGAGAACCCCAGCGCCATGGAGAAGTCCCACCAGAACCCGGAACCGGCCGGTACCTCTCCTGTTAACAGCACTGCCAGCGGTGCCAGCACCAGCGCCAGATACAGGCTAACCCAAAAAAAAGCCGATAAAATGGTTTTCATGATTCAAGCTCCCGACTTTGTTTGCCCATGCCGTTCCTGCAGAGCAGTTTGGATTTTGATCAACTCCATGATATTGTCGAGGTTGACAATACCGGCCAGCTTGTCTTCTTCAGTCACAGAAAGCAGGCGGCAGTGGCAGTTCTGCAAACGCTCCAGTACCTTTTCCAGTGGCTCGCCGATGTCCGCACTCTGAATCTCCCGTTCCATCCAGTCGCCAACCCGGGCCTGCTCTCCCTGCGACTGCAATCCTTTCAACAGTTCAGCCTGACCAAGCACCCCGACCATGACCGCGTCCGCCAGCACCGGGAACTCTTTCTGGCTGCCATCGAGGGTCAGTTCGATGGCGCGGGAAAGAGGATCATCGGGCGACATGACCTGAAAATCGGTCAACATGGCACGGCCTACGGCCGCATCGGACAAAGCGGATTTGATCTGTTCCATTCCCGCCTCGGCAGCAGCTCCGATCCACACGAACAGGGCGATGAAGATCAGGAAGGGGTTGTAGAGCAGACCCAAGAAACCCAGCCACAGGGCCAGGCCCTGTCCTATGCCGGCGGCCTTCCGGGTCGCCTGGGCGTGATCCATCCCCATGGCCAGCGCTGCCCGCAAGACCCGCCCGCCGTCCATCGGGAAAGCCGGCAGCAGGTTGAAGAGGGCGAGCATGATGTTGAGCGCCATCAGCCGCTCCAAAAATGGCCCGCCGGTGAGGCTGATTTGATCCACCGGCACCAGCACATTGCTCACTGTGAGCCCCAGCCAAAGGCCAAGCGCAATCACCAGGTTGACCGCAGGGCCCGCCAGCGCCACGGCGATTTCCTGTTTCGGGTCGTCGGGCATCCGTTCCATGGCGGCGACGCCGCCGATGGGCAGGAGGGTGATGTGCCGGGTGCGGATGCCGTAGCGCCGCGCCGTCAGCGCATGGCCCATTTCATGCAGCACCACGCAGGCGAACAGCGCCAGGATAAAGCCGACACCGCTGATGACAGCAGCCAGGCTCCCCCCCGTCGGGTAGCCGGGTGACGTTACCGCCACCCAGCCCCCTAAGAACCGGGCGGGCGAATTTCCCCGCACACGGCTCAAGCCTTGGTAAGGCGCCGTGAAGCACCCGGTGATTAAGCACCTTCACGATCCGGGTTTGTAATCGGCTGGCATGGCATT
>DEII01000191.1 GCA_002352385.1 Methylococcaceae bacterium UBA2778 | reverse complement strand
CCGTCTTGCGCTTCTCTCCGTATTTGTCCGCAACGTCATTGATGATCTTTGTGATAGGCGCCTTGTCTTCGCCCCCGTGCTTGTCAATGCGTTGTATGATCTCCTCAACAATCGGAAACTGCTTCTTTGAAAGCTTGCCAATTGTTTGTTGGCGCTTGCGACCCGGATTTTTCTTGTAGTCGAATGCAGTCAGAAATGGTTTGTTTTCATCCTTTTGCTTCCGCAAAGCGTCAGCAACCGCGCGCAAGTCTTCGTCTGTTGGATTTTCGCCGCTATCCACGGCAGATAGGAATCGATCAAGAAAGTGATCTTTTTTCATAAACACCTCGCCCGTGCTTGTCTCGCAGAATGGAACCAGGCAAGGCGGGTGCGAGTACCCGCCTTTCGGGGGCTACCCTAGCCTGGCGTAAACTATTTTACTCTGAAGTTGACAACATCGGCACCGGCTTTCAGTCCGTCAAGATAATCGGCCCATGCCTGCATCATCTTACGGCGCTCGGGTAAGTGTTCAGCATAGTTATATGCTGCTTTGACTTTGTTGCCTTCCAAATGTGAAAGCTGTCTTTCAATAATATCCGAGCCCCATCCCTGTTCATGCAGCAGCGTCGATGCCGTCGAGCGAAAACCGTGCCCGGTAAGCTGATCTGCGGTATATCCCATTCGTCGAAGCGCACTATTGAACGTTGTATTGTTAAACGGAACATTTATGTTCCGAATGTTCGGGAAAAGATATCGGCTGTCACCGGTTAATGGCCTCACTTCATCGATAATCGATATCGCCTGAACGCTCAGCGGAACGATATGCGGGCGCTTCTTTTTCATTTTTCGAGAAGGTATTCGCCACTCCTTCGCCGGGGCATCGGTTTCCAACCATTCGGCATTCCTTAATTCTCCGGGACGGACAAAAACGTAAGGCGCGAACCGTAACGCTTGGCGCACAATAAAAGTACCTTGGTAATTATCCAGATCGCGCAGCAGCTGTCCGAGTTCGCGTGGATTGGTAATGCTCGCGAAGTGGTTCCCGGCGGCAGGAGACAGCGCACCTTTCAGGTCGCCAGATGGATCACGATCGCAATATCCGCACGCCACGCCATAACGAAAGATACGTCCGCAAGTCGACCGCATATTATTAGCAAGATAGGCGCTGCCACCTGCCTCAATGCGCCGCAAAACTGAAAGCAACAGCGGCGCTTTAATTTCGTTTATCTGATAATTTCCAATCCACGGAAAGATGTGCCGCTCAAGCCTTTTTTTAATCTGAGTCGCCGTGGTTTGCTTCCATGTATCAGCGTTTTTACTATGCCATTCCAAAGCAATGGCCTGGAATGTTTCGTTATCACCAGGCATGTGCTTAAGGCCGGGATCGATACCGTTTCTCAGTTTGCGCTTGGCTTCGTCACGCGCTTCCCTCGCTTGTCGTAGAGAAACATCAGGATATGTGCCGATTGCAAGTGTTTTGCGTTTGTCGAGGAAGCGGTAATCGTAACGCCAGCACTTTGCGCCAGACTTGGTGACGAGAAGGTATAATCCCTGGCTGTCAGTGATCTTAAAGGGCCTAGCCGCAGGCTGTATGGCACGCACGGCGCGGTCTGTAAGCATTTTGTACGGTATCCACGCTATTATCGCTTTCGATACCGTACACGATACCGTACATGTACTTGGCTTACAATGTATTTATTAGACTTTCTGGACAAATAAAAACAGAAAACACTCCGATAATCAGCGCCTTATAGACTTGTTGGATTTCCTTAGACTTTAATCGATAGCTGAACTGGAGATTTTGAGTCGAGACTTCGGGTTGAAATCCATCGACGTCCAGTTTTTGGATCTGATTCCGCTGATCGAGGTCATGTGGGCGGATGGTAAGAACCAGGAACCGGAGCTGAACCTACTCTACCGGTATACGATCGAACACATCGCGCAGCTGGACCGCGGTGCCGGAATACACACGGTGAGTGTGGAAGATGCCAATGATTTTTTGGATCGGTTCGCCCACCGAAGACCGCCGCCTGAATTGCTCGAACGGCTTCGGGACCTCGTGTTCGACCGGGATCCGAATCGATCGGATCAAGACGCGGTAAGACGCCGCAATGAAACAATGCTCGATTACTGTCTGGACATCGCTGCCGCCTGCGTTCCTCGCTACCCTTACGGAATACATGAACGAATCATCCGGGAAGAAAAGGAGTTTCTGAAAGAACTCATCCAGCGGCTCGCGCTAACATCCAATGAATGTCAGGATGCTCTTCAATCTGAAAGGCAAAGCCTGGGATAAATCAGCCCGACGGGGTGAGCAACCGCAGCCGGTGGGGGTGAAGATCGATGCACAGCGGCGGCCTGAGCGGCAGAACATCGCCGTCGACCTGGACACCGACTGCTGCAGGACCGAGCACTTCGACAGCTCGAACCCTCTGCGTCTGAACGTCAGGGCGGCGCATGTGACGCCCCAACATCAGGTCGCGTGCAAAACCCAGCGTCGCGGTACGACCACGGCCATGAAACAGCACCAAATCGAGGAGTCCATCGCGGCAGTCGGCGGCCGGCGCCAGTCGCTGACGACCGCCGTAGAAAGGGATATTGCACACCGCGAAAAAGCTTGCCCGTTCCTCGTTATGGCCGTCGATACGAAGTGCGATCTGTGGATACGGATAGCGCCACCACTCGATGCAGGCCGCTGTCGCCATGGCGGCGCGGCCGAAGCGCTTCTTGAGTGCGGCCTGCTGATGCGCCATGACAGCAGCATCGATTCCGCCCGAGGCCATCATCAGAAAGGGTTCGCTCTCGATCCGCCCGACGTCGATCTCGCTGACAGCAGCCCCCTTCAGCAGCTGCGCCGCCCGACGCGCATCCGGCGGCACTCCGAGCGCCAGCGACAGAACATTGGCGGTTCCGGCGGGCAGCACGCCCAAAGCAACCTCGCTGCCTAGAATCCCCGCCGCCGTCTCGCGCATCGTACCGTCGCCCCCCATCGCAAAAGCCACCTCGATGCCGCCGTGTTCCACCACTCTTCTCCCCAAACGGGCGGCGTCACCCGGTCCCTCGGTCGGCCAGGGTTCGACGTCGAAGCCGCTGTCGTGCAGCAGAGCCAGCACCTGCGGCAGCATCTGTCCAGATGCCTGCCTTCCCGATTTTGGATTGAAGATCAAAGCGGCCTTGCGCATTATTTTCTCCTATGCGCGCCACGACACGCTCCCTCCCGTATAATACCCGATCGTGCCGGCATGGAATGATCCCGGCACCAAATCTCGCTCGACCGGCATCGTAGTCGGTCGGCGGGAGAAAGTCCAGCACCGCCGATGGATTGCAGCAATTCCAAGCACCGAGTGGTGCGCACGGCGCACCCTACGGTTAACACCGTGATGCAAGCAGGCAGTAGGTGCGATGTGCGCACCATTTCGCGTAGCGCCATAACGCAACAGCAAACTATGACTGACCGAACGACCGATTCCGTCACTGACACCCCCGCCGCTGCTACTCGCATCAACAATGAGCCGCCTCCGCTGCCATTCGAGAACCGATCATTTCTCAGCTTTCTCGGCACCCAGGCACTGGGCGCATTCAACGACAACGTCTTCAAGCAGCTGGTTCTGCTTCTGGGGGTGGGCTTTCTGTTAGCCGGCGTGGAGTTCCAGGCCGTGGTCCAGTTTCTGTTCGCACTGCCGTTTCTGCTCTTTTCCGGTCTGGCCGGCGACATCTCCGACCGCTTCAGCAAAGGCCGGCTGATGGTGCTCTGTAAAATCGCCGAGGTGATCATCGCCCTGCTGGGCGTTGGCGCTTTCCTGATGATATCCACCGGGCCCATCGAGTCGCGCGAGGCGCCGCTCTATCTGTGGCTGCTCGCCGGAGTCACCTTTCTGCTGGGAACACAGAGCGCCTTTTTCGGTCCGCCGAAATACGGCGGACTTCCACAGCTGGTACGCGAAGCGGATCTCGCGCCCGCCACCGGCCTGACGCAGATGACAACGTTCCTGGCCATCATCTTCGGGGTGGCGCTCGCGGGTCTGCTAGCCGATTTGCTGGCCGACCGACTCTATCTGGCCGGCTTGGTCACCGTCTCCATCGCTGTCCTGGGAACGCTCACGTCACTGGGGATCGCCCGCAATCCCCCGACCGCTCCCGAGCGGCGGATCTCGATGAAGTCTTTCGTCAGCGTGGTGCCGACGCTGGTCAACATCTTCCGCGAGGATCCTTTGATGGCCCGGGTGATGGTGGTTTACTCGTGGTTCTGGTTCGTCGGCGGCGTCGCCCTCACCGCCACCAACGCATTCGGGCGTTTGCAGCTCGGTCTGAACAACTTCGAAACCAGTTTGATGGTCGCCGTCATATCGATCGGCATCGCCGCCGGCAGCGCCATCGTCGGGCGGTTGTCCCATGGCAAGGTACGAATCGGACTGATCGTACCGGCGCTTGCCGCACTGGTCCTCTTTCTGCTGGGTGTGCCGCTGATTCCGGCCCACAGCCCGACCATCGATGAAATCGAGTTGATCAACCAGCTCAAGCACTCACCGGAGATGCTGGATGCCGCCGGCATCATTCCGCTTGCGTCGACAAGCGTCAGGGTCTCGGCCTTCATCCTGTTTTTCCTGCTGGGTGCCGCCGCCGGCTTCTTTTCGGTGCCGCTGCTCGCATTCGTCCAGGCGCGGCCTCGCCGCAGTGAAAAAGGGCGGGTCTTTGCCGCGGTCAACTGGCTCAACTGGATTTTCATTCTCGCATCGGCGGTGGCCTACGGAACCGGGATGACCCTGCTTTCAAACCGGGCCGACCTGCTGTTCGCAGCGTTGGGGGGCGCAACCATGCTGGTGGGGCTCATTTTCCTGCCCGGCATCTTCAGCATCATCCGGCGGGAGCGGCCCGACTTCGTTTTCAGCAAACCCACGCAATAACCGAAACGTTTCAAGTCGTCGAATCATGCTCCGATCGAATCGGTCAGGCCTTCCGGTACGTGGGCGACTGCCGATGTCATTTCGAGACACTTGCCGCCGCACGGTGATTCTACTCATTGCTCTGCTCAGCGGCCTCTCTTTCGATGCGTTCGGCAACCCTCCCAATGCATCGGAATCCCAATCGCTGGGGAACGGAGAGTGTGTGGTTCTGTTGCATGGCCTCGCCCGAACCTGGCGCTCTATGGAAAAACTGGCCGATACCCTGCGAGCCGCAGGATACCATGCCGTCAACCTGGACTACCCTTCGCGCAAAAAAACAATCGAACGCCTTGCCATCGAAGTGATTCCAGAAGGGATCAATCGATGCAAAGCCGTGGGTGCAAAGCGGATTCATTTCGTCACCCACTCCATGGGCGGCATCGTGCTGCGATACTACCTGGCCGGCCGCGCAATCGACCGCCTTGGACGCGTTGTGATGATCAGCCCGCCCAACCATGGGAGCGAAGTCGCCGACGCACTTCGACAGAACTTCCTCTACCAATGGCTAATGGGGCCGGCGGCACTGGAGCTTGGTACGGACGGCGACAGCCTGGCCGAAAAGCTGGGGCCGGCCGACTATTCGCTCGGGATCATCGCCGGCAGCTACTACAGCTTTTTCGACGCTTGGTTTGCATCGCTGATTCCCGGCGAAGACGACGGCAAAGTCTCGGTGGAGAGCGCCAAACTGGAGGGCATGGCCGATTTTCTGGTGGTTCCGGGGACGCACACCTTCATCATGGCGGACGACGATGTCATCGCGCAATCGATCCATTTCCTGCGCCACGGCAAATTCAGGCGCAGCAGCGATCATTAGATGCACGGAGAACCTGACGCGGACTCGATGCTACTGGGTTCCCCCCAATCCCACCGGGCAAGTCCAGGGTCAAGTCCAATCGCGCCGTATTCCGCTACAATCGCCAGGACAACAAACAAAAAAGCCCCGCCGAATGGCGGGGCTTTTTTCCCAGGTTAAATTACCTAAGCAGTCTACTGTGGAACAACGTTGGTCGCGCTGGGTCCCTTTGCACCGGCTTCGGTGTCAAAAGTCACCTGCTGGCCCTCTGCCAATGTCTTGAATCCGCTGCCCTGAATGGCGCTATGATGGACGAATACGTCTTTGCCGCCATCAGATGGAGCGATAAATCCAAAACCTTTGCTGTCGTCAAACCACTTTACTGTTCCTGTTGCCATGATAGTTACCCCTATCTATAAATTAACAATGTATTGGTGCAGCAGATTAATGCTGAGGAATTACGGGAAGATCTGCTGAATACACTGCGAGGAACTACCGGAACCGCTAGACAAAACTGCTGCTGAAAGAAGTGTAGGTCATGTTCAAATAAAAAGCAACTTTTTTTTGTAGGTATTTTTCATAGGTAGGCGCAACGACGCATCCAGCATGGCTGGTGGGGCGTTTCGCCGCTTTCATCGAGCCTGCATTACGTTTTTCTGATGCTATTCTTCATGGCAATGAAACAGTGCCTACCGAGCGTTGCAGAGAGTGGCAAGTGTTCAGATGAACCTGGCATTTTCAATAGAAGGAAAAGAGACGACGATGGCTGAATCCAATGAATATATTGCTCATGTCACCGAGTGTGACGGGAAATACCGGATACATGATCTGGAAGAGCACTTGCAGAAGGTTGCCGAACTGGCGGCCCAATTCGCCAGGGAAATTGGCGCCGACTGGGCGGAACTGGCCGGGCGCTGGCATGATTTAGGCAAATACCGGCCGGCTTTTCAGACGTATATCCGGCACGATTCAGGGTATGCCCCTGACGCCCACATCACCGGGGAAGCCACCCGAAACACATCCCATGCCTCGGTGGGGGCCGTTCATGCCCACAAGCAATCGGGGGGGCTGGGGAACAGTGATGGCCTATCTGATAGCAGGACATCACACCGGCTTGCCGGATTACGAACCGGATCAGGCAAAAGGCCGCGGGTTGCGTGAAATACTCATCGACGACGAATCTCTGCTGAAAGAAGCTTTGGCGGAAGCCATACCTGATAATGTTTTGCAGCATGATCCGCCATCGACCGCGCCTTTAGGTGATCCGGACGGCGGGCACCTGTGGATTCGCATGTTGTTTTCCTGCCTGGTGGATGCCGATTTTCTCGATACGGAGCGTTTTATGTCGCTTGGCAATGCGGCAAAACGGATGCACTCGGTGAGCATGGAGGAGTTATTACAGTGCTTCAACCGACATATGGAAGCGTTCCAGGCGAACACCAGCCCCACCAAACTGAATGAGATTCGCAGCGAACTATTGAAACAATCCCGGCAATCCGCACACGGTCCGCCCGGTATTTTCACTATGACGATTCCCACCGGAGGCGGCAAAACACTTTCAAGCCTGGCGTTCACACTGGAGCACGCGGTCCAACACGGCAAGCGCAGAATCGTTTACGCCATTCCTTACACCAGCATTATCGAGCAGACCGCGAACGTTTTTCGGAACATCTTCGAGCCGCTGAGCGACATTCTGGTCGAACACCACAGCAATACCGATGCAGACCAGTTCGGGAAGGAAAAAAGCTGGTCCCGACTGGCAACGGAAAACTGGGATGCGCCGTTGATCGTCACCACCACCGTGCAGCTGTTTGAATCGCTGTATGCTGCAAAAACAAGTCGCTGTCGCAAGCTGCATAACCTGGTCAACAGTGTCATCGTGATCGATGAAACCCAGCTGCTGCCGGCCGAGCATCTCAACCCCATCCGCCATGTGATGCAACTGCTGCAGCGATATTATGGCGTCAGCTTCGTACTGTCGACAGCCACACCCACCGGCCTGGATCCGCAAAAAGACCCGTTCGGCCGGCAGTTGCTGGAAGGGATGCACAGTCATGAAATCGTTCATCGGCCGGAGCGCTATTACGCATCGTTAAAACGTGTCGAGTATGACTTGCCGGCCGATTTCAGCAACGTATTCAGCTGGGACGACATCCGGGATCAACTGGTGCAGCATGAATCCATGCTCTGCGTGGTCAATACGCGAAAAGACGCCCGTGAGTTATTCGACAAAATGCCCAAAGGTACCTATCACCTGTCGGCACTGATGTGCGCGGAGCACCGATCGACGGTCATAGAACAGATCAGATCCGGACTGAAAAAAGACAATTCCGTTCGTGTCATCAGCACACAATTGATCGAAGCCGGGGTCGATCTGGATTTCCCGGTGGTCTACCGGGCGCTTGCCGGACTGGATTCTATCGCACAAGCGGCGGGGCGATGCAACCGCGAAGGACGCCCGGATCCGGGACAAGTGGTGGTCTTCGTGCCGCCATCGAAGACACCGCCGGGTCTACTATCCATCAGTACGCAAACGACGGTTTCCCTGCTGACCGGATTCACCGGCGATATCGAGTCTCCGGACACTTTCAAAACCTACTTCAATGCACTGTTCGGAGAAGTCAAAAACACGGATCAGTCCGGCGTGCTGAACAAACTGCAAAAAGACGCCGAATCACTGCAAATTCAATTTCGCACCGCTGCCCAGCAATTCCGGATCATCGATGACCGGGAAACCGTATCCGTGTTCGTCCGCTACAATAAGAAAGTGGATCAATGGCTGGGACTGCTGGCCAAGCAGCCGGAACGCTGGATTCTAAGAAAGCTGCAACGTTATGCCGTCACCATCTACCGTTACCAGTTCGACGCAATGCTGCATCGTGGCGACCTTGAAGAAATCGCGCCCGGTTTCTATGCCCAATCCGGATCGGGGATCAATGACAATGCGCTTGGTCTGCAGATCGAGGAACTGGAACTCTATAGATCGCTGTTTTTTTGAACCTATCAAAAACGTGCCATTTCACGAAAGGCAAGCCCGCATCTTGCCAGCACTTCAAGGCGCGGCCGAGCATGTGTGCTGAGAGAAGCGCTTTGAAGAAAGCATCTCAAAAACGGCCGTTTTTGAAAGAGTAAAAAAATGAGGGGGGATTGAACCGGGCAGAAGGCTGCTTTCGGCCAGGACCGATCATTCTAGGAGCCGTCCGTGCTCACGATTGTAAGATTTTCTGGCACACTGTATTCTTCTGGCTAAAGCGAACGGCGACTATCGGTAGAGTCAAGATGTGGCGCGGTGGCCTAAGGTTCAGCCTATCTGTTTCCGCCTCTTTCGGTTGGCGGTGCCTCAATAGCTGAACCATCACTCCGTTTCCACACCCTGCTCATCGAACCGGACGGGCGGATTTCCTGCATCCGGCTCTCGGACAAAACTTCACGCCTTCACCCACGACACCTC
>DEII01000252.1 GCA_002352385.1 Methylococcaceae bacterium UBA2778 | reverse complement strand
AAACCAAGGTGTACTGCCAAAACCCATCCGGCTGACGGAACGCTGCTCTAGGTGGATCGAATCCGAAATCGAAGAATTTATCGATGGGCGTGAGAAGGAACGCGAAGCGTCAGCATGACGCGTGCCAAGAATTTTGCGGTGGTGGGCTTGACGGCAGGGTTGATGGCGGCGTATGCTGGATTCACTACTAAACACACGGCGGATACCGCACCCGTCAGACTTGCGGATTTTTTATGCCTGAAATCCAAGCAAGCCCATAGTTTTAGGGCGCGGTCGATAGGGAGAAATAAGGCGCTTCGGCGCACGAATAATCCCAGCCACCCGTGTGTGGTAGTTGAGGCCGCGCCACCCTATATGGCGCATACACCAACTAAATACACGGAGGCCGCCATGGCCGATTCAAACCGCAACACCACCAAACCGCGCCAGTTCTCGGCGCACCAATCCGTCATTCCCAACCCATTTAACCGCAAGTCGATCGATCGGCTTCGCGCGAATCTCGAATGGCTTCAATCATCTATTTGTGACCAGGCGCACCAGTGCGCTTTCGATCCAGATGCAGCCGTTCGCCTTCGCACTATCGCCGACGAGCTCGAGAATATTTCTGGTGAAATCGGGAGGGCGTCATGAACAACAGACAGTTGCTCGAACACATCCTTGAGGAAGCCGGCAGGCTCGCTGATTCTATCCGTTTTGAATGTGGTAACCGATCCACCGAATGGCTGGACGAGCCAGCCGTTCGGCGAATCGAGGCCGATGCCAAGGATCTTCAAGAGGCCGTCATCTTTGTCAAAAAGCGGCTTCCTGTTTCATCCAAGGAGGATTCGAAATGAACACACAAATCAAAGATAACTCGGGCATCGAGGCAGAATACGTTAAAAGATTTGGGGGAAAGCCTGGGGCGAGGTCCTTTGAGGCAACCATCACTGGCGATATTGGCGGTTCAATATTCAAACCAGGCGATAAATTGGTTGTTGATCCTGACGCTGAAGCTCGGCTTGGAGATTTTGCCATTTTCAAGATCGGGATTAGAGAGGGCAAACCAATATACGTTTTTGGCCAAATGAAGACCGATCATCCGGGATCATTAGCCGGACGTGTGGTCGAGCATCGCGTAAACGACCAGGATCGATATAAGGCCAGATAGGTTACAGGCAGATAACATGAACCCGCGCCTGTGATGCATCACAGGCGCGGGTTCGTTTTTCATTTCGCGTCGTGAGACGCCAAATTTCCAACATGGAAACAACTATGTATCGCGAATTCTACCGGCTTAACGAAAAAAACGCAACCGTGAGATGTCATAGCTGCGGCATCCTGACAAAGCCAGCTTGCCATGCGCTTTGTCCTGAATGCCTGCAATGGCGTCAAGTCCGCCACTATGTCAAGCAAGCCTGCTTGCTTTTCCGGGAGATGGGAAAATGAGCGATTCACTTGCCTGCTTTCAGGCNNGCCGGACTTGGTCAGCCAGAGATTGTTGCCGACGGGAAAATCCACCGATTTAACGTCCCAGGCGGCAAGAAAAGAAACAGAGCGGGTTGGTACATCCTTTTTCTGGACGGAGTGCCAGCCGGCTCTTTTGGTGACTGGCGAACCGCTGAGAAACACTATTGGTGCGCCACCGCTGAAAGCGACCTCACCACCGAAGAAAAGGCCGAATATCGAAAGTCGATTGAGAAAGCGCGGGCGGAGCGCGATGACGCACAAAGGCTGCTGCGGAGTGAGTGCGCGACAAGCGCGCGCATTTCCTGGTCCAAGCTGAAGTCTGCGCCAGAAGATCACCCATATCTGCAAAGAAAACGTATCAAGCCGCACATCGCCAAAATAAAAGGCAAGGATTTGGTGATTCCGGTCACTGCGCCACGAGCCGATGGCAAGGGAACGGAGATCGTCGGCCTTCAATATATCGCGCCGTGCGGTGAAAAACGGTTTCTGCTGGGCACGCAAAAAAAAGGCGCATTTTGTCTGATTGCCGGAAGCCTCAAGGGCGCCGATTTAGTGGTGATTTGCGAAGGGTTCAGCACTGCCGCAACCGTTCACGAGGCAACCGGCATGCCGACCTTCATTGCCTTTGACTGCGGCAACTTGAAGTCGGCTGCCGAAGCGATCCGCAAACAATACCCAAAGGCCGCCATCGTCATCGCCGGCGACAATGACTGCTGGAAGGGCGAGGTAAATCCTGGCCTGGAAGCGGCTAAAGAAGCCGCCAAGGCGGTAAATGGATCGTGGCGCATACCCGACTTTACCGGGCTTGATACCAGCGCCAAACCAACGGACTTTAACGACCTGGCGGCACTTGCCGGGCTGGGGGCAGTGAAAATGCAGATTGAGGTGGCGAGAACACAGGCAACAAAAACGGGCGGGCAAGCAACGCCATATCCAACCGTCTCGACAGAGGATGCGGACGGCAAAAAAAAGTCACAGGCAACCATATTGATCGAGCTGTCCGCAGACTTGAAATATATTGTTAATCACGATGGTGATGTATTTGTGATGATAGAGCGCGACGGACACTCGGAGTGCTGGCCGGCGCGGTCGAAAGATTTCACCGAATGGCTATCGCAAGCCTTTTACTGGACAACCAACAAGGGGTGTAACCGAAACGCACTGTCGGACGCAATGAATACCATCGAGGCGCGAGCCAAAGACCGGTGCAAAAAACGATGCAACGTGTATATTCGGGTTGCCAACTCGGGTGATCGAATCTACATCAACCCTTGTGATGAAAAATGGCATGCTATCGAGGTTGACGCGGACGGCTGGCGCGTGCTCGACAAACCGCCAATCCACTTCACACGAAAGCGCGGTATGTCTGCATTTCCCAATCTTGAAGGGTTGGATGGGACGGATAAAAAGGGTGCTGCTCTGTTGGGGGCAAGTATTGATTCGTTAAAGAGCTTCCTGAACATCGAGGAAAACGATTTCCCTCTGGTTATCGGCTGGCTGATGGCTGCCCTTGGTGGTTCGGCACCCTACCCCATTTTGGTGCTTCAAGGTGAACAGGGGACGGGGAAAAGCACCACGAGTAAGGTGATCCGCAGCTTGGTTGATCCTTCCACGTCACCCCTGAGATCACCGCCGCGCGAGATTCGAGACCTGCTGGTATCCGCCGTGAACAACCATGTCGTGGTGCTCGACAATCTGAGCGGGCTGCCGCCGGATATTTCTGACGCACTATGCCGACTTAGTACCGGGGGGGCGATTGACGCGCGGCAACTGTATACCAATCTTGAACAGGTTCTAGTTGAAATCCAGCGACCGGTGATCGTGAACGGAATTGACGACATTGCGACCCGCCCCGATCTTGCCGAACGATCCATCATTCTTAACCTGCCAGGTATTAGAGATGATGACCGCCAGGATGAAAAAACATTCTGGGCCAACTTTGAAAAGGCGCGCCCACAAATTCTAGCGCTACTTTTGGATGGTCTTGTTATGGCGCTTAAATGTCGTGATTCGGTAAAGCTGGAACACAAACCGCGTATGGCGGATTTCGCATTGTGGGCAAAAGCGGCGGAACCTGCTTTCGGTTGGGATGACGACGAGTTCATAAAGGCTTACGGCAAGAATCAAAATGAAGCAGTCGCAGCCGGGATTGACGCGTCCCCTGTGGGAACCGCTCTGTTGGCGCTGATGGCTGAGCGTGACCGATGGTCAGGCAAACCCACAGAGCTGCTGGCGGCGCTGGAAGACATTGCCGGCGAGCGGCAGGCAAAGTCGAGAGCATGGCCGCAATCCACAAAAGGACTTGCAAACATCTTGAAACGGCTGGCCCCGCCATTACGCAAGGTTGGAGTCGAGGTGACGAAATTGGCTTCTGGAAGCTTGGGACGACCATACATTATTACAAGGTCGGATATAACCGTCCCAAACGACCTAACCTGCCCAAACCCAGTAACGACGCGGGTTCCAGACGGGATGGATAGAAATCCTAACCAACCCAACGGGACGGATAGAAATCCTAACCAACCCAACGGGACGGATAGAAATCCTAACCAACCCGCCCGAAACCCGCATGGCTCTAAGGCTGGGGCAGGATGGGACGGTTGGGACGGTTATTCCGGAGCTTGTACGAAAAATACGTCACGGTCAACCAATAAGCCAGACCGAGGTGAAGTATGAATGTCGCTACCACGGTTCAGCGTGCCGGCTTCACTCTGGAAGCGGAGAATGGACGCCTGATGGTGGAGCCATTCAGCAAGTTGACCCAAGAACAGCTTCAATTCCTGCGCTGTCACAAAGCCGAAATCATTGCCGAGCTGCAAACGGCAACCATCCACGACCTTGACCTCCACGCAGCCGAAAAAGAAGCCGCAACCCGATGCTGGCGGTTCCGACTCAACGACACCGAAGTGGACTTTGCGTCAGGCGCGACAATTGCCGAGGCCGCCAAGCTGTTGCGAATCGGCCCGGATGACGAACTCGAAGCGTTACCGGTAACAGAAGAACCGAAGCCGCTGCCTGACGAGGAAGTCAGTCAACTGTTGGATCGGGCGGTAACGGGCTTGAATTTCAGCCGGTCGCAATTGTGCGCCGAGTTATCGGATGACGACATGGCCGGCATCCGGGCCGGAGAAATCAGGCTTGAGACAGTGCGCGGATATGCCGAGGTTGTCGATCTGGAGCCGCTGATCGAGTATGACGAACCCGAAGAACCCGACATTTTGCAGGACATCGATCCAGTTACATGCGGCGACTGTGAACACTTCCAGCCCGACAAAATAGGCGACAGTACCGGGATCGGATCGTGTCGCGTCAATGCCTGGAAGCCGGGCCGGGGGATGGCGCTTTACCCGAACGCTAAACGCTTTTGTAACGATTTCAAACAATGAACCCACAACGAAACCAAAAACCCGGACGCCAAAGCGGGTCACAAGCCAAGGCCAATGGAGTACGCACTGGCCCAGGGCGCGGCAATAAAAACCCCGTACCAAGCGGCGACAGGGTTTTAGATAAACCAAAAACGCTTATCCATCTTTTTCGTAACGCGTTACAGTAAGTTCGAAACCAAATGCCAAACATTAGTCTGCATGATTTGACACCAGAAGCACGCCACCGGATCAGCTTGATTCAAGCCGAAGCGCAATTCAAAAGCGGCGAAACCTTGCGGCTGAAAGATATTTTGTGCGGCTTAATCGAATTGGGCAGCATCCGCGCAGCCGCACTGCTGGAAGTGCAAAATGATTGCGATCAGGAATAGTTGGCACGGCACTAACCGCGAGCTGCCGGACGTCAATATCGGCGACATAATCCCGGCGCGCCTCGCACAGCAGGTATCGCTTGAAATGTGCGGATACATAGACTGCGCTAAGTGCGGGCCGCTCGGTGAGCATGGGCAGCAACCTGGTTTTGTTGTCGTCCCCATGGGTGATGGATCTGTGTTCATTTCACCGCTTAACGATGATTTTGATGGCATGGCAGAGCAAGGGCACCATCAAAAAAACCGCTCAGACGCGCTCTCAGAAAGCCAAAATTCTGACGACGACACCAAATCCGACGAAAAACAGCCGGCCAGGCCAAATCCGGTTGAAGTCGCGTTGTCAAAGCTGCTTAGCTTGCACGAATCGCTGGGTGGACTGCCGCTTGATGTGCGGCAATGGATGAATGAGGCGATTACCAAATATTTGCGTGGTGAAACGCCAACGCTGGATCAGGCTCTCTGCCTATGCTTGCCGATATCTGGCACCCAGCCAGCCGGTGCGGTTTATCGATATGAAAAACGCAACCGGCATCTTCGAGATGCAGCTAATTTGTTAGCACCAGGAGAACGGCCAGGAACCCAAGCCAAAGCATTGAGCAAAGCTATCTTTGATTATGAAACAGAATCATTACCCTCCGGTGAACTTCACGCCCACATCAAATCCGCTCACCAAATCGGACTACGCGTACCTGCATCTCCTACCGGCTTAGCGCCAATCCTCGGACGAAAATAAGCGCGTTTTTTCGTTGTCAAACCAGCAGGGTATAATTACCCTGAGCTTGATGCTTAATGAGCACTCACCGGTTGGCGACGG
>DEII01000094.1:300-12596 GCA_002352385.1 Methylococcaceae bacterium UBA2778 | reverse complement strand
TTTTCATTCAGGCACTATGTAGCCGTGGAAGGCCACCCGCACGTACTCCAATTCTTCCATACTGGCGTCGCCATCCATGCTTTGCACTGCGACCGCAAGTCCATCCGCAACTAACCGGGTTTGAGCGGCGCCCCGATAGGGACTGCGTTGCAGCATCGCAGCCAGCCGTTCACCGAGCAGTGCCTTTTCATGTCCGCCGATTACGGCTACTATGCTGCCCATATTGCTCCGTTGCCATAGATGGCTCGCTTAACACCGTCGCCCGAATGCGGGGTAAGATGTGCAACAGGTGATTTCGCTGATTATGAACGCTTGTCCGCATCCAGGCTTTTTCGTATTATTCTTGAAAAATCTGCCAGAAATCCTTCCACATCGTTCACCGCCAAGGCGTTATCCACTTCAAACTGCTCCATTAGCCGCTGCACTAAAGCCTGCGTGCTGGCAGTGCTGTCGCGCAATACGCTCACCAGGAACATCCCGGCTTCATTCAGACTGAGCACCTGATGACCTTCGATATCCAGCAGCACGCCGCTGCCGTCTTCCAGTTTGGTCTCCGCCAATTGCGGCCAAGCCAGGAACTCTGTAATTTCACCAATCGCCAACAATTGTTCGTTCAACACCTATCTCCTCATCTCAATTGAAAGTGTCTCCTTATAACACGCGTCCTCGACTCCCGAATTCAGCAGCACCTCTCCCTGAAAACTAATCCAAGCATGGCCCTCCACCGGTTCGGTTTGTGCAATCCCCTGACGGAAACCGATATGTAAGAATACACCCTCCTGATCCGACAACAACGTCCCGAGAACCAATGAGCGGATCAGGCAGGTATCACAGACGGCGAACCAACGGGCCATTCGCGGACTGGCGCGCAGGGTGGCAAGCTCAGCCTCAATAGGGGATACATGCCGCGGCAGATGCCGCTTCGCCTGAAGCCTGGCAATCGTTTGATCCAAAATGCTTTTTCGAATGCATTGGGCTTCCAGAAACAGGCGTGCCGAGTGTACAAACAGGACAATGTCCCGCAATGTCGATCGGCCTTTCTTTTTCACCCCAGCACCTTTCGTTTTCATTATACGAGCTCATCGAGAAGAGCGCGCATGGCTGTTTCAGGCGCGGCCATCAGGTCCTTTCCAAGTCGAACACGGTGCCCGCGAATCGTCTCTGCAAGGCGTAGCAGCACCGGCAGCATGGCAGCCCGTTCCGCAGGATAACGCGCCGAAAAAAAGAGGGGAGATGCCGAACGTATCAGTACCGACAGGGAATCGGCCTGCGTCAGGGGCGTGATCCGTGTTTTTTTGAGGCGGCGGTCCACTGTGGTCTGCAAGATCACGTCCGGCCGCAAACCCCGCATGAAGCATTCCGGACAGTTCTGCCGCTGGAGCATCAATCGGGATTCACCGGCAAAGTTCGTTTCCGACAATCGCCGGGCTAGCGCAGGCGGCAGCAATCGGTGGCTCGGGGCCCGCAGGGACAGGTCCTTGCGCAATGCCTCCACCCGCCCGAATCCAGCATCATCCTGTCCGGCCAACAATAAATCATCCGAAACCACTCGCCCGCCGGCGCGCAGCGCGGCCGCAGCCAGAGTGGATTTCCCACCACCGCTCAGCCCCAATGAAAGCACGCGGCGCCCTTCCAGCTCGAATGCCGCCGCATGCAAAACCACTCCCCCTTGGAGAGCAAAGGCATGGCTGACAGCGAACCCCAGCAGCATCTCCACAACCGGTGATCGAGACTGGATCAAAGAGGCAGGGACCATCAATTGCTGTCCGCCGCCCGGCGTAATCGCAACCTTGCCCCCGCCAAAAAAAAACAGGTCGGTCCGGTCCTGCTTTACTCGAAGGAAACGCCTCCCTCGCCATGATCGCCTGCTTGTGTCGTCGGTGTGGAAACGCAAATGTTCCACGCCGCAGACTCGCTCTAAAACGAGATAGTCCCCCAAAAATCCATTTCGCAAAAGGGATTTTAATATGGCATCATCAATCCCTTGAACAGAGATGGTAAAAGGAAGTGCCGGGCAAATGTGTTCTAACCTCAAGTTTTATGAACAATAGGACGGCATGGCTTTCGAAACAGGCAAGCGCCTGTTTTTTGGACTCGGATGCCGTACGCTATTGAGAATAGCCTGGTTAGACCGGACGTGCAAAGCACATTTTTTGGGCATCCTTTCCATCCCAAATGAATCTCCCCGCCGCAAGCGGACGGGGCATCATCAATGCAATAGTATTCGACCGCCCCAATGGGCGGGGGATAAAACACCAAAGGATTTAATAAGGAAGCCGTTAACGCTTTCGATGGCCTCAGGCTCGTTCTGGGAAGGAAGGGCACCGACGCAGCGCTTCACTCCCTACCGGAAAGGAGTGCACCCCGGCCCGCATTGCGCGTTGAAGATCGCGCGCTCCCTTGTGGATTCCCTAAAAGCCGACACGCAAGTTTTGCCAGCAAGCCTGTGCTGTACCGGTACTTGCCGTCAATGTGATCTTGACCTCGGTATCCGTGTTCGGAGCGACCAGCGCGTATCCGGAGTACGACAGCATGTCCAAAGTGTAGCTATAAGTGGAAAAACCGCTGTCCGCCTCGATCGCCCGCCCAACCAGTGCGGGCGACTCCTTGGTGGCGGAACAGGGTACCGCGATCCCCCCCTGGGTCACGGCGCAGGTAAAAAGAACCGCCTGATAACCGGAGGTGTTTACGTCAAAGGTGTCGATCTGACCGACATAGTCAACCAATACAGCCTCGGTGGCTTCCCCGGTATGAATGCTGACATTGAAAACATCCACCCCGCCTGTGGGAATAGCGTCGCATATCAGACTCCCGTCCGCCTCGGTCCGCGCTTGCACCAACGTGGTGCCGGGAGTACGGAATAGATGCGGCGCACCGTCAGATGTCTGGAGACCAGATGTACCGGATGTACCGAGAAGGGGCTGAAATGCGGATACCTGTCTCTGAACCAAACCCAGATCGGCGCCGCTTTTGGCCAGCCCTCTCCTCGCGCGAACCCGGTCGTTGTTCCGGGCGAAAACGATACTCGTCCCCATCAAACAAACCAATCCCACAACGAACAAACTTTTGCGCATAATCACTCCTCCTCAAAATGTAATCAAGCTCTACACACCGCCAGACCATAACACCAGCACCATTTAAAGCATTAAGCAACTGTAAATAAATAACTCACCGTTTTTTGCTCAACTTAAGAGCGAAACGTCCCACCACCATCAGGAAAAGGTGGCGAGCCACCCGCCCGCACCACTTCCTCCAGACGCAGGCGTTCTACCGTCGGTGTTCGATAAGCGCGCCGTACATGTGTATTTGTATTGGATTCTCCAGCGTTTATTGACTGGTTAGTCCAAACAAAATCTACGCTGATTTTCTCTTTCATAAAAGTCTCTCCTCTTGTGCCGTGTGCTGGCAACGCATGCGAACTTTCTTTCGCCTTTTGATTCTGAAGTTTCGCCGTTTTATAGCGTCGGCCGGCCACGCAGGGCATTTTTCGATGAGTTTGCGCATGCTGACACAAACACCACGAAAACCTGCAAACGCCAGCTGCCCCGCGTCCAGGGGCTTCCAAAAACGGCAAAATTCAATTCGTTTTAAAGTATAGCTCCTTTTGGTGTCGGGTTCTCCGCCCCACACGATAAATTTGTTCTACCTCTCAACTTTGCGGAGCGGCGCAAGACCCGAAGAAAGGGGAAGAAAGGGGACGCTTCCCTTTTTGGCACGGAAGGAGAGGGAACTGCGGAACCACCGGCCGCTTAAAGCGGTGGCAATTCCTGCTGAAATTCGTTACATTGACGGGCCGGCGCCTTCTTCGAAGCATACACCCAAGCGCAGTGTGGTCCTCCGCGCACATTGCAGAACCCAATTACTCAAACAGTTGATCCCGAACGGGAACGCGCATGACGCCAATCAGAAATCGTTTTATCCGGCAGCTGTTCGCCAGCACGCTCGATCTGCTGCCGATCATCGCTGTCGTTCTGATCTTTCAGATTCTGGTTGTCCGCCAACCGATCCCCGATGTGCTCAATCTCGTGGCCGGAACGCTGCTGGTGATCCTCGGTCTCACACTGTTCGTGCAGGGGCTCGAACTGGGGCTGTTCCCCATCGGCGAAACCATGGCACATGCCTTCGCCCGTAAAGGCAGTGTGCTTTGGCTGCTGATTTTCGCATTTTCTCTTGGGTTTGCAACGACGGTCGCCGAACCTGCGCTCATCGCTGTTGCCGGTGAAGCGGCGAAAATCGCCGCCCAAGGGGGCATGATCGAAGCATCGGACGAGGCGCGCGCATCGTACGCACTGGGTTTGCGGCTCACCGTGGCGTTTTCGGTCGGGCTGGCGATCGTTATCGGTGTATTGCGCATCATCCGTGGCTGGCCCCTGCATTACCTGATCATTTCAGGCTACTGCGGCATTGTGCTGATGACCCTGTTCGCGCCCGAGGAGATTATCGGCATCGCCTATGATTCGGGAGGCGTCACCACTTCGACGATTACCGTCCCGCTGGTAACCGCCCTCGGCGTCGGCCTGGCAACGTCCATCAAGGGCAGGAACGCGATGGTGGACGGTTTTGGTTTAATTGCATTCGCCTCCCTGACACCGATGATCTTTGTCATGGCCTATGGGATGTTCATCTGATGGCATGGCCCGGCGAACTCGCAGCAACGTTCATTGCCACGCTCCGTGACATCCTGCCGATTGCGGCCACCATCATCGGCTTTCAGATTCTGGTCATTCGCAAGCCGATTGTCCATCCAAAGCGGATTCTGGCCGGCTTCGTTTATGTTCTGATCGGCATCACCCTGTTTCTCGAAGGATTGAAAATGGCATTGTTTCCGCTGGGCGAACTGATGGCGCAGCAGCTGACCGACCCCGCCTTCATTCAGATCGCCGAGGGTGTATCGGTCGCACCGTGGAACGCTTATCTCTGGGTTTATCTGTTCGCCGCCAGCATCGGTTTCGCCACCACGCTGGCTGAACCATCGCTGATTGCCGTCGCCATCAAAGCCGAAGAAATATCGGGTGGCGCCATCCACGCCTTGGGACTGCGGCTGGCGGTTTCCATCGGGGTCTCGTTCGGCATCGCCCTGGGGACCTATCGAATCGTTACCGGCACCGAGCTATACCTATATATAATTGTCGGCTATGTCGTGGTCATCATTCAAACCGTCTTTGCTCCAAAAATGATTATCGGCCTGGCTTATGACTCGGGCGGAGTCACCACCTCGACCGTCACGGTTCCTTTGGTGACGGCGCTTGGTCTGGGACTCGCTTCCACCGTTCCCGGACGCAATCCGATGTTGGACGGCTTCGGACTGATTGCATTTGCCAGTCTGTTCCCGATCATCGCCGTACTCGGCTACACTCAAATCGCTGAATGGCGGAGTCGGCGCGCACGCTCGGCAGGAAAAACAGAATGAAAACCAACTCTATTTCACCCTTTGGGCGTTTTTTGCACGTCCATCCACTCTTTGCTGATTTGTGAGGATGATGTCATGCATTTCAAATTGATCGTTGCTTTCGTGGAAGACGATAAAACCGAGCTGGTATTGGATACCTCGCGAGAATATGGGGCCAAAGGCGCCACTGTGATCAATCACGCGCGCGGCGAGGGCATTCGAAAATCGAAAACGTTTTTCGGATTGACCCTTGAAACACAGCGCGATGTCGTGCTGCTTCTGGTTGAAGAGCACCTGAGCAGGAAGATCCTGGAAGCGATCTCGAAGGTTGCCGAATTCGATCTTACACCGGGAACCGGCATCGCTTTTCAAGTCGATGTGGAAGACGCGATTGGCGTCATGCATCAGATGGAAGCCCTTACACCTGTTGTCGAGGAAGAGATATGAGCGAGAAAAAGCCCGTCATTCGGGTACGCGATGTCATGAAAACCGATTTCAGCACGATCGACGGCGTCGAAACGGTCAGCGAGGCGTTGAAAAAGATGAAATCGCGCAAAACATCCGTACTGGTCGTCAATAAGCGCTACGACGACGACGAATACGGACTGATTACAGCCGGTGACATCGCCCGGCACGTCCTGGCCAAAGACCGGGCGCCGGACAGGGTAAACGTTTATGAAATCATGAACAAGCCGGTAATCGCCGTGCACCCCGATATGGACATTCGGTACTGTTCGCGGCTGTTCGCAGATTACAATCTGGTGCGCGCTCCCGTATTAAACGGCCGGGAGATTGTCGGAACCGTCAGCCCCAATGCCTTGGTTCTGGATGGTTTGTATAGGGTATGCTGAGCAAAAAACCCTGTCGCATTCGATGTAGGCCCTGATTATCTATCCTGTCCATTCATCCCACCATGGGAAAGGATGGCCTCAACGAGATTTATCTTTGCGGGAACACGATGAAAAAAAGGAAAAAGTCTACCGCCGGTTTTTCTGGATAAATACTACCGGCACCAATCAGATGCGTGTATACTGAGGCTGTCGCAGATTCGATAATCATGTTAAGGCAATCTTCCGATCGCTCTGCCCGCAACACTATTTATTTTGTCTGCGCCGCACTGAATTAAGTGACATGATTGATTTTTTAGGTCGCGCCTTCCCCGGCGCGTAGATCGAAACGAGGGTTTTTGGAATGGCTATTGGTACTGTTAAATGGTTCGACAACTCGAAAGGCTTTGGATTTATCGAACCGAAAGATGGTGGAGAAGACATCTTTGTTCATCATTCTGCAATCGAAGGCGGCGGATTTAAGACTTTGACGGAAGGCCAGCAAGTATCATACGACGCAGAAAGAGGACCGAAAGGGCTTGCTGCAGTCAAGGTCCAACCAGAATAGTTATTTTGCTTTTTAGCCCGAAGATTTCATAACTTTGCGCCGATATCGCGCAGGATATTGGTTTCACAAGGAAATTCCCGAAGGAGTGGCGTATCAGTGACTACGGCCGACTGAGGAAATATTTCTTGTGGAATCAAGAGACAAGCGAGATCAAGCATAATTTGTGAAAGATTCGGGTTAGTTCGCGCCTTCCCGGGCGCGTGGATTGAAACATCTGAGAATAACACCCCCGTCTTGACGGGGCGGGGCATGTTCCCGCACCTCTTTCCCTGCTGCGCGCACATATCGGCACGCAGCAGCGGTATCCCTTACCCATATAATTCCCCATGGCTTCGAACGTCCAACAGGAACCACTCATCCGCATCCTGCTCGGGGATCAATACGTTACTCTGCTCGGCACGGCTCATGTTTCGCGCGCCAGCGCCGAAAAAGTCACCCAGCTATTGACCGATGAGCCATTCGATGCCGTCGCGGTCGAACTGTGTACCAGCCGACATCAGGCGATAATGAACCCTGATGCATTAGCCAGGATGGACCTGTTTCAGGTGTTGCGCGGCGGCAAAACTGCGATGGTCATTGCCAACCTGGCGTTGGCCGGCTACCAGCAGCGCCTGGCCGACGAGGTCGGCGTCGAGCCGGGCGCGGAAATGCGCGCAGCGATTCATGCGGCACAAACCAAAAATATTCCGGTCCTGCTCATCGACCGCGAGATCGGTACCACGCTGAAACGCGTATCCCGGAATGTCAGTTGGTGGCAGCGGCTCAACCTCCTGGCCGGCTTGCTGGCCAGTGCCATCTCGAAAGAATCCATCAGCGAAGAGGAGATCGAAAAGCTCAAAGAAGGCGACATGCTCGAGTCCGCCTTATATCAGTTCGCTCAACAGATCCCGGGGCTGTTCTCGCCGTTGATCGAAGAACGCGATCGGTACATGGCTGCGCGTTTGCGTGCGGAACTGCAAAACAGCGGTTTTCAGAACGTGCTTGCCGTCGTCGGCGCCGGGCACCTGAAAGGCATGGCAAAAGCACTCAACATAAATCCCCCGCCCGCTCCTAAGGAAAACGCGGCGCTTTTATCGGAGCTGGAGCAAATCCCGCCGGCAGGCCGGCTGTTCAAAATGGTGCCGTGGCTGATCGTCTTGTTGGTCCTTGCCGGTTTCGGCCTCGGCTTTTGGCGAAGCACCGAACTGGGCTGGCAACTGGTCGCTGACTGGGTATTGATCAATGGCGGTTTATCGGCGTTGGGCGCGTTGCTGGCCCGCGCGCACCCGGTCACCGTTCTGACGGCTTTTCTGGCCGCACCACTGACATCGCTCAACCCGATGATCGGCGCCGGCATGGTAACCGCGGCAGTTGAAGTCCTTTTGCGCAAACCGAATGTCGGCGATTTCGCCCGCCTGAAATCAGACGTGGTCCATCTGAAAGGCTGGTGGAACAACCGTGTTGCGCGCATCTTATTGGTTTTTCTGTTCAGCACGCTCGGCTCAGCAATCGGCACTTATGTGGCAGGATTCAGGATTTTTGAACGCTTGACGTTCACCTGAGCCGTTTATTCATCATCCTTCAGTCGCACGGCCAACACATCGCATTTCGCGTGATGCAGCACCGCATTGGCCGTCGAACCCAGCAGCAGACTGAGGCCGTGCCGGCCGTGAGAGCCCACCACGATCAGGTCCACTTCGCTCTCTTGTGCAACACGGATAATTTCCAGCTGAGGACTCCCCACCTCCAGGCTTTGGCTGTCACTCGGAATTCCGAGTTCATCGGCCATAGCGCGCAATCGCTTTCTGGCCGTTTCAACGAGCTGGTCGGTAATGTCCACATCAAAAGGAATCACCGGGCCGTAAACCGAGTCCGCGATTGGAAGGTTGTCGACAACATGCAGCAGGCTAAGCCGCGCATGATAAAGGTTGGCCAGATCCCGCGCGCGTTGCGCGACCTGTTGACTGCATTTCGAAAAATCGGTCGTCAATAGAATGTGTTGATAGCCTGCCATCATTTTTCCCCTTATCCCCGTGGCGGAAACCAATATGCCATGATCTGATAGGTTGCCAAAAAATACAAAACCGCGAGCCCGATGCCTAAGGACAATGGCTTGGAAAGTGCGTGCCGCAATATATGCCCGGTGACTGCCATACTCCAGATCATCAGCCCCATCAACAAAACATACGGGAACGCGGCCTGGGGGGCTACCTTCACCGAGAGCAACAGAGGCAGCGCAGCCACACTGATCAGCGTCTCGCTGCCGAGCAGCGCTGTTGCCGTCTGCTGAAAGCGTGCCGATTTTTGACTCAATGCCAACAAACCCCAGATAAAGCCCAGCACCAACACCAACTCAACCACCGCTTGGCCGATACCGATCAACCATCCGGTTTGCATACCAAGTAGGGCCGCGCCGACGGCAAAATAGGCCAGCATCATCGAATAGAATAAGGCCGCAGAAGCCGGAACGTCCTGCGGTCCCTTTTGATACAGGCAAATTGCCAGAAATAATCTTACCAGACTCATCGATATTCAAAACTGCTGTTAAAGCCGCAATGGAGCCTTTGCCCCAAATAACCGGTACGCTGCACGCTCGAACCATCCCCCTCAGAAACGAAATGCCTCCATCGAGATACCGGGCACACTCCGAAGGTTCGCGCAGCCGGCGCGGACGGGATCGACAGCCACCCGGAGAGCGAACACAATTCCCATGACAATCGCCATACTGTTGCATAGACTATCACAATCGCGGACTGGCTGGCGATAATGGGGCTCTTCCAACAGCAATTCCAAATGCAAGGTGGTACATCCGTAATGGTTGCTCCTTTCTGCTTGGCCACAAACAATGCAATCATTCAAGCCCAATTCCGGTGAGCGAATTCGAGCGCCGAGTGGTGCGCACGGCGCACCCTACAGTTAACATGAACGCATGAACGTCATCGAGTATTTTTTTGATTGCCCTCAATGCGGGGAGAAAATCTCCATGCTGCTGGATCTCTCCGTTCCGGAGCAAAGCTATATCGAGGATTGCGAGGTCTGCTGCCGTCCGATCGAAATCTGCTACCAGGCCGGTTCCGACGGCCTCTCCTTTTTCTCGGCACAGTAAACGATGAGCGTCGAGAAGAGGACCGGCCGGTTCGATTCACCCCACCCTCCCCGCCTGCCGGTCCGCGGCTTCATTTTCGATCTGGACGGGACGCTGGTCGACTCGCGCCTGGATTTCGATGCGATCTGCCGGGAAATGGGACTGCCGGAAGGCGAACCGATACTGGAGGCGCTCGAGCGGATGGAGCCAACGCACGCCCGGCACTGCTATAGGATTCTCGACCGCTATGAACGGGAAGGAGCAGAACGCGCCGTTCTGCTGCCCGGCGTGCCCGAATTGCTTGAACACCTGAACCGCCTGCGCCTACGACAGGCGGTCGTGACGCGCAACAGCCGCGCGATGGCCGAACGCATGCTGTCACGCTGCGGCCTTGATTTCGATCCAGTCGTCACGCGTGACGATGGGCCGGTCAAACCCGATCCATGGGCAATCCACTGCATCTGCCGGCCGTGGGGCATCCCGCCCCAGTGCGTGGTCGTGATCGGCGATTTTCGCTTCGATATCGAAGCGGGAAGACGGGCCGGAGCGATCACCGTCTTTCTCGGCGGCAGGCGCGCTGTGGAACGGCAGCCTGGTGCCGAACAGGCCGATTTTCGGTTCGACTCCCTGCAACAGGCCGATCGACTCCTGCGGACACTCGGCCTGCCCATTATTCCTTATCACCCTTCTCGGGAATCGACCCGAAACTTCAGGTAAAATAACCGTTTCCAACAACTCATTCCATTCCGACGACCATGAAGACTCCTATCGTTGTCCTTGGAATCGGTGAATTGGGCGGTGTATTCGCCCGCGGTTTTTTGCGGATGGGGCATCCGATCTACCCCATTACGCGAGGCATGAATATCGAGCAGGAAGCCGCGCAGATCCCCGACCCTGAACTGGTGTTGATCACCGTCGGCGAAGAGAGCCTGCCCCCCATTCTGCGGCAGATTCCACAGCAGTGGCACAGCCACGTGGGGCTGCTGCAGAACGAATTGCTGCCCCGCGACTGGGAGGCGCACGACATCCACGACCCAACCGTGATCTCGGTCTGGTTCGACAAGAAGTCTGGAATCGACGTCAAATCGGTGATGCCCTCGGCCGTCTACGGCCCCGCCGCCGCGCTAATCCACGAATCGCTGGCATCGCTCGACATCGTCTGCCGCCAACTGGCCGATGAAGAGCAGCTGCTGTTCACCCTGGTGCTCAAGAATCTGTACATCCTGACAGTGAACATCGCCGGCCTTGAAACCGGCGGCACGGTAAGCGAGCTGTGGCAAAACCACATCGAATTGGCCTCGCAGATCGCCAATGAAGTCATCGATATTCAGGAATATCTCACCGGCAAAAGCCTCCCCAGGGAACGGTTGATGCAGGGACTGCTCGAAGCGTTCGATCTCGACCCCGAGCACAAGTGCACCGGCCGCAGCGCTCCGGCACGACTGCGCCGCGCCCTGGGACATGCCCGGCGAGTCGGGCTGGCGGTGCCGACGATGGAGAGGATTCAGGCCCGGCATCCGCTCGACGCCACGCCTCCACAAACCAGGCAATCCGCCCTGAACGGTTCCCGAAAGCCGCTGAACTAACGCCGGACCTGCCTGCGTGCGGATCCCGGCGCAGAAGGCTTCTGCGCAGGCCGGCCCGATCTGGGTTGGCGCCGGGCATCCGCGGACCTGTTGGCCGGTGACGACCGGCTCCGACTGTGACCTTCCGCCTGTTTCCGGGGCTGCGAGCGCCCATTGCTACTGCGCCCGTTCTGAATCGGCTCGGCCCGAATGGCAGGGTCCGGCTCATAACCCTCCAGAACCACCTTGGAGATCTCGCGTTTCAACAGCCGCTCGATATCCCGCAGCAGCTTGTGCTCGTCCACGCAAACCAGCGAAACCGCCGCGCCTTCCTTGCCGGCGCGACCGGTGCGGCCGATGCGGTGCACATAGTCCTCCGGCACGTTGGGCAGTTCGTAGTTGACGACGTGGGGCAGCTGATCGATATCCAGGCCGCGGGCGGCGATATCGGTGGCGACCAGCACCCGCACATCGCCGCGCTTGAAGCCAGCCAGCGCGCGGGTGCGGGCGCCCTGACTCTTGTTGCCATGGATGGCGGCGGCGCTCAGACCGTCCTTCTCCAACTGCTGCGCCAGCCGGTTGGCGCCGTGTTTGGTGCGGCTGAACACCAGCACCTGACGCCAGTCGCGCGAGCCGATCATGTGGCTCAGCAGCTCCCGCTTGCGGTTCTTGTCCACCGGATGGACCACCTGTTCGATCCGATCCGCCGTGGCGTTGCGGCGCGCCACTTCGATCAGTTCGGGCCGATTGAGCAGGCGGCCGGCAAGCTGTTTGATCTCATCGGAGAAGGTGGCGGAAAAGAGCAGGTTCTGGCGCGCGCCGTTGTCAGGCAGCAGCGCAAGCACCTTGCGGATATCGTGAATGAAGCCCATATCGAGCATCC
>DEII01000094.1:0-204 GCA_002352385.1 Methylococcaceae bacterium UBA2778 | reverse complement strand
TCTTGACGCCGCCGAAGATCACCGCCGATCGCAGCGGCAGGTGGCGGCCGTAGGTCTCGATGCTCTCAGCGACCTGGGCCGCCAACTCGCGGGTCGGTGTGAGAACCAGGGCGCGAATCGGACGTCGCTCTTTCTTTGTGGAATGTGCGCTCAACCGCTGCAGCAGCGGCAGAGTGAAACCGGCCGTCTTGCCGGTGCCGGTCT
>DEII01000119.1 GCA_002352385.1 Methylococcaceae bacterium UBA2778 | reverse complement strand
TGAATTACCGCCGCCATGTCATTTGGTATGCTACGGCGCGCCATTATTGATTCTTCCTTACAAGTTCATCCAGGGTCATTTCCCGCGACATTTCATCGTCCTCAAGTTCGTTTGATGATGCAGGAATTTGATAGCCTGGCTCGACCGGCTGATCGCGCGTAACGAACCCGAGTAGGCCAATGACAGCAAGGCACAGCGGCAGAAACCACGTCATGTGCTGTTCCGGTATAGCCGTGATACCAGCGCTGGCAATCAGCATGATTATTCCGCGCCATGTGGACGGCTGGGCAGTGTCGATGCCAGCATACGGCCGGAGCCTTTCCCTGAGATTGCTCATTTCTTTTCCCGGACCAGCAGATAAGTGACGGCCCCTTCGATCGCAAGATTCACCAAAAAGCCGGATGTTTCCTGGATTGCATCTCCCAGCTCACCTGTGAGATTATTTAATGCTGCATCAACAGCAGCTTTCTTTTCAGCACCGGACTTGTCCGTGATGAACTGAATGCGCACCAGTTTTTTGATAGCATCGAGCACGTCGCTATTGACGAGCATACCAATGAGCGACATCAGGCTGGATGTGATAAATTTTTTCAAGGCAATTCCTCCACACACTTCAAATTGATTACGGCGCCATCGAGTCTTGGCAAAATTCTGTGCTGCGCATCATCGACTTCTTGATCAAAAAGAGGCTTCACGCCTGGCTGGCAGGAGCAGCTGGCAAGCAAAAAAAATATCTAGCCCGAGATCTTTGGAGTTTGTTACTGACGTTTATCACGCAACAAGCCCTGCTTTCCTGACTTTGATCATCACGTCGTCCTCAATAATATTCCCTGCAGTGTCATCGATTTTTAACGTAATTTCATAATCAATGCCCTCCGTGCCGCTAGACAAATCCATAGAAACCTTGGTGCCTGAAAATGCCTGATTCTGGATTGTCAGCCCTGCTGGCATCGCAGTCATAGATATAATTGAATTTACCAATGTGCTGATAGGCAGCAAATTGATAAAATCAATTGTGTAATTGCGCGTTTCGCCTGGCCTTTTTACCTCGAAAAGCAAGCCGGTCGCTGGATCGATATTAGCCATCAGTTTATCGCCGCCTCAACACGAATGTTGTTCTGCGCAATTTTAATGTGAAAACTGTGCCACGTTGCTGCAAAATAAACATAGTCATGCCTGCTATCATGTTTTTGCTAAACCAACTTACCTACAATTCGCTTCAATCCATTCTGTCTCAGCATTGCTTCAAAACCCCCATTAAAAAATATGGCACCCCCTAGCGCTTGCTTTTCTTTAGCAGTTGAAATTATTTTTTCACTACTTCGTCTTTTTATTTTGTCTGGATCATTGTCTGTCCGTGATATATTCAGCGTATCCATAAATGATGGACGAACCCACGTATGAAATCCATAATGAGTTGCTGGTTCATTACCTGTTGCTGAAAGCTTTACTGTAAATATTGAACCAAAACCTAGCTTTTCAGCAAGCGTATTGCCTTCAGCTAATAGTGAAGCTTCGATTATTCCTGATAATTCAACTGTATAATGTTCAATATCCATCATAATATTAAACCGGCCTTAGCTGCCATAAAAGTCTCTAAATGAGCTTGTTCAATACTATTGATCGCCATAGATATAACAAGGCCACAATAAAAATTCCCGTTTAACTTCTGTTGACCATTTGGGGCCATCCCTAGAATCAAAGAAGTGTTAGAAGGTGTATTTTCAATTATCGTTTTAGAAGAACCGGTTACTTCTGTTTTATCTACATATAAAGTCACATCCGTGCCGCCCTTATATACTTCTGTTGCAATCCGTTTCTGACCAAGAACACTAAAAGAAGAATTTTGTGAGCTTGCAGTAAATGAACTAACCTTTTCCGATGCACTGCATCCAATATATCGCTTGCCATCTGCTGCCGTTGACCCCCAACCTAAAACCATATCATCTGAAGCATCTTCAAGCACATCAAATATAACAGATATTGTAGAAGGTTCTTGGCCCGCTGGGCTCGTCCAATCTCCCGCAGGGCAGATAAGAACCATATTAACGCCATCAGTCTCAAGATAATATGTTCCATTTAATAATCTCAGAATTGCTCTATTAGCGTCAGTACCAGCGCTAAATGTTAAACCATTGACCAATCCTGTAATTGTGCCTACAACATCATTAGCTGCAGGAGGACCACCAGATCCATCACGTTCAATAGTCATAGACGAAAGAACATTCGGATCTACATAATCGCCATTTTCTCCATTAGCAAATAAATTAGCTGGAGTCCAAATACCTGTAATCGGCTTGATAACAGGCCCGATGACATTACCAATACATTCAGAAAGTATCACGTAATTGCTGCATTTAAATTCGTTGATGCGCCGGCGCCGCTAATAACAGCCCTAATTTTCTCCGTCGAAATCTTTAAATCTTTGACGTCTGCCGCCGTAAATGCTCCGTCTGGAAGTGGATTCCATTGAACTTCGTCAGGTGACACTTCAATAGTCACAGTCGCGCCGTCGAACGTGCCCCATATTTGCAGCGTTTTTGGCCAAGCGGAAAGAGGCTCAAACCTAAATTCTGTTCCTGCGCCGTTTACAGTTGCGTTGCTCAATAAGGTGATCATTTTCAGTCCTGATTAAAGAAAATCGGCGTGGCGTTCCGGCAAATGGAATGACGCGAGAATTCGACGCGCACAAAAAAACCCGCGCCGGGCCGGCAACGGGCTTGTCTCAATCAATAATTTCTACAAGGTTAGCTGATTGTATGCATTTTTATGACAACTGTCAACAAGGATAATCCGCGATCCGATAAATGTTACGCCGCGAGATACAAGTTTATTGAAATTTTTCGGCTTTACGCCGATCAGTTCTGCTTTTTTGTAAATGCTGAATTGACCGTTTTTCGGTACAAACAAGCGATCGATGAGGACGGCAACCCACTGCTTTTTATTGTGCGCAGCAAGTTCAATGATTGCGTTAGCGATGCAAATTAACTCTGCGCGGCGCGGTGCGAAATCCACCCCACGAGGGATTGTCGAATGAAAGCCATCCGACACAGCACCGCCATCAATCATGATTCTGCCAATCGTTGACCGTTTTTGATAGCCATTCAAGTCCAGTCGTTTTAAGAGATAATCCCGGTATTGATCAAGGGCGCGGCTGCCGATTATGAATTCATAAGATTTTGATGGCATCTATCCGCGTCTGCTGCATTTGATTCGAAACAGCGAGAGTTTTCGCGCTGCGTCTTCAAATAATTTCCCGTCGTGGACGCAAACCGCAACACGCTCTGCGAAGTCATCCTGTTCGTCTTCTGTTGCGTCTGGAAGATTGTTTAGCAGCCATTGGATATCCGGTGTTGGTTTATCGCCTGTCATTGCTGCTACCTCACTCACACGGTATCGAATAAATCAAACCAGGCCCCGTATTAAACGCCGACGGGCCTAAAGCGACAACATCAAAATCATGGCAAAAAGCATCCGCCCTAAATGAGCCTGACAACGCACCATCTCCGACCTCATACAGCGTCGAATAAGAAATCACCACGCAGGATTTGTGAGCTAGATTAAACATCTTTTCAACATCCAATGACTGGGCTAGATCCAATTCCTCGGCTATATTCCCCAATACTACATACGCCACTCGGCTATACGAAACAACGCCCGTAATTGGATCAAATAATTTACGGCTAGTTGCGTGGATAGGGGTGCGAATGCCCGCTAAATCCTCATGAACTCCAACTGAATCAAACACACCAGATCCTGGGTCGCCCCTTTCGATAGCAAACATGAGCAAGGTTGCATTGTCTCCCGGCGCGCCATAAGGCTCAACCGCATAGCAAAATTTTCCTAGTTCCGTATCAGCGAATGCAGCAGCAGACACAACAAAACCCACATAAATAAGCCATATGACAAAATCCCTATATATTTTTCTCTCTGATCTCATGTTTAAATCACCAGTTGGAAATAAGAATTTCAACAAACCCAACAGCAACAGCCGCCAGCAGATAGAGCGCGAGGATTATCAGGTTTTCTCGCATCGTCTCGATCGAGAAATCTTTTTTACGACACGAATCCTTTCCGAATCGCCAGGATAAAAATCCGTCGTCACATCATCGCCAAGCGCGAAAGGTGCGTCACTTGAAAATGCCGCACTCATGGCAACCACTCCCCACCCGATTCGAGTCGCTGCAACAACTGAACGTATCGGCGATACGACAACCTAAACATAATCTTTTGAAGAGCCCTGCGAACTTGAATCTTACCGAAACCGATATCCTTGTAACCTTTTGCCAACAAAACGGCATCATCTCTCATTTCTCTTTAACCTCAAATCAGCCAAACAAATAATCAACACGAAACACTCACCGCCAGCCACGCTCTTCGAACAAGCGTTTCAAAAAATCAATCGCCATCCCCTTCCTGACCATCCCCCCGGAACATCGATACACATCCCACCCCAGAATCATGGCTTCTGAATATTTCGTGCAATCCATATCAAACCCCAAGCCTCTGGTATGCCGGCCATTGCTGAACGTTCCTCCCTCCGTTTCAACCGCAAATCTCAGCTCTGGCCAGGCAAAATCAAATCTCCATTTGCGCGTCGGATGAAAACGAAATTCTCTTGTCGGCGCCGGCAACTTTGCAGCCCGGATATGCAAAGCCAACGTTTCTTCAATTTCAGATTTACGCTTTATCGCCATATACTAAGCAACCATCTCAGCAAGAAACCCTCCTCTTTTTTGCCTGACACAGGGACGCGCGTTTCTAACGACACTCTCCATCCACTACACACTGCCGGCTGTGTATTGCTCGACCCTTCAGTGTCCCAATAATTTCGTACTTGCTCAGGACGGTGCTCAAACCAATTCCAGGTGCCATCCTCGTCCATTGCAAGCCACTTAGCCCAATTCGGCGCCTCACTCCACTTTGGTTTTTTCATCTCATCTCCACGTATTTAACAAATATTTCTGACGCGCCATGTCATCGCTGCTCATGATGCTATGATCGAATTTGTGAAGCTTCATGAAACCATCCCCTCGATCCTGGTTCGGCCTGCTCAATCAAAACCAGCGCTTCTGCTTTACGTTTCTCACGGCTTAGCATTCTGCGCGTTTCCACAGCCGTGCCATTCCGGGTTATCCGATCTCTGTCCCGTGTGGCTTTTCGGCAGGTTGGTTTCAAGCCATCTGTTGCTAGTCTTTGCGGGCCGAATTCATCCAACGAATGCATCACGTCGTTTCCGGCTTTTTTTGAGCACCCGACACAGCGTTTCATTTTTTGCATTTTGTTTTTCCTGCTTAATGTGTCAGAGCGTTTTTAAGCGGCGAACCTACCCCAGCCGCGGGGGCATAAAACCCGTTCCCCCGCCTTCTCGTCGATCATTGTCACGCTTTCTGGTTTCCCGAACACCTTCGCGAGTTCTGTCATCATCCTCGCGTGGTCCGGGTAGTCGCGTTGTATTCGTTGCCACGTCTTGCGGCGCTGTTCTCGCTTTGCCTGGCGCTTTTGTTCAACCGCCGCGGTTTGGCTATTGAGCCATGCAATTTTTTCTTGCAGCGCATCAGTCATTCGCCTTGCTCTCGAAATGCGCGATCGCCTCAGCCCGACGCCGTTCAATTTCTTCCTGGCACTCCGCTCGTTCATCCTTAGCCGATTGTTCCTTCGCTTCCCGCTTCGCAAATCCATCCAGCGCAGCGCGGTTGCATTCATCCAGCCGCGACAATGTTTTTTTATTCATCGCCGGATGCTTGACAACATTCCCCGTCAACAGGCCTATGATCGGCCCGACATCGGCGCTTCGATCCTCGAGCAGATATTGACTGGCTTGCTGTTGAGTTAACCTGCCGCACTCAACCGCAGCATTAACCGCAGACCTTCGTTGCTTCGGATCGTAGCCAAGTGATACCGTCCACTTAACCGGCCTGCGATCACGTTCAGCATCAGCACAAAGCCGCTCGTATGCCGCCTTGAACGCCATCCTGGCACCAACCTTGTCGCCGTCGGCCAAGATCTCGGACGCAATGCCATGGGCCTGCGCAATTTCATCGGTCCAAATCACGGTGTCGTCCTCGGACCTCGGGCATAGCGCCCACGCCTCATCGGCTGCCAAGCGATCACTAACACCGCCTGACAACGCGATCACATCGGCGGCAGTCGGCGGGAACTTGCTCGACCGGCAATGTGCGATCAATGAACGCTTGATTTCATCCAGCGGCTTGTCACCAAGCATTTCAAAAACCAGGTTGATTGCCTTCGGATTTGGAATTCTCCCGTAAAGGCTCCAAGAGTCAGCCCACAATGCTGAAAAGGCATCAAAATCATTGTCTTTCATCCAACCCTCCTGCATTCGCCATCGATGGCGTTTATCGTCAAAGTTGTTTTTCTCTCTTGGCGAATTCTTTTCGCCTCTTCCACGACGGATTCCTCGGTTTGTTGCTTCTTGCTGCCGCCCCGATCTTGCTCACGCGCCAACCATGCGGTGATGAAGCGGTTAATGCCGCGTTTTGTTTTTCGTTTGTCGGGGGTGCTCTCAAGCCATCCGCACATTGACCTCAATGCCTGCTCAACATCCACTGCCGGGTAAAGCGTTTTCCAGTGCTCGATGTTTTGTGTTGTCACCGGATGCATGTCGTTTGTGTTGAGGGGGAGTTCGATGAATGTTGTTTTTTCGTTTTCTGGCGGCTGCGCGGAGCGATCGCTTTTTATCGCTCTGTGCTCACTGAGGTGTAACCCATCTCTTGACTTAGAAACATCCACAGAAATATTGGTATCCACCGAAGAACAACGTAGTTGTTCTTCTTCTGTATCTGTATCTGTATCTGTA
>DEII01000100.1:31975-35138 GCA_002352385.1 Methylococcaceae bacterium UBA2778 | reverse complement strand
ATCAATCCTATCGATAGGATTGATGGATAATAGGCCCCGAAAAAGAGGGGAAGCAACAGCTGATAGGCGAAGTGGCCGCTTCTCATAGAGACTGCCGAAACGAACAGCGCGATGTGTGTCGAAAAAAGAAAAACAACCACCAAGCCCAAATTTCGATGGAAAGCGGGATCGTCGCTTCGATCCAGAAACCGGTACCCGCATGCCTGCAACAGTCCCTGCAACAACTGCAGCCATAGGAAAATCACCGCATACAGGCCACACAATTTGGCGCCGAGATATAAGATATGGCCGTCCGGGATCCGGTACCGGAAATAAATGCCGATATCGCCGGTCGTCTGAAGAAAAGCCAATCCCGGCAACAAAAAAACAACGGCCAAGAGCAATTCAAGCTTGACCGACCGAACGACGGTCGACGAAACCTTCATGAACCCTTTAAATCGCTTTTCCGGCATCCTTCAAACAGAGTCAGGAGTAGTTTACTGCTTAACGTGTCATCCAGAGTAAGGTACGAACGACTTAACGTGTCATCCCGAGGGAAGTGAGNNTGAGGTACGAACGACGAGGGATCTATAAAGCCATCGAGAATATGATCCCTCCTTCGTCGAGCTGACAAACTGTAAACCGGAAAATCAGCGGCGCCGCTTTTTTCTAGGCAAATGCCCTTATCGGCAGCGCATTTGCGCAACAGCGCCAACGCTTCCACGTCAGTCAATCCATCCCGGCTCGCGATCGGCAACCCCTGTTTCCTCCAGCCGTTGATGCCGTGATCTTTCATCAGCCGGACGTTTCGAACCCCGCTGCTCTGCAAGGCCCGGCCCAATTCGTAACCGCGAAAATCCTTCAAGCAAAAAGTCACGATCAGATCGGCATCGCCAAGCCGCTGCGCGGACGTTTCGGTGACTTGGCGCAGGGTCAGATTGAGCGCGCCGGGGATGTGATCTTCGCTGTACTCCGCCGTTTCTCTGGCATCGACGAAAATGACCTTGGCATCTTCCTGAATCTTTTCCAGGATGTTGTCGCTGGTAACGAGCGGAATCAGCTCCAGTGGATCGGGCCTCCCTTCTCCGGCCTTAGCCGTCTGATCATCACCTGCAAGCAGGCTGTGAGCCACCAGCAAAACAATGAACGCAAAAATCATGCTTTGGATCATTAGCCACCTGCTCCGGAAAAAAGGGAATCGGAACGGACAAAAATCATTGCGCAAAAAAAAACCGTTAGCCGACGACGCTGACTCATTGCAACCCCCACGCGTAACGGCATCCGGATTATTCCGGCACCTCGAACAGCAGACTCGCCACCCCGACTTTGCCGCT
The DNA here is from genome assembly GCA_002352385.1 of Methylococcaceae bacterium UBA2778. Lineage (GTDB taxonomy): Bacteria > Pseudomonadota > Gammaproteobacteria > Methylococcales > UBA2778 > UBA2778. The sequence goes on along the minus strand of DEII01000100.1, from coordinate 33,825 downwards.
GAACCCGGAAATATTGACGGTCAGCATATGCTTCCCGGGCGCAAGGCTTTGTGGTGTCCATTGCCACGTCAACGGCACATAGCCCTGCTCTTCTTCCGCGGCGAATTGATGATCGATGAAAAATGCGACTTCGTACAAGCTCGCTTCATCAACCAGCGATCATCCTTGACGATATCGGCGCGGACGGCAACCGCCTCGCCCGGCTTGACGATCGGCAGCCCTGCGGCCGATTTCGACACCTTGTCCGGCAGGCTCAGCGTGACCTTCGGCACTGGGTCCAGCGAGCGGGGGAAATAATAATGAGGGGAAATGCTCTTGCCATCCCGCTCGAGCACCATCGCCTCCGGCGGTACCATTACCTCTTCCCATCCTTTGGCTTGACGGTAGTCTCGATAGTTTATCGCCCGGTTTCCAACGGCAATGATCCAATGCAACGGCAGTTTGAAGGCGATCACCAGTATCCCGAGATTTTTCTCGCCGCGGATATCCATCAACCCATTTTGGTCGCGGCCATCCCACCGCTGCACATTTTTTCCAGCCCCTCTCGATTCCCAACTCGCCAGCGAACGCAGCATCGCGCCACCTTTGATCCCGGCTCGAATCAATACGCGCGACGGCACCGGAAGATAGTATGAGATATCCTTGGAGGGCGTGATCTCCACGCGCACGTCGTCTACCAACTCGCCACCGCTGTCACTGCGAGGATCGCGTGTCGTTTTTCGACCATCCTTGGTGACTGCCGTCAACACCGGAACATATGCTTCATCGGGCACCATCGCACCGTCCTCGTCCTTGCCGTCCCAAACCAACGTGCCATCGCCCGACTCAACGGGGTTGCTTTCCGTGAGCACGCGAACCAGATCGCCGTAAATTCCCATTTTCCAATCCGAGCTATTTTGCCGACAATCTTATCCCACCTGTCGTCGACACATCTCTCACAAAATCCTTGTATTTTTGTAATTATTCAGATCCCCTCACTCCAACCCTCTCCCGGAGGGAGAGGGAGCTGAGGAATCACAGGACGCTCGCTGCTTTTTCCGTTGAAATGTGCTGATTGATGACGGGGGGAGTGAATAAATACGTTCCTTTTTGTTCGATCACTTGGACCTCGGCCAGGAAGGCCACCCTTGATCGCTTCAGGCACAATAAGCGTGCGGCGCGGGCTGGAAGCTAGCTCCGTAGGCCAGACGGATCGTTGCGCTCCTGCGCTGTCACTGTTCGACGCTACTCATAAAGGCACTCACTCAGATCCGGCGCCTTAAACAGTTTGGACTTTCGAATCTTCCAGGCATTTTCGTGAATAGGCCTGCCCCGTTCATCCAGTCTGGACATGTTGCTCTCATGGACCATTCGGAAGGCTTTATCGAAATCTGCGTTGAGAAAGCTCCTCGCCAGATGAACACAGGCACAATAGAGTTCGGAATAACTCTCGGTGCTGCCGGTTGCACAGTTGTTGATCGAGCCGGACAGCAGCCTCATCACTGACAAAACATAGCCATCATGTCGCCACGACACCGGTTGCTCGACAACATCCACCCCTCGCATTGCGAGGGCGCCCAACGCATAATAGCCAAGATCAACCAAGCCATCCAATATTTCAACCATGCCCGCCGCGGCCAGCGCCTTCAATACCGCGCTGCCCTCCTCCATCAGCAGCGCCTGACGCATGATAATGTCCATGTCGGACAACGGCTCATCCGCCCCGTGCTCCGCCTGGGGAAATGAAAATGCATCGTGAAATGCTCTGACCAATGCTAAGTGTTCATTCATAGCCATAACCCCTGTCAACGACTGTTATTTGTAAGCGATCGTCACTTCGGATTTCGAAACTGGCGGAGAGAGAGGGATTC
>DEII01000100.1:24721-31953 GCA_002352385.1 Methylococcaceae bacterium UBA2778 | reverse complement strand
CTTTCCAGGCGTGCTCCTTCAACCACTCGGACACCTCTCCAATGATTCGGAATGTACCATCCCTGCGCACGATCGGCAAGATTAAACCAGATTTTTGCTCCGCGCAACTCCAAATGAGTCCAGCCGCAGCTTCCGCTTTTTCCGCTGCCGCCTCGCCCTAATACCAGATTCCGCCGATCCGCAACCAAGCGCCAATCCGAGGCCAAGAAGGCCCCCAAACAAAAGCCCGGTGAGGGCAAACATGAGCACCATTGCGCCAAGCAGCAGCATGGTATGCAGCACATTGAGCATACGATGTCCTGTCATCTTTGCTGGATCGACCTTGGCGATCATCGACATAAAGTTGTCAGCACCTCTCTATCATGAATGCGAAAAAGGTCTGCGCGGAAGGCCGCTTCGCAACGGTGACCTTTGCAGCAGCGTTTTCATCGAGGCGGTTCGATGACAGTGGGAACGTCCGGAATCATGTCGAGATAGCGCTGCCGCTCAGCGGGTTCGATGGTAACTTTGGGATCGGGGCGCCCGATATCGATCTGAGCATCCCTGTATGCACGGCGGTAGTCATTATCATACCGGGCATAGGCGGGGCGCGGGTCGACCAGGCCCTCATCGCCAATGGTACTGTTCTGCACCTCCCAGTCCCACGGTCCCGGCCCATACATCCGCCGATAGGCATCCGGAGGTGGCGTACAACCGATCATCCAAAGCGCAGCAAACAGCCACGCCGCCGCATGCACCCGTCTCATCGTTGTCATTTCAGAGCCCCTCCCTCATCATGCCCATGCCGGACCATCGCTGCACGATAACGACGCCTCCGGTCGGGTCCACGATAATTGCGATCGTCCCTTTCTCGAAGTCCGGAGAGGGTTCGAGGAAGACCCGTCCCCCCATTGCCTTCGCTTTTTTCGCGATCGCTCCAGGATCGGCGACCCGAACATAAGGCGCCCAGGTCGAGCGTACATCGCTCCACGGCAGCTGAACAACGCCGGCTCTTGGAATGCCGTCGCGCATCAGGAGATGATAGCGGCCACCGCCCCCATCACCGATTACCGAATCGTCATAGCCTGCCAGCGATTGGTAGAAATCGACCGCTGCTTCTCTGTCATGAGTCCACAATTCGATCCACATCCACTCATTGAAGGATGGGTGGGCATCGACGGGGTCGCCGTTCTCGGACCGCAGCAATACGAACTGCGCTCCTTGGGGGTCGCTGACGATCGCCATGACACCGCGATCGGCGACACTGCGAGGCCCTTCATGAACCGCACCGCCTTGCGCCCGGACCAGATCGACGGTGGCAACCACGTCCGGCACCGACAGTGAGGCCAGCCAGCGTCCGCCGGACTCTTTTGAACTACTTTCCTTCGCTCCGACGATTCCGGCAATCGGCTTTCCACCATGCATCACCAGCGTGTAGCGGGGATGGCCTGTCGCCTCGAACCGCCATCCGAACAGTGCGCCATAAAACCGCCTGGCCGCCTCGACATCATCGGTCAGCAGATCGAACCAGACAAATTTGCCCGTCTTTTCGTGCTCCGTCGGCTGTTGTGTCACAGGAGGAATCACCCCAAACCCGCTCGATGCGCACCCGCTCAACGCACCGAAGGACACGCCCAGCATGAGCATTGCGGGCAGACACCTAAGCGACTTCTCTGTTTTCATACGTGCATAGAGCTCCAATCGAGACGAACAAACAGGGCCCCAAGGGCCCAATCAAGGGACAGGCATCGGGATTTGTATCATCGGTCGACGGTCCGGCCGCAAAAAGCAGCGCTTGGGAAGAAGAGAAGGCCATCGAAAAACAACGGTTTCGGCCCTCCATTTTTACCGCTTCGCTGCATCGAAGCCCGCAACAGCCACTCTTTTGACCAGCATCCGATAAACGCACCAGACCGCTGCCGCGGCAAACAGATGTTTCAGCGTATGACCGCTCACGATCCGTCCGGTGACTATGAAAATCTCCCGGTCGAAGGCTTCGCAGAGCTTGGCCGCAGCATACCAGACCAAAGCATACAGCAGAAAGCGCAACTGAGTGAAGCGTGCCTCGAACAGCAGCAGCACGACCGGAAGCATCAGCAAGGGCCCGAACTGAACCAGACCATAGAGCCGAAGATCATCGGTGCAGCGCCAATACACAACACTGACGATGCCCAGAACCACGGCCGGCAGCAAGCAATAACGCTCGATCCTGTCATCGATCTGTTCGCTCAGCAAGGCGACAAACAGCCCCATGAACGCAACCGCCATCGGCAGGCGGTCCCACGCAAGTGTTCGGTTGCTCGGTGACCAATGATAATAAGCAGAACCGAACGCAACACAGGTGACGCCCGCAAAAAACAGCGGCCAGGAATAGCGGGCGTACCGTTCAGGGTGCCGAAGGCAATGGTACACCCCCATAAGACCGATCACCAGAAAAGGCAGGTTGCTGGTTACATCCAGCACATTGGGTATCTTCAGGAACGTGCGTCGATCAGCCAGCTGATGATAAGACAAAGGCTGAGCAATGGGGTCGATGAATAGTGCTGCGGCACACGCCAACAGGGTGAGTAAAATGATCATCCCCGGACGCAACCAGCGGCACCGGATCACTCGGCTGAGCCCCATGAGATTGATTTTTACGGGGTCATCGATCGTCAACCGCGCGGTTTTTTGAACCCTTCCTATCCGTCCGCCATAACGGAAGGAGGCCGGAGTATTGCCCCCGCCTGTTCGGCAGAACTCACCGATCAGGTCGAGCGTCTTGCCGCCTCGGCCCCGTCGTGCGTTCCACAGATACGGTCAATACCACGGCCCCCATCCGTTTCCCCACATTCCCCAGTTCATGGAAGCGTCGTCGTTCATCTGAGCCGCCTCGACCCTCTCCTTGGCCAGCTTCTGCTGCAAAGCCAGCTTCTGATATCGCTGATAGGCCGCCTCCGTTCCAACATAGAGGCATTTGCAATACTCCGGATCAGCGTACACATAAAAGAGCTTCCCATCCCGCTGCTGAGGAACCAGCGTTCGTTGCGGCAAAATCGCCAACTCATCGATTCTTTCGGGCGTATCGGCAAACTTCAGTTGAAAGCCGGCCGCCGCAAGCGTACGCTCCACACTCATGGTTTCATCTTTTCGCATGGCCGCGCAGCCGCTCAGCAGTGCGCCCGAAACCGCAATCACAGCGATCAATTGCCTCCACAGTATTTTTGCCTTCATGTTGCTTACTCCTGACCTCGTTATTCAGTGTTGAAATCTCCGGACGAATCGCGCCGGGAGACACTGTTGTCGGACTGGGTTTGATTCACTACAATATTAAACCAAAACCCCTGGCCGTCCAACAGAAAAAACGGGGCAGCCGGTCCAGCACCGGACTTAAGGCCAGCGACGGGGCCGTTATCCGACACCGGTCGCCAAACCGACACCCGCATTTATTGAGAAATTGCCCGCATTCCAGTTACAATCCCCAATCGGTACATCAATCGCTTTGCTCCGGACACTCGCGGTGTTGACTGTATCGTCACTATACGCTTGGATATCCACCGGAGGCGACGCATGAATTTGAAAGTCCATTTTCCTTTCCTGTTGTTGACAGCCATCGCATTGCAGGGCTGCAACGGCAGCGGCGAACAGGCACCCGCATCAGCCGGCATGCCGCTCACTGCAGGCAGTTCACCCGAGTACATCCGGCACATTCAGCCGATCTTCAATCGCCGCTGTATCGCCTGTCACGGCTGCATCGGCTCCCCCTGCAACCTCAAACTGGATTCGTTCCGCGCCGTCGAACGCGGCGCGCTGGGCCGAAACCCCTATGCCATGCACTTCGAGCCCAATCTGCGAACCGGTATGGATGTGGTGCAGACGACCGAACAATGGCGCCGCAGAGGCTTTTTTCCGGTTCGCTTTCGTGACGGACCGGCGGAGCGAAACCTCGATCGGTCGCTGATGTTCCAGATGCTGACCGCCGGCTATCGCAACAACAAACCCGGCTTTTCGCGGGAAGCGCTCATGTCAAGCTATCAGAATCGCTACGACCATGCCTGCCCCTCCTCCCCTTCCGCACTCAAAGCGCATCTGGACGAGCACCCGCTCGATGGCATGCCGTTCGGGCTGCCGGCGATCAGCGAAGTCGATTTCAATGCCCTCGAAGATTGGATTGCCGCGGGTTCGCCCGGTCCCACCGATAAGGAACAGGAAGCAGCCCAACGAACCAGCAACCCGGACGCCGTCAGGCAGTGGGAAGCTTTTTTCAATGCGCCCGACAAAAGAATGCAACTGGTTGCACGCTATATCTTCGACCACGTATTTCTCGCCAGCATCGTACTGGATGAAAGTCCGGGCGATTTTTTTCGTCTGGTGCGCTCGAAGACACCACCGCCCCGGGTCGTCAAAGATGAAGAAGGACGCGAGCATATCATCCATTCGCCTGTGGAAGTCATCGCAACACCCCTCCCCTATGATGATCCTTACAGCTATGCGAGCGTCGACCGGTTTTATTACCGCCTGCAAAAAATCACAACGCCCATCGTCCAGAAAAATCATTTCGTCTGGCAACTGACGCTAGGCGACATCGGCCATTTGAAGCGGCTGTTCCTGACGCCCGAATGGGGCGACCGGCCTGAGCTCGATCCTCCATGGGGCATCGGCAATCCTTTCAGAATATTCCGGGCCATCCCGGCCGAGGCACGCTATCGCTTCATGCTGGAGAATTCGGAGGTAATCATCGCCGGAATTACCTATGGCCCGGTCTGTCTTGGCCAGACCGCGACCTACGCCGTGAAAGATCATTTCTGGGTCTTTTTTCTCGCTCCTGAATTCGATGTCTCGGTTCAGGACCCGGATTTGGGGCTGACGACCTGGAACGTCTTCATGGACCGGTCGATGTTCGGCAATGATGCGTACGAAGCAGCCTATGCCAGGGCTTTGGCCAAGCTCACACCGGAAGGCTATTCGATAAAAGCCATTTGGAACGGCGAGAAAAAAGACCCGGATGCCTGGATTACGGTTTTGCGCCATGAAAGCAACACATCCTCCATGAAAGGGCGCCATGGCGGCATTCCCCGCACCTTCTGGCTGATGGGCTACAGCGGCTTCGAACGGATCTATTACGATACCGTTGCCGCCTTCAAATATTGGGAAGGCGATGCCAAGAAGCTGGAGACCCTGATCTTTTTCAACGATCTGAGGCAGGAGTTCGAGGACAACTTTCTGCTGCTGCTGCCCAAAGAAAAGCGCGAGAAAATCAGGCATCAGTGGACCCAGGGAATCGGCGCGATCGGGCTTTTTTTCATGCCCTTTGCCGGCAAGGATCAACCGACACGGATCCAAACCGACGCACAGCACCCTCTGCTCAGTCTGGTCGATCAGATCCAGGACCATATGGGTCGTGAAATCAGTGGCCCGGTCGATCATTTGAATCCCTGGGTGAAACCCGGTGTTTCCCTGGACGATCCGATCGAAAGCTACGAGGCGTGGGCCGACGCCATTGCCACACTGACAGTCACGACCCATTATAAGTTTCCCCGTTTTCTGCCCAGCGTCATACTGTTAAAACTGAATCACGGCGATGAATCCAAAGTCTACTCGCTGATCGCCAGCCGGGTGTATGCCTCACAAGACACTCTGGTGTTTCAGAACGGGACTGCGCTGCCGGATCAAGACGCGATGAGCGTTTACCAAACGCTGATCGGCGGCTTCCCCAATTTGTTCATGGAGCTGGAGCTGGCACAAGCGCCGCAATTCCTGAAAGAACTGCGGGATATACAAACACTCGAGGATTGGACGGAATTCAAACACAGATATGGTATCCTGCGAAACAGCGAGCGGTTCTGGCCAATGTATGACTGGTTCAACGAATGGAATTTCAGTCATCGCGAAATCCAGGCCGGGTATCTCGACCTGTCGTATTATGATCTTTTCGATTCCGTCTATTGAGGGCATCGAGCCACCGGTCGATCGTCTGAACCGTCAGCAGAGAAAAGCATGAAAAGCACTGTCACACGCGCCGCGCCTTCCCTCTTTATTCTGGTTTTCATGGCATCTTTGGGGCCGTTCGGTGACACCGAATACACGCCGTCGCTGCCGAATATCGCGCACTCCCTGCATGTCGCTTATGGTCAGGCGCAATTGACCATGACCGTTTACCTGTTCGGGTTTGCCGTAAGCCAGCTTTTGTACGGGCCGTTTTCGGACCGTTTCGGCAGGCGGCCGGTGATTCTGTTCGCCATTTCAACCTTTTTCGTCGGTTCACTCATCTGCGCGTTGAGCACCGATCTGACAATGCTCCTACTCGGCCGCTTCATCCAGTCCCTGGGCGCCTGCGCGGGCGCCGTACTCTCCAACGCAGCAATCCGCGATGCCTTCCCGCCGTCGATGCAGACCAAAGTCTTTCTTAAAGTCAACACAGCCTTTGCACTGGCACCCGGCATCGGCCCCATCGCCGGCAGTCTTATCGACCATTACCTGGGCTGGGAAGCGAACTTTTATCTGCTGGCGGCATTGGCGGTCCTGTTGCTTTTGTCGCTGTTTATCGCTTTTCCCGAGACCAATCGCCACCAGAATCCCAGCGCGACCAAACCGCGCAACATCCTGAAAAACTATCTGCAGTTGTTTCGTCATCCGGCCTATGTTTATTACATCGTACTCATCGGCCTCAGCATCGGCGCCATCTATTGCTCTCTGGTCGAAGCGCCGCATCTGGTCATGGTCGAGCTCGGATACCCATCGAAGACATTCGTCATCGTCGCGATCTGTATCGTTTCGGGATTTATGCTGGGGGCCGGGAGCTGCGCATGGTTGGGAAGATACCTGCACGATCCCCAGTTGATTGTCACCGGCCTGGCGATCATGCTGAGCGGATCGTTGGCGATGGGTTACTTTGCCTACGTCGACTGGGTCACGCTGCCCACCATGCTCGCCTCCATCGCCACCATATACATCGGCCTCGCTTTTGTCGTGCCGGTCGCTACCGCCAGGGCGCTGGCACCGTTCGAGCAGAACGCAGGGTCCGCTTCTGCCATGCTGGGGTGTGTCAGCATGGGCCTGGCATCCGCGAGCACCTATTTCATCAGCATACTGCCAAAGAACTCTCCGGAAGCCCTCTTTATCACCTTTACGCTGTTGAGCGGGATAAGCCTGATTTTGACCATCCTAGCGAATAAGTTATGGCTATCCGAACCACACTAGGAGGCTGTCCGAGAGTAGTGATCGTCGCGAGGGCGAGACTGATTGAGTCGGATTATTGATGGAAACCATCCTTG
>DEII01000100.1:0-24685 GCA_002352385.1 Methylococcaceae bacterium UBA2778 | reverse complement strand
TAACAAAAATGATCGGGAAATCCGACCAATCAGGCTCGGCCGCAGAAGATCAGTCTATTCTCGGACAGCCTCCTAGGGGCTCATCCAGGATCGAAACACCACCACGTAATCAGCGAAGCCACGCGGCTACCAATTTCTTGCAACTCCCCTCCCAGCGACAACGTTCGCTGCAGTGAAAGCGCTTGTCAGTGCGAAAACATAACGGTTTCATTTCATAAAACCCGCGATTAGGATCCGCTGTCGCGGGCGCGCCATCAGAAACGATTGAATGTTTTGACATGGCGCGCCGCTCGGGCAAAGCTTGGTGCTGGTATTTCATAGTTGATGCTGCCATGGCCTACCTCCTCATAGATGCATATGCTGCATTGTGCGATACTCTGTGCCGTACTTTATGAAAACAGCCACATTATCGGCCTGCTTTCAACGAAGCACGACGAATCCACGCAATCATTCAAACCCTCACTCCGATGGGCTTCGCGACACCTCCACCCCTGTTAAAACCAAATCAAGGCCTCTTACGATAGCTAGAGGGACAAAACCATCGGCGTCCTGAAACAGGTCATCGGGTCTGAACGATTACGCCATTGCTCACTCGCTCAACGCTCAACCTTCCAGCTTTTCCATGATCTCCTGCTCGGCCTCAAGCCAATCCTCCTGTTCATCGCCCGCCGCAAATCCTCGCTTTTCAGCCTTGTAGTATGCGGCTTCAGCAACCATGTGCTGATATTCATCCGGGTCGAGCGCATTCTCTGTCGGATTTTCAAAGGACGGCTCTTCTTTCGGTGTCTTTGCTACTCTTGACATGTTCGTTCTCCTGCCTTATTTATGGCATAAAGCTAATCATTTAAAACCACCCGCATCGCTTTCCGATTCGGTGATCCTTGCAATACCCTCATCGTCAAAAACGTTCCCTTTTATTTAGTTTTTATTATAAACTCGGATCCGCTTCCGAAAATATTCGTATGAAAACGTAGGTAATCGTACGTATAATGTGAGTCGTTGAAAGTCGCCTTGACGCTTGCATCGGAACCGGCTCGATTCCGGCGCCGAAGGCCCGATCGGCGACAGACCCACCGACATCCCATGACTCAGGATAAGAGCAAACCCACTCAGCCGGAGGATCTGCTCCGGCACGCTGAAGCGCTGCTCAGGCAATCTCCAACTGATCTCGCTCGGCTGTCTGTTGAGGATGTCCAGTCATTGATAGACGAGCTCCGTGCCGATCGGCTCAAGCTTGAACAGCGGATCGAGGCGCAGGCCGACGAGTTGTCCTCCACCAATCGGAAACTGAATGAGGCGATCGACCAAATCCATCGAGTCAAACAGGCGCTTTCCATAAGAGAGAAAAAACTCGATGCGATTGTCGATTCCGCCGTGGACGGCATCATCACCATCGACGAAAACGGGCAGATCAACACCTTTAATGCCGCGTCAGAAAAAATCTTCGGCTACAGCGAAGAAGAGATGCTCGGCCGCAATGTCAGCCTGTTGATGCCTCCACCCCATCGCGACCGTCATAATGGTTGCATAAACCGTTACCTCAAGACCGGGAAAAGCACGATTATCGGCGTCGGACGCGAAGTGGAAGGCCGGCGCAAGGATGGTTCGGTGGTCCCGCTGCAGCTGTCGGTCACCGAATTTACTATCGGCCGCGACCGTTGTTTTGCCGGAATCGTTCGAGATCTTACCGAACAGAAGCGGAACGAACGGGAAAAAAGAGCGCGTCTGGACGAATTATCGCACGTCTCGCGCCTCTGTTTGGTGGGCGAAATGGCGTCGGGGCTGGCGCACGAACTCAATCAGCCGTTGACCGCAATCGCCTCCTACCTGCAGGCCTGCCAGCGATTGATCGATGCCGGAAGTCTCGAAAAACTGAAGCCGGCTTTAAACAGCGCTGAGCGGCAAGCCCTGCTTGCGGGTGAAATCATCCGGCGCATGCGGGCCTTCGTCAGCAAACGCAGGACAACCATGGCGCCGACGAATATCAACGCTTTGATTCAGGAAGCTGTCGGATTGTGCGAGGCCAACTGCCGACAGAACAGCGTTCGCCTGGAGCTGAAACTGGCGGAACCACTTCCCGATGTCTGCGTCGACAGCGTGCAGATCGAGCAGGTATTATTGAATCTGATACGAAACAGTATCGAGGCAATGGCCGAGATGCCGACGGATGCGAATCGACGGTTATTGATCGAAACCGGTTCGTGCGAGGGAAGCCGGGTGCAGATCCAGGTAACGCTCAAAGACAGCGGGCCAGGGCTTGCCGGCGACCAGATCGACCATATTTTCAAGCCGTTCCACACCACCAAACCGAAAGGTATGGGAATGGGACTGTCGATCAGCCGTTCCATCATCGAAACCCATAATGGACGCCTGTGGGTGGATCCCGATGCACCCGACGGCGCCGCCTTTCACTTTACGCTGCCGATCGCCGATGGCTCGGACAACGGTGAATGAGCAAAAACCAACCGTATTCATCGTCGACGATGAATGCGCCGTGCGAGACGCGCTCGGCCTCCTCATCGAGTCCGCGGGGCTGCCCGCCGAGGGCTTTAAGTCGGCCTGCGCCTTTCTGGAAGCCTACGACCCGGATCGACCGGGCTGTCTGCTTCTGGATGTGCGCATGAAAGGCATGAGCGGCCTCGATCTCCAGGAAACACTCCGAAAGAAAAACGTTGCCATCCCGATTATTTTTATCACCGGGCACGGCGATGTTGCCATCTCTGTAAGGGCATTTCGAGGTGGAGCGGTCGATTTCATTGAAAAGCCGTTCGACGATCACACCATACTCAACAGGATAGAGGAAGCGCTTGCAAGGGACGCTCAATCACGCGAAAAACATGCAGCAATAGACCAAATTCTCCGCCGGTATGAGCGGCTGACGCCTCGGGAAAGGGAAGTCATGAAGCTCGTCATCGGCAGTCGGTCCAACAAGCAAATCGCAAAAATCCTCGGCATAAGCCATCGAACGGTCGATGCCCATCGAGCCAGGGTCATGGAGAAAATGGGCGCTGATTCATTGGCGGACCTCATTGCCATGGCGTTGGAATCCGAGATTGTCTGACGGCTGGCGGCAAAAAAAGCACTGCTCTCGATAACCACCCATTTCAAGGTGGCAGGTTCTCAATGATCCTGGGCAACGTGAAGCGGCCAAACCGCCACAAGCCGTTCGCATTAACGATCCTATCGATCGCCGGCTTCCCGCAGCTCCAACAGATGCCTCTGTGCGTCAACCAAGCGCTCTCCCCAATGCAGCGCGTAGCCACGCTGCCAAACCTTCAACACATCGTCCTGACTGGCGGTCTCCGCTTCCAATCGGTTCAGGCCCCGTCTAAGCTCAAAATAGATTTCGGTGAGATCACCTGCCAGGCTGCCTGTCATTTCATCCTCATCATCGCCGCTGTCATCCTTCATGCGATAGGCGTCGTGCTCGCCGAAACGGCGTTTCAACCGACAAAAAACATCAAACTTCTCATCCAGGTTAGGGAAGTCGCAACAACTGAGACCGAACGGCGGAACAGCCAGCACGATCATCGTGCTGTTTATGCGGGACAAGACAGCGGCCATATCAACAATCCATCGCCTATCCTCACCGCTTAGTACATGCTCGATGATCCGACAGAAATCCTTCGCTGCTTCAGCCATTTCCCCAAAATGCGATGTATCGTTTTGCACACTGTCATTTTTAACTGCTTGGCGGGTCCTTTACGGATAAGCGGTCATCCGTCAGTACTCTTGCTGCTGGGAAAAGGCGAATGTTCCGCTTCGGGATGCTTAAAGGGTAAGTATAGTCAATGCGGCGGCCGCGCAATGAACTTCGCCAAACATCAAAGAAATCAAAATCCAATGCGGCATTCAACTCATCTCCGGCTCTTTCCGCCATAGCTTCATGATACCATTGCAGCCATGACAGAACTTCAAGCAATTCCGGCTGTGCTAAGCCTGTCAGGTCACGACCCAACGGGCGGCGCCGGAATACAAGCGGACATCGAAGCGATTGCCGGCCAGGGCTGTCATGCGTGCAGCATCATTACTGCGCTCACGGTGCAGGACACTCGCAACGTCAAGAAAGTGATGCCACAGCCGCCCATGGAGATTGCCGAGCAATTCGACATATTGATGCAGGACATGGCTGTCGATGTCATTAAAATCGGACTCATAGGAACCGCCGACTGCGCCATCGCCTTGGCTGAAATGCTGCGCAATCATCCCACCATACCCGTGGTGTTGGATCCTGTGCTCAGTGCCGGAGGCGGTAAACCGCTTGCCGATGCGGCGCTCATCGAGGCCATCCGGGAGCGGCTCATGCCTCATACCACTGTGCTCACGCCCAATAGCGAGGAAGCACGACGGCTCGCGCCCGACATCGAAACACTCGATCAGTGCGGCCTTTTTTTACTGTCGCAAGGCTGCCGGTATGTTTTGATCACCGGAACCCATGAGCCCGGCCCTACCGTCTGCAACCGTCTGTTTGCCGATCACCGCCGCATCGAGACCTTCAGCTGGGATCGTCTGCCCCACAGCTACCATGGATCGGGCTGCACGCTTGCCTCCACCATTGCCGCCGGGCTGGCGCGCGGGCAACCGCCCATTCAGGCGATCCGGAAGGCACAAGAGTATACCTGGAATGCACTGAACACCGGTTTCCGCCCTGGAAAAGGGCAATACCTGCCCAATCGTTTTCCCCGCAGAGAGAAAAAGCGTGCCGCTCCCCTTTCCTGACTCCGGCCTGTATGTGATCACAGCTGCGGAAAAACGCACGCACGAACAAATCGTGGCAGCCATTGCCGCCGCGATCAAAGGCGGCGCCCGCGTTATTCAATACCGCGACAAAGCCGCCGACAGCCCGCAGCAGCGGTTCTCTCTCGCCCGGCGCCTGCGCGCCGTTTGCCACGCCGTGCAAATCCCGCTCATCATAAACGACGATATCGATCTGGCTGCGCGAGTCGGTGCTGACGGCGTCCACCTCGGTAAAGAGGACGGCGCGATCGAAGAAGCCAGAAAACGGTTGGGCTCCGAAGCGATCATCGGCATCTCTTGTTATGCATCACCCGAGCGGGCCTGCCGGGCCCAGACACACGGCGCCACATACGTTGCTTTCGGCCGCTTCTTTCCATCGCGAAGCAAACCACATGCAACGCCGGCCGATCCAGCACTGTTGAAAGCAGTCCGGCTTCGAATCCCGGTGATTGCCATCGGCGGCATTACTCCTGAGAACGGGGGAGAATTACTAGCTGCCGGAGCAAACCTGCTGGCGGTGATCGAAAGCGTCTCCGCCGTGCCCGCCCCCGAACAGGCCGCACTTGCCTTCCGATCGCTGTTCACATAGCCAATCAACTGCTATTCTTTATCTTAAGACATAGCGAGGAAACTGGTAAAAATCACTTTTGGTGGCTGCGGAGGATAACGGACTTGCTTATGAAAAAAGGCAAAACAATAAGACGCATGATTGCTCCTTTACTGGTCACTGTGCTGATTTTTATGTGGCCCTTCTGCCCGGTGGTGCAAGCGGACTATTTCGGCCCATCCACTTTTTGGGAATGCATCCTGGAAAAAATGCCCGAAGCCGGTGATGATCGAACCGCGAGCGACACACATCGCCAATGTCAAAAGGAGTTCCCGAAAATCGAAGAATATGAAACGGACGCATGGCGCATTTTCGGCCCTGAAACACGAGAAGAGTGCACCTCGAGCTATATGGCACAAACGCGAAGCATTTACGCCAGAACGATGCTGCGGCAGGCATGCTATCGACTGTTCTCCAAGAAATAAGAAACATGGGGCGGTCAAACAGGCAGCACCCGCCCCTCTGTACGGGACAGACCGAAAGCGCTTGCCGAACAGGCGTGCCCCATTGAGCGCATCATCACCGTCGTTGACCGCCTTATGCAAAACGAAACGCCTGCACACGAATCCAGCTGTACCGACCGGAACGAATTCGGAACGCTTCGGGCCGACGAAGCACTGCAGCGCATCGTCGCTGCAGTCAAGCCGGTAACAGGATATGAACAAGTACCGCTTCCAGATGCATTGGGCCGTGTTTTTCACGCCGCCGTCGTGTCGCCGATCGATGTACCCGCGCACACCAACTCAGCGGTTGACGGCTACGCCATCAACGCAGACGATTTGCCGGCATCAGGTCGAACCGCAGAACTGCGTATCACCGGCACAATATTGGCCGGAAAACCGTCGGGCGTGCGGCTCCCCACCTCGCAGACACTTCGCATCATGACCGGCGCTCCCCTTCCCGAGGGCGCCGACACCGTTCTGATGCAGGAGCATGTCGAACGACAGGGCGACGTCATCCGCGTCGGCGGCCGGCACAAGCGGGGAGAGAATGTTCGCAAGGCGGGAGAGGACATGCAGACCGGCGAAGCGGTGCTCAACGCCGGCAAGCTATGCACACCTGCCGACATCGGCGTGCTTGCATCGCTCGGCCTGTGCGAGGTCAAAGTTCGACGGCGTCCGCGCGTCGCACTCTTTTCCACAGGCGACGAAATTCATGATATCGGCGAGCTGCGACCGAAAAGCGGGATTTTCGACAGCAACCGCTATACACTCACCGCGGCACTCGGCCGGCTTGGTATCGAGGTCAGGGACCTGGGCATTATCCCTGACGATAAAACGGCCTTGCTGGAAGCATTGAGCAGGGCTGCGCATCATTCGGACGCCATTATCACGACAGGCGGCGTTTCGGTCGGCGAAGCCGATTATATCAAAGCCGTACTAGCGCAAACAGGCAGTGTACAATTCTGGAAAGTTGCGATCAAACCGGGCCGGCCGATTGCATTCGGCCGTGTTCATGGCATCACTTTTTTCGGGCTGCCCGGCAATCCGGTTGCCGTCATGGTGACATTTTATCGCTTCGTACTGCCCGCCCTGGAAAAGATCATGGGCATCACTGAAAAAACACTCGCACCGACGTTAACCGCAATCAGCACCGGGCGCATCCGAAAAAAAGCCGGGCGCACAGAGATTCAACGTGGCATCCTGTATCGCTCCGAGCAGAGTCTGTGGCAGGTCCGCACGACCGGCAAACAAGGTTCCGGTATCCTGCGGTCGATGAGCCTGGCCAATGCCTTCATCATCCTGCCCGACGAATGCGGAACGGTCGAACCGGGCGATCCGGTCACCGTACAGCCATTTGCAGGCCTGATGTAGTGGGCTTTAGGCGGAATTGGGCGATCCTTGACGGCTTCCTTGATAGTCTCCAGTCCTTTTCGACCGAGACCAGCGTCTGGTCCTGCTTGACTTCATCCCCGACCGAAATGTGCCATTCTACGATTTCGGCCTCTTGCAGTCCCTCGCCCAGGTCAAGCAGCTTGAAGTAGTTCATTATCCCTCCAGGGTTCTTTTGACAGCGGCAACAATCCGACCAACGCTCGGCATATACTCTTTTTCTAGATTAAACAACGGTATGATGGCGTCATAGCCGGTGACCCGTTCGACCGGGGCAAACAGGCTCATCAGGCCCCGTTCCGCCAGCTGCGCGGCAATTTCGGCGCCGACGCCGCAGGTTCTGGCAGCCTCATGGACGATCACGCAGCGACCGGTTTTTGCGACGGAGTCGAGGATGGTATTCATATCCAGCGGCTTGATGGTTGCGACGTCGATGACCTCGGCGCTGATTCCGGATGCGGCCAGCTGATCGGCTGCGGTCATGATCTCATGAATCATCGCGCCCCACGAGACCAGCGTGACATCGGTCCCTTCCCGCAGTAAAAAGCAGACATCCAGCGGCAGCGCTTCACCATTGTCGGCCACCTCTTGCTTCACAAGACGATACACGCGTTTCGGTTCCAGAAAAATGACCGGGTCCGGGTCTCTTATTGCGGCCAGCAACAGACCATAGGCCCGCCCGGGCGAGGATGGAATGACAACCCGCAAGCCGGGAATATGAGCAAAAAGCGCTTCGGTGCTTTCAGAATGGTGTTCCGGTGCATGAATGCCGCCGCCGAAGGGAGCACGAAGCACCATCGGACAGCTCAGCCTCCCGCGGGTTCTGTTGCGCAGCCGTGCAGCGTGGTTGATCATTTGATCCATGGTGGAATAGACAAACCCCATGAATTGTATCTCCGCGACCGGTTTCAACCCTTCCGCCGCCAGTCCGATCGACATGCCTGCGATCAGAGTTTCGGAAAGCGGCGTATCGAGTACACGCTGCGGCCCGAATCGCTGCTGCAGACCCGCGGTCGCCCGAAACACTCCGCCGTTGACACCGACGTCCTCGCCAAGCACCACCACGGAGGGATCGGCTGCCATCTCGGCGGCAAGCGCCATGTTGACCGCATCGACCAGCGTGACCTCACTCATTGCCCTTGCTCCACTGGACGACCGAGGCCCGCTGCTCCTCCAGGGCGGCAGGCAGAGACTGGTAGAGATAATCGAACATGCTCTCGGGCGGCTGCGGCGGGGTGTTCAGATAGCAACTCACCGCCTGCTCGACTTCATCGTGGCAACTCGCCAACAGCTCCTGCTCGTCCGACTCCGACCAGCAGTCGATTTCGTTCAAATAGGTTCGCAGCCTTTTGATCGGTTCATAATGCCACTGTTCTTTTACCTCCTGCCCGCTGCGGTAACGGCTGGCGTCATCGGCGGTCGTGTGGTCGCACAGCCGATAGGTCAATGCTTCGATCAGCGTCGGACCTATCCCCATGCGGGCTTTGTGCAGCGCCTGGTCGATTCGATCCGTCAGAGCGATCACGTCGTTGCCGTCGACCTGTTCTCCTGGGAAACCCGCAGCGATCGCCTTTTGCGCCAGCGTCTCGGCCCCTGTTTGCCTTTTTCGCGGCATCGAAATCGCCCAGCCGTTGTTGTTGACGATGAAGACAATGGGCAGCGCCCAAGTTCCGGCCGCATTGATGGCCTCACAAAAATCGCCTTTGGAAGTCCCTCCATCACCGATGACACAGACAGCGACACGTTTCTCGTCGCACAATTTCATCGCATAGGCCGTGCCAACGGCATGTGGAGCCTGGCCTGCAATCGGGACGCAGATAGGGAAATCGTGTCGCTGGCCTTTGAAATTCATGCCTTGTTCGTTCCCACCCCAGTACAACAGGATATCGGCCATCGTCACGCCGCGTAAAAATTGCGCCGCGTATTCACGATAGGCGGGAAACAGCACGTCATCGTCCGCCATCACAGTGCCGATCGCCGCCCCGATCGCCTCCTGCCCCAGGGAAGATGCGTAGGTACCGAGCTGTCCGCGGCGCTGCAATGCGATCGCTTTCTCATCGAACAGCCGGGTTTTTACCATGATCCGATAAAGAGCGATCAGTTGGTCAGGCTGTTTGGCGCACTCCGGCAGCCGGCCGACCAAGCAGCCGTCTGCATCCAATATTCGATGATCGTGAATATCGAAATGAACGCTCGAATGCGACTGCTGCGGAGGCACAGCAGCTCCCTTCTTCTGTTTTCTGACTCTCTTCTCGCTCTCTTTTGTCACGGTGGTCGTTCCTCGCATCATGCAAAAAACCGGATCGGATCGATTTTGGCTGTTCTCTGACAGTCCCGTTGGCAGCAAACACTCTTTTCGGGCCTTGGCTGTCAATAGAGCCGCTCGCCCGTTTGCCATCCTCCAGCGATATTTTCTCACCCAGGAGGTTTGGCGCCACTGCCCGCCCCCCAATGCTGTTGACTTACGCCCTCTCCAGCGGGAGAGGGTTAGGTGAGGGCGTAATAAATAAAGGAACTCAGCCATTTTGATTCCCTCATCCCACCCTTCTCCCGGAGGGAGAAGGAGCACTCCCCAATCTTATATTCAACAGCATTGCCACTGCCCCTTCGGCTGCTGTAGCTTTCTGTCAAACTGCGAAATATACTACAGGGAACCATCCTGCCGGGGAACAGCAATCTGGCCCGCTTCCAATCAATCAGAAACGCGAGTTATCCATGGACCAGGGGAACTCTCCTCGGACAGCTTCCTGCATAAGACAACATGACCAAACCGAACTCCCAAATGATCAAGATCACGAAAGGGCTGAATCTGCCGATCAAAGGTGAGCCGGAACAGGTGATCGGAGTGACCGAGACACCGCGATCCGTCGCTCTGCTTGGCTGCGACTACATCGGGTTGAAACCGAGGCTGGCGGTGAACGAATCCGAAACGGTCAAAAAAGGTCAGCTGCTGTTCACCGATCAAAACATGCCCGCCGTGCGCTTTACCGCGCCCGGTGCCGGAACGATCAAGGCGATTCATCGTGGTGAAAGGCGCAGCTTTTTGTCGATCGTCATTCAGCTATCCGGCAATATGGAGATCACCTTCAAACAGTATTGCGAAAAGCGGCTGCCGGCTCTGAAACGTGGGGAAGTCGTGGAACAGATGCTCGACTCCGGCCTGTGGACAGCATTGCGGGCACGCCCCTTCGGCAGGGTTGCCGATCCCACCACCCTCCCCCACTCCATTTTCATCACTGCGATGGATACCAACCCGCTCGCTCCCGTCATCGATCGTTTGCTGTCAGGCCGCGAGCGGGATCTCGAAAACGGCATGCGCGTCATTTCCAAATTGACGGACGGCCCGCTGTTTCTCTGCAAAGCTCCTGAAACGCCGCTGCCGGAGGTGGAGATCGAAAACCTTCGGATCAGGGAATTTTCCGGGCCGCATCCGGCCGGAAACGCCGGCACCCACATCCATTTTCTCGATCCCGTGCACCGTGACAAATCGGTTTGGCACATCGGCACCCAGGATGTCATCGCGATCGGCGGGCTTTTTACCACCGGCCAACTAGATACCGACCGGGTGATCTCTCTGGCAGGGCCCTCGGTGAAAAAGCCGCGCCTGATCTGGACCCGAATCGGGGCATCGATCGTCGATCAGACAGAGGGCGAGCTCACTGCCGGTGAGAACCGTCTTATTTCTGGGTCGATCCTCTCAGGGCATCACGCCACGAGACCTTTGGCTTTCCTCGGTCGCTACCATCAACAGATCTCGGTGATCCCGGAAGAGAGGAAGCGTGAGTTTCTCGGCTGGCTGAACCCCGGACTCGACCGCTTTTCGGTCAAGAATATCATGCTTTCCGCTCTTGTCCCGGGCAGGCAATTCGCCTTTACCACCTCGATGCATGGTGAAGTGCGGGCGATATTACCGAGCGGCAACTACGAGCGCGTGATGCCGCTCGACATCATGCCGCTCTTTCTCATTCGTGCGCTGGCCGTCGACGACACCGATGAGGCCGAAAGACTCGGTTGTTTGGAGCTTGACGAAGAAGATCTGGCGCTGTGCGCCTTCGTCTGTCCTTCCAAACAAGAGTTCGGCCCGATGCTGAGGAGAACCCTGAACGCGATCGAGGAAGAGGAGCAAGGCTAAGCCGTGAAGCGCGAATCAGAGAAACCCGACAGACTGCGCCCCCTCTACGAGGCGATCGATCACTTTCTGTTCACACCCGGCACCGTCACCCCCGGAGCACCGCATGTGCGCGACGCCATGGACCTCAAACGGATGATGATCACGGTGGTCATCGCACTGATGCCGCCGCTCGGCATGGCCCTCTACAATACCGGTCTGCAGATCAACCTGGCCTTGAATGCTCTGAATTCGGCAACGGCTCCGGGATGGCGGGGCGCGCTGCTCTCCGCCTTCGATATCGGAATCGATCCGGACGACCTGCTCGACAACATGGCGCACGGGGCGCTCTATTTTTTCCCGATCTATCTCATCACCGTCATCGCCGGCGGCTTTTGGGAGGTGCTGTTCGCCAGCATCAGAAGACAGGCGATCAGCGAAGGCTTCCTGGTGACCAGTCTGCTGTTCGCCTTGACCCTGCCGCCCGACCTGCCTTGGTGGCAGGTGGTCCTCGGCATCTCGTTCGGCGTGGTGATCGGCAAGGAGGTCTTCGGCGGCGTCGGCATGAACATTCTCAATCCGGCGCTGGTCGGCCGCTGTTTCTTGTTTTTCGCCTATCCCGCCCAGATCACCGGAAACAGGGTGTGGGTGCCGGGCGACGCCGCTGGCGCAATTGGCCGACCCCGGCCTTGAGCTCTCCGTCACCTGGCAGGATGCCTTTCTCGGCTTCATTCCAGGCTCGATGGGCGAAACCTCGACGTTGGCCTGCCTGATCGGTGGGTTCCTTCTGCTTGTCACCCGGATAGCGCCCTGGCGCGTCATGCTGAGCGTTCTGTTGGGCATGGCCGGACTGGCTGCCCTGTTCAACCTGACCGGCAGCGCCGACAACCCCATGTTTCAGGTCACACCCGCCTGGCATCTAGTGCTCGGCGGCTTCGCATTCGGCGCGGTCTATATGGCGACCGATCCCGTCTCTTCGGCCCACACGCTGCCCGGACAGTATGTTTACGGCTTTCTGGTCGGTCTCCTGACCGTCCTGGTCCGGGTGATCAACGTCGGCTTCCCGGAAGGCATCATGCTCGCCATTCTTTTCGGCAACGTATTCGCGCCGGCCATCGATAGAATCTTTGTCAGCCGCAACATCAAAAGGCGCCTGGCGAGGCAGTCGAGCAATGCAGAAAGATAGCATCGGACAGGCCTTCAAGGTGATCCTCGGCATCTGCCTGGTCTGTTCTTTTCTCGTTTCCGCAGCCTCCGTTTTCCTGAATCCCATTCAGCGGGACAATCAGAGGCTGGATAGAATCAAGAATATCCTGATCGCCGGCGGTCTATACACCGAAGGGATCGATATCGAAACGACCTATCGCGACAAAATCGAGCCGGTGATGATCGACCTGCGAACGGGCGAGCCGGTGGAAGCCGATCGGTTCGGCGATTCGCCCGACACCGACGATTTCGATATTCAAAGCTTTGCAGCCGACCCCGAATATGGCGAACCCGTCCCGGCGGAGGAGGACAGGGCAAAAATCAAACGGCGACCCAGACAGATGGTGGTCTATTTCGTCAAACCCGGGGCCCGGTTAGATAAACTGATTCTGCCGATTTACGGCAAGGGGCTGTGGTCCACGCTGTACGGATTCGTAACGCTCGAGCGAAACCTTCGGACCATCGCCGGCATCGCCTTTTATCAGCATGGTGAAACGCCTGGTCTCGGGGGCGAAATCGACAATCCGCGCTGGCAGAGTCAGTGGCGAGGCAAACGCGCCTTCGACAACCGAGGCAAAGTGATCATCGAAGTGCTAAGAGGCGCCGTGGCCCCCCTGTCAGACTCGGCCGATCATCAGATCGCGGGACTCTCCGGTGCCACCATCACCAGCCGCGGCGTCGACAATCTGGTGAAATACTGGCTTGGCAAGCGGGGCTATGGGCCCTTTTTGAGCAGACTCAGGCGGGAGTGGGTTGCTGCCGGCATGGATTCGGATCGGAGGTAGCTTGATGCTGGAACATTATTTGAGCCTTTTCGTCCGCTCGGTCTTTATCGAAAATCTGGCGCTGGCTTTTTTTCTGGGCATGTGCACCTTTCTCGCCTTGTCGAAAAGGCTGAGCACCGCCGCGGGGCTCGGCACAGCCGTCGTGGTGGTACAGACGATCACCGTTCCGATCAACAACCTGATCTACCGTCATCTTCTGAAAAAAGGCGCGCTCGATTGGGCTGGGCTGCCCGATGTGGACCTGACCTTTCTCGGTCTGGTGATCTATATCGGCGTCATCGCCGCCACCGTGCAGATCCTGGAGATGGTTCTGGACAGATATTTCCCCCGGCTCTTTCATGCCCTCGGCATTTTTTTGCCGCTGATCACCGTCAATTGCGCGATTCTGGGCGCCAGCCTGTTCATGGTCGAGCGAAATTACCTTTTCCTCGAAAGCGTGGTGTTCGGCTTCGGTTCGGGGACCGGCTGGGCGCTGGCCATCGTCGGCATGGCCGGAATCCGAGAGCGAATGAGATACAGCAATGTGCCCGACGGATTGCAGGGGCTGGGAATCACCTTCATTGCCGCCGGCCTGATGGCGATGGCTTTCATGCTATTTTTCGGCATCGAGTTGTAAACACCGTGAGGGGGCTGTTGTGAGTGACTGGGAGCTGATCGCTTTGGGCATGTTCATCTTCACGCTGATCGTGCTGCTGCTGGTCGCTGTCATCCTGTTCGCCAAATCACGGCTGGTTGCGAAGGGGACTGTCACCCTTTTGATCAACGACGATCCGAACAGTGCTCTGGTGGTCCCGGCAGGCGAAAAACTGCTCAATTTGCTGGCCGAAAACGAGATCTATCTGCCGTCGGCCTGCGGCGGCTCCGGCACCTGCGGCCAATGCCGCGTCATCGTCAAAAGCGGCGGCGGTGACGTGCTGGACACCGAACGCGCCAAACTGAGCCCGGCGCAGATACGCCGCCGCTACCGCCTCTCCTGCCAACTTGCCGTCAAGCACGACATGCGCCTCGAAATCCCGCCGGAACTGTTGACCATCCACAAGATGGCGTGCACGGTTCGTTCCAATCGAAGTGTTTCGACCTTCATCAAGGAACTGATCCTGGACCTGCCGCCCGATGAAGCGTTCGACTTTCGCGCCGGCGGCTATATTCTGGCCGAAGTTCCGCCCCATTCCCTGAAATACACTGAGATCGAGATCGACGAGCGCTTCAGAGCCGCCTGGGATAAATTCGATCTGTGGCGCTATGTCTCGGCAGTCGATGAAACGGTGGTCCGCGCCTTTTCGATGGCCAATTATCCCGAAGAGCGGGGGATCATCATGCTCAATGTTCGCATCGCCTCACCCCCTCCAAACAATCCCGGCGCTCCTCCCGGAAAAGCATCGTCCTATCTTTTCCGACTGAACCCCGACGACACTCTCACCGTCTCGGGTCCCTACGGTCAATTTTTCGCCAGAGAGACAGACAACGAGATGATCTTCGTCGGCGGCGGCTCCGGCATGGCGCCGATGCGCTCTCATATCTTCGATCAACTGAAACGGCTCCACTCCAAACGCACGATCTCTTTCTGGTACGGCGCAAGAAGTCTGCAGGAGGTGTTCTATGTGGCCGATTTCGACACTCTGGCAAACGAATACGACAATTTCAGCTGGACCATCGGCCTGTCCGAACCTTTGCCCGAAGACAACTGGACAGGCCCGACCGGCTTCATTCACCAGATTCTCTATGACAACTATCTGAAAGACCACCCCGCCCCCGAAGAATGCAAATACTATCTCTGCGGCCCGCCCATGATGATCAGCGCCGTGCAAAAGATGCTGCATGACCTTGGCGTGGATCCCAAAAACATCTTGTTCGATGATTTTGGTGGATAGCACCGGCAACCTGTTCTGCGCCTGCCTGCCTGAAACGGCGGGTCGAGAAGATGTTGACTCCTGGCGTTACAGAATGCTGAACGCTTGGCCATCGGGTAGTCGGCAGCACTCATCGCCGGATGTGAAAAGTCCTGGGCGAACAAAAAAGGGAAGCGTCCCCTTTTTTCCGAGTCCAGCCCGAGTGCTTGCTTGACTAGACAAGATTAACAAGATTTTTCAGGATTGGCAGGATTGTCGCATTCTCATAAAGATTGGCAAAAAAATCAGCCGGTTGAGGGTTGTCCCCGAAACCTGTATATTACGCTGCCAGACAGTTTTTGCCTCGAATCCTGGATCATATCAATGCCAAACGTTCCAGCCGGGTTGCTAACTCCGACCGACACCATGATGCTTGCCGAAAAGAGCCATTAGGCATTCCTGTTAATCCTGTCATTTATTAGGCGCGGACGACGGGACGTCCTCAGTTCGAGACGAACCGCGACAATAGTACAATGACAAACTGCACACCTGGGAACCTGGTAAAAAATCCTGTTAATCCTGAGAAATCCTGTTAATCCCGTCATTTTTATCCAGATCTGCTTCTGGCTCGGAACCCTGTTGGCCCCGCACGCGCATGCCGTGCAGGAGATCGTGACTGCCCAAAAGGCCGTTCAGCCGGTGACGCTGACCGGCTTCACCCGCCCGCGAACCGTCATCGATCTCTCATCGGAAGAGGCCGGCAAGGTAATGCGGGTCTTCGCTGACATTGGCGACCGGATCGCTGAAACCGGCTATTTCGCCTGTTTGGATCAGACCTTCATCGATCTGGATATCCAGAGCAACCGGGCAGAATTGGCACGGGTGAAGATCGAGATCGATTTTTTTTCGAAGCAGGTTTCACGCTATCGCACGCTGGTCGGCCGCAACAGTGTGGCTCAGATGCAACTCGATGAGATGGAACGCAGCCTGGCGGGCTTCCAAAGGCAGTTCGATGCTCTGAAGATCAAAGAGCGGCGGCTGCAGGAGCGGAAACGGCGCTTCTGCATCGCCGCACCGCCCGGCTGGCTGGTGATCGAGCGAACGATCGAAGAGGGGGAGTGGTTGGATGTAGGGCAACCGGTAGGCCGGGTCGGCGATTTTTCCAGCCTGCTGATTCCCTACGCGCTCTCCCTGCCGGAATACCAGGCGTTGCGGGCGACGCAGTCTTTGACCGTTCGTCTGCCGGAGCTCGACAAAACGGTTGCCACTTCGCTCGAGCGGGTATCACCCGATTTCGATGAACAATCCCACAAAATCAAACTGGACCTCAAGATCGGCGGCAGCGGCCTTCGCGGCGGGCTGCGCACCGAGCTGATGCTGAAGATACCCGATGCCTCCGGTGCGGTGCTCATCGCCGAGAAGGCGCTGGAGGAACGCTATGAACAGTACTGGCTGCGCACCATAGACGGCAAGGAGATCCGGGTCGTTTACCTGGGACATTCCGAATCCGGTGGCACAGACGGTGCCCGACTGGCACGGGTTGTTTCCCCTGATGTGCATCCCGGCAACCGTTTTATCGTGAACCGTCGTTAGCCCAGCGATGGATTCTCTGATTCGCTTTTCTCTCGAACAGAAGGTTTTTCTCAACCTGACGTTTGTTATCCTGATGGTGGCCGGCGCCTACGCACTCTTTGACCTGCCTGCCGAACGCTTTCCGAACGTCAATTTGGGCAAAGTCATCATCTCGACCTCATTTCCAGGCGCCTCGCCGCAGGACGTGGAAACACTGGTGACGCATGAAATCGAAGAGGCGCTGGAGTCGGTGGAAGAGATCGAGTGGATCAAAGCCACCTCCTTCCGCGAGCGCTCCCTCGTTCAGCTCAAGTTTCTCGATGATTCGGACTACGACGCGCTGTTCGACGAGGTGCGATTCAAGATACTGAATCGAATGCAGGAACTGCCCGCCGGCATCGACCCGCCCGAGATCAACGATATCCGCATCGATGATTTTCTGCCGGTCATCGTCATCAACCTCGCCGGAGCTCATGAAAACCGCGCGCTCAGTTTGATGGCAGAGGAGTTGAAAACCGCTCTGCTGCTGATTCCAGGAGTACAGGAAGTCAAGATGACCGGCGAATATGAACGCGAATTTCACGTTCATCTCGATCCGATCAAGCTGCGATCGCTGGGGGTCAGCTTCGATCAGGTCGCTCGGGCCTTGAGGCTGAGAAACCTTTCGATTCCAGCCGGCGACTTCAGCAATGACTTCGGTGAATTCGTGGTGAAAGTGGATGAGCGCTTCCGCACCCGCGAACAGGTGGTGTCAACGATCATCCGCACCGATGCCGACGGCAGTTTCGTTCGGGTCGCAGACGTCATCAGCCGCGCCGGAAAAGGGTACCGCGATCCTTTGGTCATCTCTTCCGTCAATGGCGAGGACGCGGTGGCACTGCAGGTCATCAAAGGCGGGCATGGCAACGCCCTGGATATCAAAGTCGCAGTGGAACGGGAGGTCGAAACCTTCAGCCCCGTTGCCCGACGGGAAGGCATTACCCTGACGTTCACTCAGGATTCCACCGTCCCTATCCGCGACGGACTCAACACCCTGACCATGAACATGCTGCTCGGTATCTTTTTGGTCTCCCTCATCGTCTGGTATTTCATGGGGCTGCGCAACGCCGCGCTGGTGACCATCGGCGTCCCCTTCTCATTCCTGATCAGCATGTTGCTGATCGACTTCACTGGCAACAGCCTGAACGAGATGACGCTGTTTTCTCTCGTGCTGATGACCGGCATCATCGTCGATGACGCCATCGTCGTCACCGAGAATATCTACCGCCACATCCAGGAAGGCAATCCATTGAAGCAGGCGATCGTCGCCGGTACGGCGGAAGTGGGACTGCCGGTGATCTCCGCAACCCTGACCACGGTGGCGGCATTTCTGCCGATGCTGATCATGAGCGGCTCGACCGGCGAATTCTTTGCGCTGATCCCCAAAGCCGTCTCTTTCGCCATCATCGCCTCGCTGATCGAATGCCTGCTGATATTGCCGATTCATTATTTCGATTTCGGCCAACGGACGGATGGCCGCGCTTCGAGTTCGGTAATGGAACAGGATAACCTGCTGCTCAAAGTGCTGCGTTCGCTGACCGTGCGGGTTCTCAATCTGACAATGCGTTTTCGCTTCAGCAGCATCGCCCTGGTCCTGCTCGCCTTCATTGCCGCGGCGCTGATCCTGAGCGTATCGGTGACCGGCCGGGCGCCGCTGATTCGAATTCAGTTTTTCCCGGATGACTACACACTCTATTACGTCGACGTGGAAGGCCCAAGCGATACGCCGGTCGAGACAATCGACCGCACCGTCAGGCGGATCGCCCGCTTCATAATGAACGACGGCCCTGGCATGGCACGTTCCGCAGCCGCGTTTGCCGGCTTTTATACCAACGACGACTATGAATGGATCTACGGCAATCAGTATGGGACCGTGATGGTGACCCTGCCTTCGAAAGAAGAACAGAGGTTTGCCTCCCCGCTGACCCATCTGGAGCGGATGCGCGAGCGGTTGAAAGCGGCTTTCGAAAAAGATGGATTCCGGCTGCGTATTCATGCTCAGAAAGAGGGCCCGCCACAAGGCAAGGCGATCAACGTGCGCGTCGTCGGCAGCAATTTGACCGCCATCAGCGGCCTGGCCGATGATCTGCTGCACTTTCTGCGCAGCAGCCCTGAGATCGCTCCATACCTGATCGAACTGAACGATGATCGCGGCCGGCCAAAGCGCGTGTTCCAGCTGGCCCTTCGGCATGAGCGCATCCACGAGTACGGCCTCGACAGCAAACAGGCCGCGGAGTTGGCCGCCAGCGTGCTGGACGGTCGCTATGAAGGCCGGTTCCGGCTCGGCGATGAAGAGGTCGACTTGAAACTCTATATCGATCCGGCGTTCATCGCGACGCCGGAGGATGCGCTCACCATTCCCCTGGTCGAACACCCGTCCGGCCCGATCCGCCTCGGCGATCTGGTGCGGGTGCGCACCTATCTCGAAGCGGGTGAGCTCAACCGCTACCGGGGGCAGCGCTCCATCACTCTGCAGGCGAACATCAAACCGGGGGCCCCCACCTCGACGCCAGCTGTTGTCAACGCGATCAGGGACTACCATGAAACGATTCGCGACCGCTACGCCGGCGCAACCGTCACATTCGGCGGTGAGTTCGAAGATACACAGCGCTCTTATGAATCGCTCGCTTATGCATTCCTCATTGCCGTATTGATCATCTATATCATCCTGGCCACCCAGTTCCAGTCCTATCTGCAGCCGTTGATCATCCTTTCCGCCATTGTCTTCGCTCTCATCGGCGTCGTCTTCGGCAAACTGGCGACCCAGTCACTGTTTACCGTTAACAGCTTCATCGCCGTGATCGGCGTCACCGGCGTCGTCGTCAATGATGCTCTGGTTTTGATCGATTTCATCAACAAACGCTACCGCAGCGGACTGTCGCGCCGCGAAGCGATCGAGCAGGGAGTACGGGTTCGCCTGCGTCCGATCGTTTTGACGACACTCACCACGACGCTGGGACTTCTGCCGATGGCGCTGGGAATACCCAGCTATTCCCTGGTGTGGGGAACGATGGCATCGACCTTCGTAACCGGGCTGGCGGCGGCAACCACGCTGACCGTCTTCATCGTACCGGTGTTATGGGATCTGCTGCAGGAGTGGCAGGAACGGCGGAACGGCAGGAAGGAGTTGACGTAAGAGGGCGTGAACACGCAGCTGCAGCGAAACGACTCACGACGGCAGCAAAATCAAGGGTTCTCGCTGCGCTCGTTTTCGAGCAGCTTCTTTCTTTCACCCTGAAGCAGCCAGTACACCGCGCCCAAGGCCAGAAACGCGAATCCCAGCGCAGCCACTTTGACCGCGTCCACGGCCCCCAGATCGAGGATGATGAATTTGCCCGCCAGCGCCGGCTAAGCGATCAAGATAACCGTCTTGACCTGGATGATATGTTCCTGGCGTGCAATCACTTTGAGAATGGAATGTTTGCACTCCATGGCGATCAGCAGGGTCACGATCAGGAATCAGGAAACAGGGATCAGGAATCGGAAAAAGACTCATCCGTTCTGATTCCTGTTTCCCGATCCCTGTTTCCTGGCGGCGTTCCGCCCTACATTATTATTCCACCGCCGCCTCTTCCTGCTCCATAGTCACTCCATCGATCTGTTTCACCACCTCTTCCGACGCCAACAGCAACCCTTTTCGATAATTGGCGTTGCTTCGTTCCATATCGCCCTGCTCCGCCAGCAAGTCGCCCAGAAAAAGATAGCCGTCGACACTGGGCTCCAACTCCAGGCTGGCGGTCAGATATTGTTCGGCCTTGTCATTGAGTTGGCAGCGCCTGCTCAATTTGCCGAGCATCCTCAACAAAATGGCATCATGGGGGTGCTGCCGCAACCACTTTTCAGCAGGGGACAGCTGAGCCTTAGGATCGTTCGACTCGATGCAGCCATACAACACCACCAGCGTTTCATTCCACTCCTTTTTCAGCTCGTCGCGAAGCGCCTGTTCGATCTCGGCACCGGCACCGGCCTCGATCATGGCGGCAAAATAGACCGCATGGACGCCGGCCATGGCCTTGATGTGCTCGGGCACGGTCTGCCAGATCGACTTCAATGCCTCGGGATCTTTTTGCTCCGCATACTGTTTCAGTAATGAACTGTATGTTTCGGTCTCCAGCAGCTTCAGCTCCGCCTCCATCAAAACCTTGTTCTTGTGCAGGGAAGGAATCAAGTTACGAATAGCCTCCCAGTCTTCCATCTTTTCATAGGTTTTGTGAAGCAGCCGCAACACAGCCGCATGAGAGGGCGCCAACGATTCGAGGTACCGAAGGCTGTCCAGGGCTTTCTCGAATTGACTGTGCGACAAGTGCAGTTCGGCCTCTGTCAGGCCGACAGCCAGCTCGGAGCCCGGCGTGCTTTCGTACGCCAGTCTCAGGTATTCATCACGCTTTTCATAGGCACCGCGCGACTGCGCGGCTTTGGCGGCGGTCAAATAGTGCATCAGCGGCGCACCGCTGTTGGCCGCGTGTCGAATCAGGGACTTTTCCGCCTGTTCCCAGTTGCCTTCTGCGGAATCGATCAACCCGGCAACCAGCGCTTCCTGCGAGCGGGAGCTTCCGACCTCGATTTTTTTCTGCTTCAGGTGCTTGGGCAGACGTATCACCCGGGCAAACAGTCGAACGACCAGGTAAAACGCAATGAAGCCGACCGCGATGATCAGACCCATGACATAGAGCGATGTTTCCAGAACCCACTTGCCGACGCCGATCAAGACATAGCCGGGGTCATGCTCTTCGAGCCCCTGCTGCAGGAAGAAAGCGGCACCGACGGCCACCATCAGCGCCAGCAGCAGATAGATAAAATATCTCACGGCTGCTGCTCCTCACTCTCATCCAAATTTTCTTTTCCCCCCTGTGCGGGCTTTTCTTTTTCCTCCTGTGCGGGCTTTTCTTCCAGTAGCGCCTTATCGGTTTCCAACCGCAGCTTCGCCATCTGGCGCAGCAATATCAGGGATTTCCCGATATCCGGATACTGGACCGAAACGGGCGTTTTCATCAACTCATCGATTTCAGCCAGCACCTTTTTCGTTGCAGTGTCTTTCGTATCGAAATGCTGCTTCAGCCAGTCGCGCGCATTTTCCAGATTCGCCTTGTAGAGCGTCTCATCGTGCTGCAGCAGTGCAAGCCTGGCCATTTCGAAATCCAGCCGCAGATCCTGACGGATCAGCGCAACCTCTTCCGGAGCCAAAACGGCTTCGATCGGACGATCGACACGGCGTATCTCGATCAGACCTTTGAGGTCTTCGATCGCAGAATCGATCACCGACTCGGATTGCGCCTGCTCGTCAGCCGCCTCCCTTTGACCGGCCTTGCTGACTTTTCCCGCATGCGGCAGGAATACTGGGAGATCGCGGGTTCGGTTTTCAAGATCGCGCAGGCGCGAAAAAATCCCGACAACATCGGGCGGCTTGACTTCTTTCAGGACGCTGAGCTCATGAGCGATCGCTTCCCTGACCTTGAAAACTCCGGGGTCTCCGCTCTCTCTCAGCCGCTGATCAGCTGCTTCCAGCGCAAGGCGGGTTGTTTTCACGTCACCGATCAGCTGCAGCCGCTGGTTGGCGACACTGAGCAGATACTCCGCATCGGCAATCAGCCAGTCGCCGCGCGTCTTGGCCAGCTGGCGCTGCAGTCGATAAATCTTTTGTTCATGTTCGGATTTCAGCTGTTCCAGCTTATTGGCCTGCGTGTCGGAAAAATCCGACAGCGTCCGTTCGTACTTGCTTTCACTGGTCGTTAGCTTGGACTGTATCGTCACGAGCTGGGACTGCAGAGTCGCAAGCTGCGATTGCAGGCTGGTGATTTGCTTGGTCATCTGAAAAATCTGCTGATTTTCCTCGCTCAGCTTGCCGCCCAGCCCTTCCTGCTTGTCGCGCAGCTGCTGCACGAAAAAAAAGCCCGCCGCAGCCAAAGCCAGCACGGATAGGATCGTTATGATCGCAAAAAAGGTGCCGCTGTGCCGCTTGGGAGGCCTTTGCATCACCGTTTCAGGCCCTTGATTGCCCGGGTTCTCAGCCGTCTCTGCGTCCGGCGCACGTTCTTTCGTTTGATCTGCCAATGTTCTGTTCCTCTCAGTTCGTTTCTTCTGGAACGTTCGATCGATTGTTCATTGCATAGTTCCTAATCGCCTCCAGCATGGCTGCGTCGCCGGCCCGCTCAGCCTCCATCACCTGCTTGAAACCCTGTTCCAAGGCCTGCTTGCGAAGGCGCCGGCTCACCACGATCAGCAGCGTCGACGTCAACAGGTCATTTCCGCTCTCACCAACCATCGCCACCAGATTGCACAATGCCTCACCACTGAACACCGTCACCACATCGACTCCGTCCTGGCGCCATCGGTCCAGCAACGATGCCACGTCGGACTGCGGCCTCACCCGCCGATAAACC
The DNA here is from genome assembly GCA_002352385.1 of Methylococcaceae bacterium UBA2778. Classification (GTDB taxonomy): domain Bacteria; phylum Pseudomonadota; class Gammaproteobacteria; order Methylococcales; family UBA2778; genus UBA2778. The sequence continues at coordinate 1,590 of DEII01000100.1, read as the reverse complement.
TCGGCATAATCGACCACCGCGCCTCGTGCTCTCAACGTGTCCGCAAGCTGCGATCGACCGCCGCGTCCACGCACGATAAGACAACGCTGCCCTTTCATCGCCTGCATTTCCGGCAGACTCAACAGCGCTTCGCTGCTGCAAGGGGGCGGTCCTGTCAGCACCTCATCCCTGCCCGCCTCGGCCAATGCGCCCGCCGTTGCCTTGCCGATTGCAGCGACGCGAATATGCTCTGCGATGCCCATCCCATCATTCAAAGCGCACAGCGCATACTCAACCGCGTTGGCGCTGACAAAAATCATCCAGTGATAAACCGCTTGATTATGCAATAGATCCACCGCTTTTGCCAAATCGTCGACCGGCTTTATATCGAGCACCGGAAAACGGATCGCGCATCCGCCCTCCTTCGTGATTAAATCACAGAGCGCACCGGCCTGCCGATGGGGACGCGTCACCAGAACGCGCACACCTTCGAGCGCGCCAGTCTTTGCATCCGAACCGGTCATTCAGCCGAATAGAGCGCGCGCAAAATGCGTCCCGCTCCCCGCCCCAACAGATCATCGGCCAAGGCCCTGCCCAATTGTTCCGCCGAATCGGCCGAACCGGTAATTTCACCCTGGATGATTTCGCTGCCGTCGGGCTGCCCGACCAGCCCCCGCAGCCGAATTCGGCCGTTTCTGCGTTCGGCAAAACCGGCGATGGGCACCTGACAACCGCCCTGCAAGCGTTTATTCATGGCCCGCTCAGCGGCAATGCACAGACTTGTCTCCTCATCGTGCAGTGCAGCCAACCGTTCGTTAGTGCGATGGTCATCGCGCCGGCACTCGACAGCGATGGCACCTTGGCCGATGGCCGGCAAACTCACCTCTTCGACCAGCTCCTGCGTGATGCGATGGCCGAAACCCAACCGTCGCAAGCCGGCAACCGCGAGTACAATGGCATCATATTCGCCCTTGTCCAGTTTTGAAAGGCGCGTGTTGACATTGCCGCGCAGACTGACGATCGTGCTATTGGGGCGCTTCGCTCTGATTTGACATTGCCGGCGCAAGCTCGAGGTGCCGATGATCGCTCGTTCCGGCAAATCATCGAGCGACGGAAAGCGGTTCGAGACGAATGCGTCGCGCGGGCATTCGCGCGGCAGTATTGCAGCAAGATGCAGGCCCGCCGGCTGGTCCACCGGGACATCCTTCATCGAATGCACAGCGATATCGGCATGCCCGTCGAGCATTCCCTGCTCCAACTCCTTCACGAACAAACCTTTGCCACCCACTTTCGCCAGCGGTGCGTCCAGGATCTTGTCCCCGCGGGTGGTCATTCGGATCAGTTGCGTCTTTATTTCAGGATGAGCCGCGCGCAAACGGCCGGCGACATGCTCCGCCTGCCACAAAGCCAGCGGGCTGTTGCGCGTTGCGATTCGTATCACTTCTTGATTATGCGGCACAGTAAGACTCACTCAATCCTGGGTGGGGAGGACCAGCAACATCTGTTAGGATTTTGTTGAACCTGCAACGCACCATTGACTCGATGCCCGCATTATATCAAAGTGTTGACTAAGCATAGCGCAGCTTCTCAATCATCCGGAGCAGCACCCCG
>DEII01000014.1 GCA_002352385.1 Methylococcaceae bacterium UBA2778 | reverse complement strand
TTCGCTCTCCATGGCGGTCAGCGAGGGTGCGCCATGCGCACCAATCAGCAAACATTCGTTCAGGGGAATCGGGTCATTGCCGCTTACCGAATCCAACCCGAAAAAGGAGAGTTCCATGCTTGACCAAACGAGTCGCTACACCAATTCGAGTCTGAAAGAAGAGGCGCTGATCGCCGGCGGTGAACATGTCCTCAGCGTCTACAGGATCAAGCCGAAGCCCGGCTTCTTCGATTTTATCGGCACCGCGGCCCACTTCTGCGCCGAGTCATCCACCGGCACCAATGTCCAGGTGGTAACCACTGACGACTTCACCAGACACATGGACGCCGTCTGCTACTGGATCGATGAGGAGCAGGAACTGATGAAGATCGCCTACCCGATTGGTCTGTTCGATCGCAACATCACCGATGGCCGCGCCATGGTGGTCTCGCTGATGACCCTGATGGTGGGCAACAACCAGGGGATGGGCGATGTGGAGTACGCCAAGCTGCTCGACTTCTATGTACCGCCCAAATTTCTGCGGCTGTTCGACGGCCCCTCGATGAATATTCAGAATATGTGGCGGATACTGGGGCGTGATCTCGACAACGGCGGCATGGTGGTGGGCACCATCATCAAACCGAAGCTGGGGCTGCGGTCCAAACCGTTCGCCGACGCCTGCTATCAGTTCTGGCTCGGCGGCGACTTCATCAAGAACGACGAACCCCAGGGCAATCAGGTCTATGCACCGATGCGCGAGACCATGCCGCTGGTGGTCGATGCGATGAAGCGCGCCATGGCCGAAACCGGCCAGGGAAAGCTGTTCTCCGCCAACATTACTGCCGACGACCCGTTCGAGATGATCGCCCGCGGCGAATACATTCTCGAAACCTTCGGCGAGTATGCCGAAAACGTCGCCTTCCTGGTGGACGGCTTCGTCGGCGGTCCCGGCATGGTCACCCTGGCGCGGCGCCACTTTCCCAACCAGTTCCTCCACTACCACCGCGCCGGTCACGGCATGGTCACCTCCGAGCAGTCCAAGCGCGGCTACACGGCACTGGTGCACATGAAGTGGTCACGCATGCTGGGCGCCTCCGGCATCCACGTCGGCACCATGGGCTACGGCAAGATGGAGGGCTACGCCAGCGACAAGGTCAATGCCTTCATGCTGACCGACGACTCCGTCGACGGTACCCACTTCCACCAGGAGTGGCAGGGAATGAAGTCCTGTACTCCGATCATTTCCGGCGGCATGAACGCTCTGCGCCTACCGGGCTTCTTCGACAACCTGGGCCACTGCAACGTCATCCAGACCTCCGGCGGCGGAGCGCTGGGTCACAAGGATGGCATCGTCGCCGGCGCCACCTCGCTGCGTCAGGCTTTCACCGCCTGGCAGGAGGGGGTCGGTCTGATCGACTACGCCAAGGAGCACCAGGAGCTGCGCGGCGCCTTCGAAACCTTCCAGGAGGATGCCGACAGGCTCTATCCGGGGTGGCGTGAGAAGATTGGGGTGCACAGGTAGGAATCAGGTAACAGGCATCAGGGAACAGGTAACAGAAATGAATCATGACCAGCAATACCGGATCGAAGAGGAGCCTTATTACCGGATCACCGGCAACGAGGTGGTGCTTTACCAGTCGGCCTACAACCGCCGTCTGCCGGTGATGGTCAAAGGGCCGACCGGGTGCGGCAAGTCGCGCTTCGTCGAGTACATGGCGTGGAAGCTGCGGAAGCCGCTGATCACCGTTGCCTGCAACGAAGACATGACCGCCGCCGACCTGGTGGGCCGCTTCCTGCTCGACAAGGAGGGCACCCGCTGGCAGGACGGGCCGCTCACCGTAGCGGCACGTATCGGCGCCATCTGCTATCTCGACGAGGTGGTGGAAGCGCGCCAGGACACCACAGTGGTGATCCATCCGCTCACCGATCATCGACGCCTGCTGCCTCTCGACAAGAAAGGTGAACTGCTGGAGACCCACCCCGACTTCCAGCTGGTGATCTCCTACAACCCCGGCTACCAGAGTCTGATGAAGGACCTGAAGCAGTCCACCAAGCAGCGATTCACCGCGCTCGATTTCGATTATCCGGCAGAAGAGGATGAAGCAGAGATCGTTATCCATGAGGGAGGCGTCGAGCCGGCGCTGGCCGGAAAGCTGGTGGCGATCGCCCACCGCGCCCGCAACCTCAAGGGGCATGGCCTCGACGAAGGGATCTCCACCCGCCTGCTGGTCTATGCCGCGCAGCTGATCGATGACGGCATCGAACCGGTGGAGGCGTGCAAGATGGCGCTGGTGCGCCCGCTCACCGACGACCCCGATATCCGCGCCACACTGGACGCCGCCGTGGAGCTGATCCTTGGCTGACAAACGTAGGGCGGAACACGAAGCGGTTCCGCAGGCAGAAAACAGGGATCGGGAATCAGGGATCAGAACCGACGCGTCTGCTTTCTGATGCCTGTTCCCTGATCCCCGATTCCAGAATCACATGACCCCTGAAGCCCAAGCCTGGCGCGACCGCCTCGACTGCAGCGTCCGCAAGATCGACGACATCTTCGAAGAAACGCTGCATGAGGCGCAGGAGGTACTCTCGCCGGCAGGGCTCGAAGCCTGGCTCGCCGGCGCCGACCGCGTCTGCCAGCTGGGACGCGGCACCGAGCTGGTACTGATCTTCCTGGAAGAGATCCCGGAGTTGGTGCGCCACAGCGACGAGGCGATCATCCCGGAGGTCGCAGCGCTGGCCGCACACCTTTCCGAACAGGCCATCGGCAAGGCGATCAAGCCCTTCCTCGCCACCCTCCCGGCAGTCGCGCGCCGCCTCGACAGCGCCGCTTCGCTGCGCGGCTGGCTGCAGCTGGTGGAACGGATGGCAATGGAGGCGAAGGAAGGGACCGAGCCGCTGCTCCAACACGCGCCCTACCTTTTCGGTCAGATCAGCCTGGCCGGCGTCGAGAACTGGATCGACTACGGCATCCGCGTCTACCGCGACCACCCCCACCGACTGCCCGACTACTTCGGGCTGCAGAGCGCCGACGCCAAGGCGATGCTCATCAAGGAGCGCAGCGGCACACTCTTCATCGACCACGAACGTCAGCTGTGTCTGTTCGAGCTCGCTCTGTGGAATATGGAAATCGAGTTTCGCCCCTACTCGGAAGCGTTCGACATCCTGCGCAAACCGCGCCCCCATCTCGACCGACTCGGCATCCATCTGCCCGATGTCTACGAGGATCTGGGAACCGTAGCGGGAATCGACCGCTATCGGGCGGCGATCGCCCACATGATGGCCCACAAACTCTGGTCGAAACCCTACTTGGCCGACAACTACAGCACCTTTCAGCACCTCTGCATCGAGGTATTCGAAGATGCCCGGGTCGAACATCTGGCCATGCAGCAATACCCGGGGCTGCGTCGGCTGTGGCTGGCGCTCCATCCCAAACCGAAGTCGGGAGCCTGCCCCGAAGGGTGGTCCAGCATCCGCCACAAATTGGCGATGCTCTCTTACGCTCTGCTCGATCTGAACCACGACTACCGCGACGCCGGACTGCTCAATTATGGCGCACGCTTCCGGGGCCGCGTCGAGGCCGATCCCTACGACGCGACGCTCAGCACAGAGCTGGGGGTACAGTGGCTCAAGGAAAACTACGAACACGACTTTCGCCAACCGAGGATCTGGTTCGAGGATACCGAGGTCAGCTACCGCGACGACAATCGCTATTTGTGGCTTTTTCTCGAGAATGTCGAGGATGAGGGCGAGTTCCACTCCGACCATGGTACAACCGATCGCGGCAATGAGGCCGAGGAGGAGAATCTGCTGCCGCCGCAGCACTACCCCGAATGGGACTACGCCGTGCAGAGCTATCGTCCTGACTGGGTCACCGTTTACGAAGCGATTCAGCCGCAGGGCGATGCCGCCGCGATCAACCGGCTGTTGGAGAAGCATCGCCGTCTCGCCAAAGCGCTGCGGCGCATCGTCGACCTGCTCAAGCCGCAGCAGCGCCGCCGCATCCGCGCTCAGGAGGAAGGGGACGAACTCGATCTCGATGCGTTGATCCGCGCCGCCATCGACTACCGCATCGGCGCCACGCCCGATACCCGCATCCACCAGAGCCACGTCAAGGCGGGCCGCGACATCGCCGTGCTGCTGCTGCTCGATCTCTCCGAGTCGATCAAAGAGACGCCGCCCGGCGCCGACAGCTCCATCCTGCAGCTGAGTCAGGAAGCGGTGTCGCTGCTGGCCACGGCGGTAGAAGCGCTCGGCGACCCGTTCGCCATAGCCGGTTTCTCCTCCAATACCCGCCACGAAGTGCGCTACCTCCACTTCAAGGGGTTCAACGAACCGTGGGGCATCGATCCCAAGGGACGGCTGGCGGCGATGGCCGCAGGCCACTCGACACGCATGGGCGCGGCCCTGCGCCACGCCGCGCGCTATCTGCAAAACCGCCGCGAGGAGAAAAAGCTGCTGATGCTGCTCACCGACGGCGAACCCTACGACATCGACGTCCAGGATCCAAAATATCTGCGCGACGACACCCGGATGGCGGTGAACCAGCTCACTGGCAGAGGAATCATCACCTACTGCATCAGCCTCGATCCCCACGCCGATGACTATGTGGCCGATATCTTCGGCCGCAACAATTACACCGTCATCGACCGGGTGGAACGGCTTCCGGAAAAGCTGCCGCGGCTGTTCATGGCGCTGACCAGATAGGACGCCGAATCAGGGATCAGAAAATAGACTCATTCATTCTGATTCCCGTTTCCTGATTCCCGATCCCTGTTTCCCGGATACCCTCAAAGCAAAAACACCGTCGCCAGTCCCAGGAAAATGAAAAAACCCATGCCGTCGGTCAGAAACGTGATGAGCACGCTGATGCCGACAGCCGGGTCGAGGCCGAATTTATGACGTATGACCGGTATGCCGATGCCCATCAGAGCAGCGACCACGAGCGTCAAAAACATGGCGGCAGCCATCACGATGCCCAATCCGACATCCTGGTAGATCAGGTAAACAATAGCGCCGATGATCGAACCCCAAACAACACCGTTGAGCAGCCCGATGCCGAATTCCTTATAGAACATCCTGCTCAGGTTGGCTGAGGTGACATGTCCCAACGCAAGGGCCCGAACGATGAGAATACCGGTCTGATTCCCGGTATTGCCGCCGATTGCCGCAACCAGAGGCATCAGCGAAGCCAAAGCAATGATGTGCACGATCGTTCCTTCAAACAGACTGATCACCCGGGTGGCGACAAAGGCAGTGATGATATTGATCATCAGCCACATCCAGCGGTTCCTGGCGCTTTTCCAAATACTGGAAGAGAGATCCTCTTCTTCCTCCAGGCCGGCCTGATTGAGAATTTCTTCCTCGGAGTCCTGCCGGATGAAATCCATGATGACATCCACGCAAATCCGTCCCACCAGCTTCTTTTCCGCATCGACCACCGGCGCTGAAACCAGATCGTAGCGCTCGAACGCCAGCGCCGCCTCCATGGCTTCATCGTCCACCTTGAAGCTGATCACGTCGGTCTCCATGATGTCGGCCGCACGCTGCTTCGGACTGTTCAACAACAGGCTTTGCAGGGGCAGCACGCCTTTCAGGCGATGATCCCGATCGATCACGAACAGCTTGTCCGTATGCTCGGGCAGTTTCTTGAGACGACGGAGGTAGCGAAGAACCGCCTTCAGACTGAGATCCTCACGGATCGTCACCATGCCGAAGTCCATCAGCGCACCGACGCTCTCTTCGTCGTACGACAGCACCGACTCGAGCCGCTGTCGACGCGGCTCGTTGAGTGATTCCAAGAGATCCTGCATCACCTCTCTGGGCAGATCGGGCGCCAGATCGGCGATTTCATCCGTTTCCAGCTGCTCGGCGGCCGACAGAAGCTGATCAGGCTCCATATCGGAAATCAACGTTTCACGCACCGCATCCGAGACACCGAGAAGGATCTGCCCTTCGTGCTCCGCCTTCACCAGATCCCACACCATGAGCCGCCTGTCGAGCGGCAAAGCTTCCAGGATATAGGCGATGTCGGCGGGACGCATCTGCTCGAGCATATGCTTGAGCTTGACCTGATACCGTTTGTGCAGCAGCGACTCGATCAGTTCATGCCTGGGCATGTGTTGCTTATGCACCAGACTTTCTTCGAGTTGCAGCTTGTCGAGCAGATCGATCACTTTCTGCAAATGCTGTTTGACGGTTTCTTTTTCCTGTTCCTGTTCTTTGATTGCGGTTTCCATTGAGGTGCGCGGCATCTGTCTGCTCGGTTAACGACGGGTTAATCAGGATGGCGAATTGTCGATTTGTGGATTCGAGCCCGAAATGGTGCGCACGGCGCACCCTACAGCCCACTTTCGCGCCGACGCCAAATGCAGGGTGCGCCGTGCGCACCAAATCAGTCGACATTCGGTCACGGGGGTTTAGATCATAGCGCTTGATAGTCCGCTCGGCAACACACGACGGACGCCGCTAGCGCTTGTTGTCGATCGGGCTGATTACACTTGATTTCTTTCGTCGCCCATCCCCGAATTGCAAAACCAGCGACAGCAGCGCCGGCATGAAGGTCAAGGTGATCAGCGTCGAAAAGAGAATGCCGAACAAGACGATGGTTCCAAGCCCGCGATAGAGTTCGGTCCCCGCGCCCGGCAGAAACACCAGCGGCGACAGCCCCAGCACGGTCGTCATGCTGGACATGACGATCGGTCGAAGTCTGGAACGGGTGCTCTCCCGCACCGCCTCACGCCAGGCCATGCCGTGTTCGCGTATATTGGTGAGAGCTTGCTCGACCAGCAGGATTGGATTGTTGACCACCGTACCGATCAGTATCAGAAACCCCAGCATGGTGATCACATCGAAGGGTTGCTGAATGTCGGCCAGGCCGAGCTGGTGCAGCTGACCGCCGACCAAATTGAGCAGCCACAATCCGACGATGCCGCCGCTGATGCCCAGCGGAACCGAGGTCATGATCAGCAGCGGATAGCCCCAGTGGGAAAAGATGGCCACCAGGAGCAGATAGGCGATCAGCACGGCGACGAGGAAGTCGGCACCGAGCGCATCGCGGGTCGCCCGCAGCCGGTCGCTGGCGCCGCTGATCCGCATCTTGATGTTCTTGGCGATGCTTCCGGATTCCTGCAGACCGAGAACGATCTTCTTCTGCACCGTTTCGACCGCCGACTCCAATGGGATATCGCGTGGCGGAACGATCGACAAGGTGATGGTTCGTTCACCGTCCACACGGCGAATGGTTTCGGTGTTGACGGTTTCTCTCACGGTCGCAACACTGCTTAACGGCACGACTCCGCCGTTCGGTGAATAGATCAACAGATGCTGGATGTCCTGCGGATTTCGAACGGCGCCCTGCGTGCCATAAAGAAACATGTCGATCTTTTCGTCATCCAGGAAATAGTCGTCGACGAAGGCGCCATCGACCAGCGCCCAGACCGTGTAGCCGAGCTCACTGGCGCTGAACCCCAGTTCGGCGGCACGCTCCCAGTCCGGTCGTATCTCCAGGAGCGGCTGCCCCATGGTAAGATTGGACGGCTGCGGTCGGACCTGGGGATTGTCGAATACCGTCTTCGCCCGGCGAAAGGACTTCAGCCCGGCATCGAACAGCGGCGCCAGCTCCGGTCCGCTGATATCGAGATTGATGCTGCGGGTCCCTCCCAGGTTGCTGGCAAAGATCGACCCGCGTGATGCAAATGAAATCATGCCGGGGTACTCGCGAAATTTTCGCGAAAGCACATCGATCAGGTCATCGATGTTTTCCCGATCCTTGGTCTCGATAATCATTAGAATGGAATTGGCCCGAACATAGGTGACCACGAAGTTGAGAGCAGGCAAATCGGCTTGACCGCGGTCGAACGAACCCCGTTCATCCTCGAGATGCGGCAGAACGAAGGCATGCAGCTCGTCCGCAAGCTCCGACATCGTTTCGAGATTGTAGCCGGGTGGGGCAAATAGGAAGGCAAAGGTTTTCGACTCCTCCCCTTCCGGCAGGTACTCCGCCTTCGGCGTCAGTCCGACGGTGATCGCTGCGGTGACCGCCAATGCGCCGGCGATCAGCACGATGCGGCGGCGCACACCGCACATCTGCCACTCGACCAGCCGCATCACCGTTCCACCGAACCCGTGCGACACTCCCGACCGCGGCGAGGACCGCGGTTTCGATCTGTCGAGAAACCGGCTGCACGCCGCCGGCACGACGGTAACGGCAACCAGCATCGACATGATGATCGAGGCCGAAATGGCAATTGCAATGTCGGAATACAACTGCCCTGCCTCTTCTTTGATGAAGATCAACGGGATGAAGACGAACACCGTAGTAAGCGTCGATGCCAGCAGCGCAGTCCACACTTCCCGAACACCATCCAGCGCCGCCTGCATTCCGGTCTTGCCCATGAGCCGATGGCGATGGATGTTTTCCAGCACGACGATGCTGTTATCCAGTGTCATGCCGATGGAGAAGGCAACGCCGGCAAGCGAAATCACGTTGATGGTCCGCCCCGTCATCAAAAGACCGAGAAATGCAGCGATGGTACAGACCGGAATGCCGGCCGCACCGATCAGGGTCGCCGGCAGCGAACGCAGAAAAAGATAGAGTACCAGCGTCGCCAGCACTGCACCGATCACGAGGTTCTGCGCCACGACAGCGACCGCATCCTTGACGTATTGAACATCTTCGCTGGTCAGTTCGATCTGCAGGCCGTTCTGTTTCAGCAGACCCGCATTCAGCGCCTCGACCTCGGCCATAACCCCTTCCATCACCTCGATCACGTTGGCGCCGACCTGGCGGCGGACCCCCATGGTGATATTGGGCCGGCCGTTGGCGAACGACTTCACCCGCACCTCGAAATGGTCCAGCTCGGCATAGCCGACATCGCGCAGACGGACCGGCGCGCCACCGCGGAGCGCGATGATCATCTCCTCGATCGATTCGATCGTATCGAAGCGGCCGATGATGCGCAGCAGATAACGCCGTTTTCCGGCATCCACATCGCCGCCGGAGACGTCGCGGTTGCGCGCCCGGATCGCATCGCGCAGCTCGACGATCGAAATCCGGCGCTCGGCCAATCGTACCGGATCCACGAAAATCTTGATCTGTCGCTTGGTCCCGCCCCACAGCTCCACCTGCGACACGCCGGCAACGCGCTCGACCCGAGTCCGAGCGCGGTCATCGATGAAGTCGTACATCAGCGCCATGTCGACCTCCGCAGGGTTTCCCGGCAGAGGCTGAATGCGAAAAAATAGGAAGGGATTGTCGGAAAAGGAGCTGGTGACGATGCGCGGCTGATCCACATTTTCAGGATAGTCCGGCACTTGGGCCAGCGCGTTGTTGACGCGGATCAGCACCTCGTTGATATCGACGCCGTGAGGAAATTCCAGTTCGATGGATGCCGACCCGGTTCGGGCGGTGGCCACCATTCGTTCGAGATTGGGGAGCGAGCGCAGATACAGCTCCTGCTCGACGATGATCTCCTTCTCGACATCCTGAGGCGAAGCGCCCGGCCAGCTGGTGCGAACGGTCACGGTGCGCGCATCCAGATCCGGTATCATCTGCACCGGCACCCGAAACACCGCGAGGATGCCGAACAGGCAGACGATCAATATGGCGACACTGAGCACGACGCCGTGTTTGATGGCCAGATGGAACATTTTCCCGATCCCTCTCGTTACACCCCTGCGCGGTGCAACACATCCCGCGACGCCCTGCGTCGAAGTCGTGCATCCGCCATGCCTATTCTATCAGCCACCAGGGCAAGGTGCGTGACGTAGAGATTGTCGATTATCACTGACATTAACTTTAATCGACCCGCGGGCATGCTTGGTATAGTGCCGTACCCCAAATGATCGACCAGTTATTCGCTATGTAAATATTCGACGAACCCATT
>DEII01000040.1 GCA_002352385.1 Methylococcaceae bacterium UBA2778 | reverse complement strand
TATTTTCATTCAGGCACTATGTAGGGCTTATTCACGTTGCTTGACAGGTAACGAGCGATAATTTGCAATCATCTGATGTATGGGGTGCTGCATCATATCGCAACGCACCGGTTACCGATCCGCGCCGGCTGGATCCACCTGCCGCATCTGCCGGCGGTGGCCGCGCAGCTGGATAACCTGGGTGCGCCGAGCATGTCGGCGGAGACTGCTACTACAGGTGTAAGGGCAGCCCTACAAGCTGCAGTCACACACGACACCGACATCAACCAACCGATCCGCTCGCGTTGGCAAATCTGAAACCGGCGACAACCTTCGCCCCCCAGGTGTCAAAGCCATCTGAAATCCGAACAGCGAGGCTTCCTGTCGCCCGATGCGCGTATGCTTATCGGGCCTACAACTACCTGGCCGTCGGTCGCTATCGTTCACATAACCTGCAGCCGCCCGGCACCTCTTTGACGATCGTCCCGGAGGCGAAAAAAATCGCACCGTCGATCCCCACCGCACCGAACTCAGTCACCAGCACCGCCCACCTTTCATTGTCGTCCTTGCGTTTCAGCAGTTCCAAAATTGCGGTGGTTTTGCCCGCGCCCGGAAACCCCATGATCAGGTTGGTCGGTATGGCATGAAACCGCGGCGGCGATCGGCGGGTCATCGATCTCTCTCCAGTGTCATAGGGCTGGATCGCCCCGTGAGAAACTCTGGGGCCCGCCTCTTCCGAACAGAAGAGACGCTCCCTTTTTTTGCTCGCGCTTCACGAAATCCCGGAGAAATAGCGGTCTAGAATACGATCTGCGCCCGTCCTTCCAGGATATTCACCGACGGGTTCCTGCCCAGCCCCAGCCCCGGCGTTCTTAGGCTGGCTGGAAAGGCTTTGGCGTTCACATAATTGAAGCGGAACATAACGTTGTCGGTGGCCCACCAATTGAGACCGAAGGTGAAGTCGCGTTCGAGGCCGCCTTCGTTGTTCTTGCTCGCCAGGTCGATATAGCTGTAGCGTGCAGCGATTTCCCAGGCACCCCAGCCGCCCAGGCCGACCGGATTGAAGGGTTTGACCCGCTTATAGCTGGCGTATTTTTTGTTGTAGTGTCGCGACTCGCCGGTCAGGAAATAGCCGGTCTGCACATAAAAGCCGTTAAAATTGAGCGCTGAAAGGCCGCGGCTTCGGCTAACACGCTCGTTGAGATATTCCGCCTGGGCGTGCCACGGTCCCCACACGGTCGTGAACTCCGCGTCCGCCAGTCGAAAATTGTTGGCTGTCCTGATAATGCCGGTGTCCACCAGCCGCACACCGGAAATATGCGCCTCGGGCCGAGCTCTGATGCGCAGATCGCTGTGGGCATTCAGATCCCGATAATAGACCGACCCGCCGAACGCCACCACCTCATTATCCTCCACGTTTGCAATCGGAGCATAGGTGGCCCGGGTTGAGGTGCCCCAACTCTCATTGAAGGCGCCGTCATCGTTTGCCCCCTGGCCGAAGAAACCGGTGGCGAAGGTCCAGTAGTCGTTCCCGAACAGATCGCCGCCGAGCAGGGCGGTGATGCCGAGCCGGCGGCGGCCCGATTCGCCGTTGTCGATGAACGCATCGGTCAGTGCACGCTCTTGAAACACCTGCCAATTGGAGCTGGTCAGGGACTGAAGGCTGAAGGGCACCTTCTGGTGGCCGACTTTGAGCATGAGGGGTTTGAAACCAGTGTATGCCAGCCATCCGTCGGTCAGTTCGGCACCATCGGCAAAGTCCAGTTCCACTTTGTATTTCCAGTCGTGATATACGGTGCCAAAGGCCTTCAAGCGGACGCGGCGGATTTCGGCGCCGTTGCCGTATGGCGTGTTGGGGAAAAAGAAGGCGGTGTCGGCCTGCATGCGCCCGCCAACGCCGAACTTGAAATTACCGTCTTTCGATTCGACCGTCAGCCCCTTGGTGCCAGTTTTGACGGTAAACTTCTCTTCAGCCGCGATTTCGTTCTTGGCCTCTTCCTTCATCTCCTCCTTTGCCGTCACCAGCTCAGCGCGTTCTTTTTCGGCTTCCGCACCGGAAGCGTTTTTCAACATCCGGTAATCGGTCTCGCTCAATGTTCCTTTATCCCGCAATACCTTGAGCAGCTCCAGCATCGCCGAGTTGTCCGCGGGGGCGGGCATGGCCAGCGCGCACAGAACCCCGGCCAGCGCGCTTTTACCGAGTGTCGGAAATTTAAATATCTGTTTCATGATAACCCCTTTTCAACGTAACGTGAGTCAATGGCTTATTCTGACCGCCCGCCCGTCCGTTTTTTGGTCAGGAAAACAACCGGGGAAGAGACACGATCCGCCATCACAGCAATGGCATCCAGCCCGGTAACGGCCAGCATGTTTTCTTAAAAATGGACGTATGATATTAAGCCAGTATTACGTTTTCGTGACAGTAGGGAAGTTTTCAGATTGACCTGTCGCATCGTTAAAGCGAGCCATCGGCATTGATGGAGCCGTTTGAAAAAAGCGGGGTATGGTGCAAGCCGGTATGCAAAGGTGTTGTTAAGAAAGTTGATTTCTCTTTGAAAGCAATGGCTTGCCGCCCAAATTGGGTAAATATTCGACGAACCCAT
>DEII01000079.1 GCA_002352385.1 Methylococcaceae bacterium UBA2778 | reverse complement strand
TGTCGCCGACACACGAATTTGCAAGCTGTCTACTTTGGTGTCCCGGTAGGTCGTTCGGTCCTTCTCCGGCAGTGGCAGGTTGTCAAGGTTGCGCTTAGTGAAATTTATCCATTGGTCCATGCTGGGTTACGCGGGGGTTACGCCGTAAAGAAAACTCAGGAAAACTGCAGAAAATTTGAGAATACCATAAACGCATGATACGTAAAAGATAATGCGTTTAGAGAAAAAATGGGAAAACTACGGAAAACAGCTTTTTAGGTAACTCTTAATCCATTGGTCCAGGGTTCGAATCCCTGACGGCCCACTTTAAAATCAACAACTTACGATGGCACGCTTTTCGCGTCCTGACAACCTCCTTTTTACTCGGTACAAATCGGGACGTTTATTCCTTGCCGGCCGGGTCAACTAAATCCGGCGTTACGTCGTAGATTCTTAACATTGCTAGGTCGCGGTGACCGGATGCTGCGAGTTTGTCGCCTTTCGTATCGGAAATCCCTCGGCGCTTCAGGTCATGGAAGGTGAACTTTTGTTTGATTGCCGGGTATTTCATCAGTCGTTGCCATGCGGTTTGGAATGTCGATTCACGCAGTCGGCCGCTGTGTACACCAACGAAAAAATAACGCTGCTCAGGCTTGATCGGCATCGGATGCCGATTCTTGTTCATGCGTTCTAATCTGATTCGCTTGGCATCATTTATCGCAGCGCGAAGTCGTGGCGTCCATCGGGTAATATTGTCCTTCGATCCTTTGCGTCTGGATACCAAGAGGCCGTCGGGGAGCTCGTTGGCGTCGGTGAGGTCGAGCACCTCGGCGAGCCGCATTCTGCAAAGGTAGGCGATTTCCATGGCCGGTGCCATGTAGGGGCTTCCTGATTTGGCGGCGCAATCGATGGCGGTTTTATAATCTGGTTCGGCGACGTAGTGTTGCCGCGGCGCTGTTTTCAGCTTGCTGATGCCGCGTGCCGGGTTGGATTTCACTTTTTCGTATTCGTACCCCCAGGCGAATACGCGGGCGATGTAGGATAGCTCTTTGTTGGCTCGGCTGCGCGATTCTTCGGCCCTTTTGTCGCGGTATTTGCGGACCAGTCCCGGTGACCATGAGTGCAGTGGTGCGTCGCCGAGCTTTCCGGTCGAGGTTTTACGCTCGCAGATCGCGTTGTGACAGTTGATATAGTCTTTATGGGTTGCTGCGCTGAGTTCGGCCCAGGTTGGTGATTTTTGGAAGTCGAGAGACAGCGAGCGGAATGTGTTTGCCCTGGTATCGGTGATGGCGTTGAATGCCTGCCAGATTTCTCCGATGGATGCGTCTGCCCGGCACAGCCGCTTTGATCGGCGCTTACCGTCATGGTCTTTGTATCGGAACATCCAACGGCCGTTGCCGGACGGGTCGAACCATACATTGTCCGGCAGCTTTTTTGGATCGATGCCTGATGGTGTGTTCTTGCGGGGTCGGTTCACAGGATTTCTATTGGGTCGTTCGGTTGAGACTCGGATTTTACACCCAGCGCTGCGTTGAGGGCGTCGACCGTGGTAAAGATTCCGGATTTGCCATGCAGCACACGCACGCCCTGGCGCATCAGGCAGCGTTCGATGTCGCTTTGGCGGTGGTAGCCGGTGATTTCTTCGAGCTGTGCCGATGTCAGGATGCGTTCGTTCACGGTCGGTGGTCTGGCTTGTCGATAGTTTCCACTGGCGATTATGGGCAGTTCATCGCTGTTTCTGCCAGCCCTGGCACCACGCCGTTCGCTTTGACGGCGGCAGTTTCGCCGTTGATCATTGTGCTTTTGCGTGAAGTCGGTTGAAAATCCGGCGCCAGATGTAGCAGCGGGTGATCGATACTGCCGTGAATATCGCAACGATGCCGGCATTTTGCGCCGGCGTGACCGGGAACCCGAACAGCGGATAGACGATCATGCCGAGCGCGTAGGAGATCGCCATGCCGGTGGCGACGTTGGTGACCGATTCGATGATGGATTGGGTTCTCGTTTGCATGTTTGATCAATTGGTACGATCGGGCAGTCTCGGCCACAACTTTAGCAATGCCTCCTGGCGTTTGCGTTGCAGATCGGAGTCTAGCCTCGGCGCCATTGGTGGCTTGGACTTCCGGTAATTTTCTCTAGTCCGTGCTGCCATACACTTTTTGCAATAAGTCTGGATTCCATCGCCATGCTTGCCGAACGCCGCAGCGGCCTTGTAGATTGGCTTCCCGGCACGCTTGGAACAGTCCGGGCAGTGTATTCTGCCGTCCGGCAATATTCGTTTTTTCATTTGTCGCCGCTTCCCTAAAGCCGAATCGGCATGATGCAGTATTGATAGATGTCGGACTCGGGCCGGATGAAGATGGCGCCTCTGTCGGTGTTGCCTTCCTGGTCCGGCAGGTGAAGGATCGCGGTGCCGGCGATGCCTTTTGCTGCGTCGAGGAGATATTTGTAGTTGCATCCAATGGTCATGGGTTCGCCGTCGTACTCGCATTCGATGGTCGCGATGGATTCCTGGTCGCCTGTGTCGACGGATGTCAGTGTCAGTTGGCCGGGTTCGATGTCCAGCCGGATGCCGAAGTGTTCTCCGGTCGTCGATTCGACCCGGTTGATCGTCGAGGCGAGATTGTCGGCATCGATCCGGGCGCAGTTGTCGCTTCGGCGCGAGAGAATTGCGCCGAGGTCTGGAAACTTGCCGGCGATGCATCGGCAGGTGATGGTTGTCCGTTCGTTTTCGATTCGGACGGCATCGCGAGTCATCGTCATTTGCATATCGCCCGCTTTGATCGCTTTGGCGATCGTTTGAGCGGCTTTTTTCGGCAGGATGGTCGATGCCTTTGTTTCCGCCGGGCCGTCAGGCAGATCCAGTAGGCTTCTGCCAAGCCGGTGCCCGTCGCTGGCGTTGAATGTGAGTGTGCTGTTGTCGCATTCGATGTTGATGCCGTTGAGAAAGCCCCTGACATCGTCATGCGCGGCACATTGTTCGACGTGGGCGATGTGCCTGCCGAACGCCTGGGCTTGAATTGTGAGCGTTGCGCCGTCTTTTGGCGGTTCGGTCAGCGGATACTCGCTGCCGTTTAAGATGTTTAGCCGATGGCGGCTGCGGGCTGTTTTGATCGCGAGTTTGTCGCCATCCACTTTCAATTCGATGGCGCCTTCCGGGGCATTGCGCACAATGTGCGTGAGTTTGCCGGCATGGACGCAGATGGCGCCGGGTTCTTCGATGTCAGCCGGCATACTGGTTGCGATCTCCATTTCGAGGTTGGAACCGGTGATGGTAATCCGACCATCCACGGCCTCAATCAGGACGCAATCGAGGATTGGAATCGTGGATGTTCGCGCGACAGCTGCGCCGGTGATCGCCAGCGCATCCATCAGGTTGTTTGTCGTGAGCTTCATATGCCGGGCACTAATTCCATCCAGCGGCGGTCGATGCGCTGTGCGTGGTCCGTGGTCTCGTTTGCATGGTCACGCGATTTCTCCATGGATGATGGTGCCTGCCTCGATCGTTTCATCGTTCAAAAACGGTGCTTTCATATCATCTCCGGCGGCATCTGCTGGTGCCCTTTGACGCGCTGGCGGTGATGGCTCTGGATCTTGACGATATTGATATTTGTCTGTGTTGTGGGCAGATATCCAAACTGTTGATACCATTTTCTGATCCAGTTCGATCTGCGAGTGCTGTTGCGCATGGATTCTTCGTTGCGCCTTTGTTCTTCCAGGTCGCGCTGTTTGGCTTCGGACAACAAGTCGTTTTTGATCATTGTTCCATCCCGTTTTCCGTGGTTGAGAAGAGATTGAACCGGGCAGACATGATGCGATCTGCTGCTCGGTTCAGCCGGTCGGTGTATTGCTTGTTAAGGGCGAGCAGTTCGCTGATCGTCAGTTCGTGGAGCGGTTTGCCGGATGCATCGATGAGCTTGGCGAGCCCTGCTGTGTAATGCCATGGGCATTCGGCGATGTTGCCGATCTGGATAGCTGCGTTGAGGAGGTCGCATTCGGTTTTGGCTGTTTCACTGTTCATCGTCGGTTTTCGATGACTGTGTGAATCGCGAGGGCGGCTTGATAGAGCAATTTTCTGTCGCTGTGGCTCATGCCGGTTTTGTCGAGTTCGAAAAGCAGCATCAGAGCTTGCAGGAGGGTTTCGCGTTGGGCGGGGCTGCATTGCCGATTTTGCTCTGTAGCGGATTGATTGGTCATGGCAAATTCTCTAATGCTACGTAGGCCAGGTGCAGATAGATTGCAGCATCGATCAATATCCAAAAATGCACGTCGATTATTTTTTCCATGTCGTTTGCCTCGTCGTATCTCTGGGAACATCAACCATTTTGGCCGGAGTGTTCGGTCAGGATTTTTTTCAAATGATCGATTGTCTTGTCTGCTCTCTCGATCACGCTCACGTCCGTCATGTGCCTTTTGTGCTCGCGCATGAATTTGATATTCAGCCGGGTGAAACCGGCATGATCCGTGGGTTTCTGCTTCGCGAGGTTGAAGGCTTGCTCGCATAATTGTTCAGTCTTCCGGCTGATACATTCATAAGCGTTTTTTGTCATGTTCTTCTCCGAAAAAATGCCCGCCCGGGAGCGGGTTAGTGAGGAGGAGTGGTGCGTTAGCCCGCCTGGTGTTGCGTCAAGTCGATTATTATGGTTTCAAACACACTCAGCTCTTCAACCGGGATGCCCTCTATCCTTGCCAGCGTTTTACGAAGATCCTGTTCCGCCATCACAGCCCGGATGAATTTTCTGTATTTGCCGTGCACTCGGCACATTCCGCCTGTTACATGATCTTTCATCTCTATCGCATACATCGTGTTGGCTCCTGTTGTAGGGGGCGCGGTTTTTTGTGGTTGTTGTACGTAAGTATACTTACATGTTTTTCTATGTCAAGACTGCTTACATTTTTTTACAAAAAAATCATCTCTCTCGAAACTAGGCTGGGTAAAGTGGTGCAAGCGTGAGTTTTCTTGTTGGCGCTCTTGACAACACCAACTATCGTTGGTATCATAACCAACATGCAAGCGAAACTGATCTACAGAAACAAAATGTATCTGGCGAGTGGCGCCATCGTTGAAGAGATGGTGTGGAAGTTACCGCAAGCCGACGAGGAGCGCCCGCATGGATTGAAATACAGCCTCGTATACATTCGTGATGGTCGCCGGGTAGTCGGATACGACAATGAGCGAGGAAAGGGCGACCACAGGCACTACGGTAACCGTGAAGAGCCCTACAACTTTGTTTCCGTCGATCAGTTGATCGCTGATTTCAAAGCTGATGTTGAACGAGAGGAAAGCAAAAGATGAAAAAAATGACTGTCCGTGTCGAGTCTTTTGATGCCGGACTGGACCGATTCAAGCGTGCATTTGAGAGCGCCGAATATCAAGGCGAATTCGTCACGTTCGAATCAATGCGCGATATGATGAGCGCCCTAACGTCCAGTCGCTGGGAATTGATCAGGGCATTGCAGGCAGAAGGGCCGATGAGTCTGCGTGCATTGGCGCGCCGACTCGGGCGTGATGTTAAAAATGTGCATCGAGACGTCGCGGCGCTGAAGGATCTCGGACTGATTGACGATCACCGCGATGGTGGTATTTGGGTGCCCTATGATGAAATCGCGGCAGAGCTTTCGCTGAGGCGGGATGCTGCGTGATGCCGTTGGATCCAGGCAATAAAAAACCCGCCGGGTGACGGGTTTAGGTGTGTATCGCGAAAGCTTGGCGGCTATTCAGAGTCGTTTGGTGATTTAGCTTGCTGCACGGCCAGCGCCATGCCCCGCAACTCACCTTCTTCGGTCTGTGCGCAAACTCTCAATATGCATGGACCATCCAACACAAGCGGCGAAAAAACTAAAAAGAAATTGGCTAATTGCAAGCGATGCTTGTGATCCTCGGCCTTCATGTTTTCGTACGGTTCAGACGCAGAAACGAGATCTTTCTCGTCAACGGTAATTTCTTGCATAATCTCTTCATCCTTTAGAACTCGCAAGATGAGAGATCGGAGCGGTTGATTTGGTGGTGTGACAATCTTCACCGATAGGCATAATTTAGGTAAAGTCACAGGAAATGATTGGACAATGAGAGTCCCAGAATAGACTCCAATATAGGATATTTTGTTACCGATTTCATGACGAATATCATCACAAAAGATGGTTTGGATGTGGCGTTCAATCATATGGCTTTAGCTTTCTGTTGTGCAATGACCTCTTGACGCTTAAGGGCTTGATCAAGCGTATTCAGGTCGATCTCTAGCGTCCTGGAGAGCTTGCGGCAGGTTTCGATGGTCAAATTTTCAGTGCCTCGTTCAATCCGGGCAATATGAGGCTGACTGGTTTGCAATTCCTCGGCCAGACGCTTTTGCGACCATCCCTTGCGCAATCGCAGGGTTCGAACCGTGTCGCCATCCTCATTGTAGTCGCCATCCTCATTGTAGAAGGCATTAGCTACCCAGCGGCGCGCATCTTCTAGGGCGTCTCGCCCTTTTTCATCCGCACTCCATTGGTCGACCAACTCGTCTATATCGGTATAGTTCGATGGTGCCTCCGGTTGAGACTCAATGTAATCATCAATAACGTAGATTTGGCAACGTGAATCACTAGCTGTCTCCGTTGCTATGCCAGGTTGGCTGATAACTTTTTCATAGTTCCTCATAGGCGCGGATGATACGTCTGCTGATCGGATGATTGGTGTCATAGTTAAATTCTCGCGGCGCAATCGCCAATATATAGTGGTGCTTCTTTTGAGGAACAAAGGCATAGATGATACGGTATCTAAGCCCTTTATCCTCCAAATCCCATACTTTCAGCCGCCAGAGGTCGCGGCCCCTCTTCCAGTGCGCCAACCATTTGCTGACGTTGAAATCTGAGCAGTTGCGAGAGCCGTATCCGTGTTGCGTCAAACGATCCAAAAGATCCGGATTGCCCTTCAATTCCTGTAAGAGGGCTAGAATTCTGGCGGCGGCTTCTGGTTGTATAATCTTGAGATCTCTTAGATCAGAGACGGCGTCATTATGCAGAAAAAGGGCAATCAATATATCTACCTAGGTATAGGATAGTCAAGATAAATCTTTAGTTCAATGCCAACTTCTTAGCTTTTTCTCGTCACCAAGGCTTGAACTTCTGCGGAGTAATGATCGCTGACACCGAGTGAATCTTTTCGATTTCGTCTTGCCTTAGCGTCATTCTGCCGTAACTGTCGTTCACGCTGGCGAATGCAAAATCGCCGTTGCGCTCGAACAGGAACTCCTTGACCATGCATCGTTCATTTTTTGTGCAGATGACGACGTATGAGCCGGAAAGGTACTCGCTGTTCGGCTCCACAATCACAAACCAACCGCTTCGGATCGTGGGTGACATGCTGTCGCCCTGCACGCGTAATGCGTAAGCGTCCGGATCGCGGCTGAAGAATTCCACGTACCCCTCACCTATACCGACAGGATATCCGGTCTCTGTCCAATACCCGTCCGGGCCGAGCTGGGCCGTGCCCATGACCGGGATTCTTCTGAAGTGTTCCGGTAGTTCCGGGCCTGGCTGGAGATCGGCGTCCATGTGTCCGGCTGGCTGTTCAGCAACATCACTGTCGCACATCGGGCCTTGGCCGGTGACTAGCCATTTGGGAGATACCCCTAAAGCATCTGACACATTGATGAGGTTTTCTGCTTTCAAACCTTTTGTTTGGCCGTTTTCCCATTGACTTACCGCGGCGCGTTCAACACCAATAACCTTGGCCAAGGCGGTTTGAGTAAGCTTTAACTCCAATCTTTTTTTCTTGATTCGATCCCCAATTGTTTCCATGTAAGTAATTTTACATTGTTTGGCGGAAAGTGCGCTTGACATCCATCCGCAAGTTTGCTTACATACACTCATGACTAAGAAACAAGCAATCGCTATTTTTGGGTCGGTTAAGGAGTTAGCTAAGTCTTTGAACATAACTCCACAGGCAATCTATCAATGGCCTGATGATTTGGAGCAACACACTATTGACAGGGTTGTCGGTGCTGCTGTACGTGCAGACAGATATCGACACCAATCAAATTCGCCGCAAACCGAGAACCAAACCAATGCAGCCTAATCGGCCCGCTGCCCATAGCAGCCACAATGCAGCCCAAAAGACCAAACATGCCCCGAATCAACAAAGAAAAAGAGCGCCAAGCTAAGGCGGTTATGATCAAAGCAGGTCTCGCAACCGAAGAGGATTTTATGCCAACAAAACAATGCACCCAATGCGCCTATCACCGGCGTTCCGAAAAAATGATCAAAGGCCAATCCGAGCACCGGTGCTTTCATGCGGACGTACTGCATTTCGGAGACGGGGCCAGTTGCCTGGCCGAAAGATCGGAAAAAGGCGCATGTGGACCGGAGGGGCTGCGGTTTTCCTCGATCGATCGCGCCAGTGCAGCCGCAATCGGCAGCAAAACGCTGTATGCCGTTGCCAAGAACCAGGATGGCTCGGTTGAATTGACCGTGTATGAGCGAGGTAGAGCATGCACGGCCAATCTCTCGAAAGAGATGGCTGTGCAATTGGCCGGAGTGCTCATAACCAAGCCGACAGTGAAAAGTTGGGTTGATCCAGTTAAAGAGGCAAGGGCGGCAGCTGTGCGTCAACGTATTATTCAAGAATCTTTAGAACCCATTGTTCGCAGTGATCGATCGCCTTTCTTCGCGCGTCTGCGCCTTCTATTGCGGAATAGAGTTCCAAATTTCGCAAGGCTTCGAGTCTCCTTAACGCATCGCGCCGAAACTCTTCCTGGGGAATCGACTCAGCGATCGCAGCGATGAGTTCCTGAAGTGCATAGATTTGGCATTGAATGTAGTGAAAGTTCTGATAAACAGGCTTGCTCGATTCATTCATAACTTTGGAGATCCTCGTGTTAAAAAAAATGTTTCGCACCATTAAGTTTAGTTCTTGGGTCTCTCTTTTTTCTGATAACCGCGGGGTGGAGCAGTGGCAGCTCGTCAGTCTCATAAGCTGAAGGTCGCAGGTTCGAATCCTGCTCCCGCAACCATCCTTTGTCGGTGCGCCCACGTCACAACCAGACGCCGGTCGACCGCCGGCCGAGTCGGTTTCCCGGCGCATCACTCCTCAAAAATTGCCGGGCTGTCACGGCCCGGCTTCTTTTCTCGATGAATCGCCATGGCAAGACCGAAGATTCCTGAAAGCAAACAGAACCGTAACCGCAGAGTCGTCTACCTGGACGACGATTACGACCAGTTGATCCGGATCATCGCGGCGCGCAAGGGCATGGCGCCCGGGGTGCTCGCGCGATCTTTGCTGATCTCGAAGTTGGATCAGTTGTCATCGATGCTCGGCGGTGATTCAGGCAAAAGAATAGCGCCTGATATCCCGGAATAGAAGGCACTAAAAATGAAAAAGCCGATGGTGATCGATCTGGATGAGGTCGATGCCATGAGACTGGAGATATATGCAGGCATTAAAAACAGTTCGCCCGAAGAGGAGGGGAAGCGGCTGATTGAGCAGGCGATTGGTGAATGGATCGAAACACTGGATGAGGATTATGACGAGAGATTGCGAAGTAAAAGCGGAAGAGATACGTGAGGCGGTCGTGTTGAGCAGGGGAGTGATTCGAGCGTTCGAGCGCGCGGAGGTCGCGGTTGCCTTTTTCAGGCTGGCGATTGCCAAAAAAGTGTTGACGGCGGAATTGAACCGGTTGATGTTTTCCATTTCTCACCGGCGGTATCTGCAGGTAGTGCAGCGGTTGGAGCGCTTCAGTCGTGGGATCGATCAGTTCATGCGGCAATAGATTCATGATGAATAGGAATCGACTGATTTTTCATATGGCTTGTCACAGTTCGAACACTTATAAACCCACTTTTGCCCGCCTAAATCGCCAAAAGGGCCGTCTTCTTTTATTTCAAGCAATTTAAGCGTTTGTTGTTCGCAATATGGACATGTATCGCCTTTTGCTTCGGGGTCTGATTCAAGCTGAGCAACACGGTCTTCAAGTCTTTTCACTTTGGCTGGCAGCGCTACAAGATCTTTCCATACAGGGATCTTTTCGAGGAGTTTAAGAATGTCAGATACAGAAATCATTGAATTACCACCTTGGTTAAATAAGATCGTGCCGAGAGATAACGGTTTAATTGTAGCCAACATCGTGACGAAAGGATTGACGATCACAAGACACGATGACGGTACGATGTTGTTGACCACCCATGATCGTGGCAAATATATGAATTTCGTGCTCGATGAGGACATTTGCAAGCATTTGGCGCGCTTGCTCCTGGGGGAAAGTTAAATGCTGCTGTCACACAACCAACTGCTGCAGCTGATCTGCGATGGCGCTATAACAATCAGAAAACGGTGTGCGGGAGCATGGGGGCTGCATGAGCGGTTCTGACAATATGATCCTGATCGGCCTGGCGGGCCGTGCGGGCAGCGGTAAAACGACGGTGGCGAACTATTTATACGATCGGCATAGATTTTGTCCATTAGCATTTGCCAATCCGATTAAGCATGCATTGATGATGATGTTCGATATGACATTGCATCAGCTTGATGGCAACACGAAAGAGGAGACGATCGATTGGTTGGGACGGTCGCCGCGCTATCTCATGCAGACTTTAGGCACAGAATGGGGCCGGGAGATGGTACATGAGGACCTATGGCTGATGTTAGCCACTAGGAATCTGCAATCGTGTAAAAAAAACTGGATAGAAGTTTTTCGCTGTAAGCCATTCATGGCGGTTTATTCCGATGTACGCTTCGAGAACGAGGCCGCCTGGATACGGGATCGCGGCGGGGTGGTGGCGCATGTCGTCAGAGATACCGGGCGCAGCAGTGAGCACGCGTCGGAAGCTGGGGTCGAACTGATCGACGGCGATTGGCGGATCGATAACGACGGGTCGCTGGATGATCTACACGGATTGATCGACAGCATGATCGCATCGCTGAGCGCATTGCGATATTACGATCGTGCTGCAGGGGTGTGACGAATGGATGAGCACAATATCATTGCCGATCTGGCGACTGTCAAAGCGCAGCTGGAGGGGCATAAGAACGATCGCGAAGAGCTGATTAAAAGGGATGAGCAGATTTTCGCCGCGATAGAAGGTCTGCGCAAAGAAATGAACCAAATGAAAGGCTTCATTGGAGGGGTGGCGTTTGTATTCACGGGCATTGGGACGGCCGTCGGAATGGCAATTTCATATCTTTCCGGCGTTGGTCATTGATTTGTACGAGATGGAGATTGCCGATGGATTACTCTGAGATAATCGATCAGATGGCGGATGTTGGAATCGGCGGGCTGCCCGCATCGGATTTGGTCGCCGACGGCAAAATACACCGGTTCAAAACGGCCGGCGACAAAAAGAAGAATGGCTGGTTCGTTTTGTTCGATTTCGTCGGCGATTCCGGAGATCGGTTGATTGCCGGGGCATTTGGCGATTGGAAACTCGGGGTTTCCGAGCATGTGAAGGTCAATTGCGAGCGGATGAGCGATGCGGAGTGCGAGCGGTTCGTGCGCGAGCAGGAGCGGGCGAGAAAAGCGGCGCAGGAAGAGCGTCGGCTGGTGGCCGAACAGACGGCGGATCGGGCGGAGAAAATCTGGCAGGGGTTGCCGGACGAAGGTCAATCGCCATATCTCGATCGCAAGAAAGTGCGCGCGTTCGGGTTGCGATTCTCGCGTGGGAGCATTGTCGTTCCGGTGCGGGATATCGATGGCAAGCTGTGGGGTTTGCAGTTCATTGCCGCCGATGGCTCGAAAAAGTTTCTGACCGGGACGGCTAAAAAGGGTCGGATGCATTTGATCGGCGATCGTGACAGCGTCACAGTCATCGGCGTCGCCGAGGGGTATGCCACGGCAGCCAGCGTGCATCAGTCATGTGGGTGGCCTGTTGCGGTGGCGTTCGATGCCGGAAATCTGAAAGCAGTGTCGATGGCATTGCGGGGCAGGCATCCGGATGCACGCATTGTTGTTTGCGGAGATGATGATCTAAAAACCGAGGGTAATCCTGGCAGATCTGCCGCTGAAGCAGCTGCTGCTGCCGTCGGCGGCATTGCGCTGTTTCCCGGGCTGCCAATTGCTGCGTGAAATCCGTGGATTGGAACGATTTGCTGGTTTCTGGCGGTACCGATGAGGTACGGCGCCAGATCGAAGCGGGCATTGCAAAAAACGATCGATCACAACAGCAGGTCGAAGAATCGTGGAAGCGATTTGAAAAGCGCATCAATGACGCTGTCGAGGATTTCGATGGACTGATCGCAATCGCGGATGAGATTCAGTCAGCTGACATTCATCCGGCGCATTGCGATCGATTGCTGAAACAGATTGCCAAGGCTGGTCGTGTAAGCGTCGCTTCGTTGAAAAAGAAGCGCGGAGACGGCGGGTCAGGCGGGTTTTCTGCGGATAATTTGGATTGGCTCGATGAGCTCAACGGCCGGCATGCCATCGTGCCGGTATCGGGCAAGGTCTTGGTGATGAATCAGGAATACGATCCGGCCCTGGATAGAAACCTGGTGACGTTTTCCGCGCGTCAGGATTTTCTGCTGCGCTACGAAAACCAGAAAACGTTCGTCCGAGGCACTCTTATCAGCATTGGATTGGCCTGGCTGGAGCATCCACGACGACGGCAATACGATGGAATCGTGTTTGCTCCTGGTAAGACGGTCGACGGGCATTTCAATCTATTTCAGGGGTTCGGTGTGCAGCCATCGGAGAGCGGGTCATTCGCACTGTTCGAGGAGATGTTGACCGATATCATCTGTGGGGGTAATTCCGAGCTGTTCTGTTATGTCTGGGGCTGGCTGGCGCATCTGTTTCAGAAGCCTGCCGAGCTCCCGGGTACGTCATTGGTGCTGCGGGGTAAGCAGGGGACAGGGAAAAACACGTTCGTCGATGCGATCGGGCAGCTGGTTGGTAAATCGCATTACATTTCGCTGACCAGTTTGCAGCAGGTCACCGGGCGGTTTTCCGGGCACCTGGCGGATGCGTTGCTGATATTTGCCAACGAAGCGATATGGGGCGGCGATAAATCGGCGGAAGGTGCGTTGAAGGCGATGGTGACCGATTCGCTCTCTGCGATCGAGCGCAAGGGGAAGGATATCGTCGCGATGCGCAATTACAAAAGGCTGATCGTTGCCAGCAACGAGGATTGGATCATTCCGCGCGGAATGGACGATCGGCGATTCATCATCATCGATGTGTCGGACGAGCACAAGGAGGATCACGCCTATTTCAAGGCGATCAAAAAACAGTTGATGCGGGGCGGGTTGGAAGCTTTGATGCAGGCATTGATGGATGCCGATATATCAGGGTTCGATCCAAGGAAAATTCCTGAGCGTGTGCGACAGTCCGGCTGGGAGTTGAAAATAAGGTCCGGCGGGTCGGTTCTGCAATGGTGGTTTTCCATACTGGACCAAGGATATCTGACAAAAGAAGGCGGGGGCTATGGCGACGAACCATTTTATCTTTGGCCGGAAAAAATGGAGAAATCAGAATTGCACCGGTTGTATCTGAGATGGTGCGAGCAACACAGATTGCAGCATCCTGAAATCGATGTCGTAATGGCGAAAAAATTGCGCGAATGGGGGCTTGCTTCGAAACGACAACGGGAAAATGGAGAACGCATCAATCGATATCTGTTTCCATCGCTGGATGAGTTGCGTTCCGTTTTTTCAATCATATGCAATATTCCATTATCGTATTGGGATGGTGATAGTGAATAAATATACAAAGACCACTTCTAATGAATGGTATTGGCCCGGGTGGCCAATTGCCGGCCAGGGTGAGCATAAGGCGTAAACCCAGCATTCATGCGGTCTGTCCCGGGTGGCCCGGGTGACCATAGTGAATCTCGCGCGTATACGCGCGTACGTGTCTTTTCATAAGCCATGATTAATATTTAGCAAACAGAAAGAAAATGCCCTATACGCGTAAACATTCACTATGGACACTATGGTCACCCGGGACAGACCGCATGAATGCTGACTTTTGTGACCAAAAAGTGTCCCGGGTGGCCAGGGTGAAAAACGTAAGTGCTTGATAGTTGGTGTTTGATGTCAGTTTTTAATGGGTCCTTCCTGCCGAAAGCCGGTAGCGAAACAAAAGCGCGCGGTTTTTGGCTAGTGGGTGGGGGCGGAATAGGTTGTGCTGATGAGTGGCGTTGGTTGATCGGAGTGATTTGATGCCGGATTTGATGACGTATGCGGAATATGCGGGCCATCGCAAGGCGAAGGGGCTGTCGGGCGGGACCGGGCAGGCTGTTGCCAAGGCGGTGCAGTCCGGGCGGATCAGTTTGATCGATGGGAAGATCGATCCGGATGTCGCTGACATCCAGTGGGCCGCCAATACACGCAAGAGGGCTGATTATCATGGGGACAATAGGAGCGACCGCGCGGAAGGCAAAAAACCGTTGAGCGTTGGCGCCGGCAAGCCGGGTTGGGCGGATGCGAAGGCACGCACCGAAGCTGCCACAGCTGCGTTGAAAGAATTGGAGCTCGACGAGCGCCGCGGGAATCTTGTGGACAAGACCGGTACCGAGCGCGCCGCTTTTTCGCTGGCGCGGATGCTGCGGGATGCGCTGGTGACGACATTGCCGTCGAAATATGCCGCAGAGCTTGCATCATTGTCGGATCCGTGGGAGTTGGAATGCCGTTTGCGGGAAATCATGCGCAACGAGCTGACAGCGGTATCCGGCATGGTGATGGAAGATCCAGAGGAGATCGATGATGCGGCCTGATGGTTTCCGTGTTTACGCGAACGCTTTCCAATCCGGGCTGATGCCGGATCCGCCGTTGATGGTCGACGAGTGGTCCGAGAAACACATGGTGATTCCCGCCGAGGCCGGTGCCGCGGAGCCGGGGCCGTATCGGATTGCGCGGACGCCATTTGCGCGCGATGTGCTGCGAGCATTGTCGCCGGAACATCCGGCGAAAAAGGTCGTGGTGATGGGCGCGTCACAATTGCTGAAAACACAGGTCGGGCTCAACTGGGTGAGCGCCATCATCTGCAATGCGCCGGCGAATGTGATCGTGCTGTTGCCGACCGACAAGCTGGCCAAGAGGATATCGTCCCGGTTCGACAAGATCGCTCAGGTGGTAGCACCGTTGCGTGCAACAGTGGCCGCGAAACGGTCGCGGGACAATCGGAATACGTTGGACACGAAAGAGTTCAACGGCGGCACCATCTGGTTCCTCACAGGCCGCTCAGCGGGCAATTTGTCCGAGGCCTCGGCAAGATACATCTACGTCGACGAAATCGACAGGCTGCTGCGAGAGATCCAGGGAGAGGGTGATCCGATCGGCCTGGTCGAGAAACGCGCATCGACCTACGGGAAGAAGGCGAAATTCTACTACACCAGCTCGCCGACTGAAGAAGATGCCAGCCGGATCATGGAACTGTTCCTGTCCGGCGATCAGCGCCGCTATTTCGTGCCATGTCCGCATTGCGGCGAAAAGCAGACGCTGGAATGGGAGAACCTGCAGTACGACCCGGCCAAAGGCGATGCCTGGTATGCGTGCTCGGCCAACGGCTGCATGATCCGGCACGGCGAAAAAACGAAAATGCTGGAAGGCGGAGAGTGGCGAGCCTCCGAAAAAGGCGACGGCGAGACGACCAGCTATACGATATCGGCGCTTTACGCCCCGATCGGCTGGACATCCTGGATGGATCTCTCGCGGGAGTTCATCGACGCAGAGATCGAGTTGAAAAAGGGCGATCCGGAAAAGATGCAGGTGTTTTACAACACCAGGCTGGCGCGGGTGTGGAGCCCGGCATCAGTTCACATCAAACCGGAAGATCTGATGGAAACCGCCGAAGCATTCCCGCTCGGGATCATCCCGGAAGGCGGCATCATCCTCACGGCCGGCGTCGATGTTCAAGGCAACAGGATCGAGGTCGACATTTATGCCTGGGGACCAGGCCCATGCGGCCTCGAGCCGTGGACTGTGAATACACAGGTGATCTATGGCAATCCGACATTGGACGAACCATGGGCCGAACTCGACACCATCCTGAAAACGCCGATCAGGCACGTCAGCGGCTCGTTTCAATTGATCACGGTCGCCTGCGTGGATTCCGGCGACGGCAATTACACGCAGGAGGTCTACGAGTTCTGCCGGATGCGGCGTCGGCGCTGGATCAACGGCCAGACTCAACACGTCATGGCGATCAAAGGCTCATCCAAGCCCGGCAGGCCGATCATCGCCGGCCAGCCGAGCGCGCAGGACGTCAATTTCCGCGGCAAATACATCCCAGCCGGGGTAAAGCTCTGGTCGGTCGGCGATGCGACCCAGAAATGGGTATCCAACCGCATCGAAACGATCATGGCCAGAGACGAAAAGATGCGCCGGCAGGCGATCCACTTCAGCAAAGACCTGCCGATCGAGTTTTACCAGCAGCTGCTCGGCGAAGCGAAGCAGATCGTTCGCCACCGCGGCCGCAAGGTCACGCGCTGGATCGCACGATCCGGCCAGCCGATCGAGCGGCGCGATATTTTACGCTATGCGCTGTTCGGAGCCGTGTTTCTCGGGCTGGATCGGTTCACGGACGAGCGCTGGGAGCGCGAGCGCGGGAAACTGGCGCAGGCCGACCTGTTCGTCACCGGATCATCCGAAACGGCCCGGGCAAAACCGACTCCGCAGGAACCGAAACAGCCATCGGGGTACTACGTGCCATCATGAAAGCAAACGCCATGGCCACATTGGAACGGGAAATCGCCAGAAGCGGCGTCGACCCATTCCCGATCATCGAGCGCTGGCTGATGGTTGAGGGCGGGCAGGAGGTCTATCTGCCGCGCAGCTTTCGCGACGAGCGGAATGAGCGGATATGCCGGTTGTATGCGGCTGGAGTGAAGATTTGTCAGATATCGAAGATTTTCGGTATCAGCCGGCGGACGGTGGAGAGGATTTTGAAATGACCGGGTTATTTGAATATTCCGAAGAGAAGATCGAGATAGTCGCATTTCATGAGGTAGCCGGAGATCCAGATAGCAACACCGATCATGAAAGCTTTCACCCGATAGATCAACGACGATTTCCTGATCCGCTCGGCAAGCTGATCGGCGAACAATCTGCCATTCGTATTGGCGCCTTTCCAGAGAAGATCGTGGATCTCATCGGTTTTGCTGTCGCTGTCACGCAGTACCTTACCATCGGCATAGCCATCCGAGATCAGCTCGCTGGCCAATTTCCAATCTTTTTCCATCAACTCATCGGAGTTCAAAATGCGTAAGTATTCTTTTTTCCAGGAAGAATGGTTCGATGTTCTCATCATTGGTATCGTGGCATTTCCTTTAGGTGCGTTTGTTCCGCCTCATATCTCTCTCCCACTCTTAATTTTGTTTTTCGCTTTATGGTGGCCAATAAAAGAATATCTCATGGATCGATTACGAGGTGACGATGAATAGTGTAGTTGACCTTGTTGAAAAATGGTGTTCATTGAAAGTGCACCGGCACAATCCGGTGTCGGGATTGGTCTCCCGAAGCAATCAGCGCAGACGCGCCATTCGAGCGCGTTTTTTCATGTCCGGAATTCCAGTTATGGCGGGCTGTGCGCGGGAGCCGTCAGGCTCGCCTGACCCCGGTTGCCAGGTAGACCAACCCGTACAGCCCGCCGCCTTTGATTGGTCTCAATGGTGGCGGTTTTTCCAAAAAGGCCAAGGAGAACCATCATGACCGCACTTACCGTAATCAATACCTCAATCCGTCTGCATGACGGGCTGTATTCCCTGAACGATCTGCACAAAGCCGCTGGACACGAGAAGAAACACCAGCCAGCTCTTTTCCTGCGCACAGATCAAACTAAGGCGCTGATTGAAGAGATAGAGTGCTCTACAGATATGCAGATCACTCCAATCAAGACCATTCGCGGCAATCGTGCGGATGGAACACCACAAGGCACCTACGCCTGCAAAGAACTCGTCTACGCCTACGCCATGTGGATCAGCGCCAAGTTCCATCTGGAAGTCATCCGGGCATTCGATGCCATGGTGACCGGAAATCGGCCCGGGACCTGCGACGGCGGCAACCCGTTCGATCGTGTCAATCCAAGAATTCTGTCAGAGCTTCGGAGACTGGCGCCAAAGGCAGCGATCGAATATCTCATAGGCTGCGGTGTACCCAGGGAATATTTCCGGCCGGCACAAGCGAGCAAGCCAGTCGCTGCGAGAATGTCGTCAAGACAGAGCGTCGACGATGATGTCGTGCCGCCGGATCGGTTGATTTCCGGAATCCCGGAGCTGGCCGATTGGCAGGATGCGAATTATTGGTATCTGCTTCGCCAGAGTTTTGAACGTATCTGTGCCGGGCGTGATGTAACCGCAACCGCGCGGCACATTCGCGATCGGGGCTATCTGAAATGCGGAAAGTGGTCGCTGATGTGGCGCGCTCCTCGTGGATTTTGCAAAAAGCGATCATCCGTCTTCGCAATCAGCAAAAAAATCGCAGAACTCAACACCGATGGAGGCCGCCATGCTGCGTGAACCCGAACACAAGATCATCGACGACAGTCTCGGATGCAACCGCCGTTCACACAACGGCGGATCGCCTTCGGCATCCGCGCAACGCTGGCTACCTCCCGTGCAGCTTTCGGGATGAGCGGAACGAAAGGATATGCCGGTTGTATTCGGACGGTCTTGGAGTCGGGCAGATATCGGAGATGTTCAATCTCAGCCCGAGGACCGTGCGGAGGATTGTGAGGTGATGATATGCTTCCTGAAAGTTTCTGCTGCGCGGAAAGGATGCAAGGGATAGAATTGGAATGCACCGGTGGAAACACCGGCCGAAACGACAGCTTACTCACTTTCAGTGGCATTTCCGTGATGGACGATGCCAATGGGGCCTGACCGGAACGGTTTTTGGCCTTCTCGGCGGAGTCTTCCACGGGCCGCAAGGTTTCAAGGAGAAATCCCAATGTTGTTTGCTATCCATTACGAAATCACACCCGAGCACCGCGATACCGTTCTTGAACGCTTCTTGAAGATAGGCGATGCTGAGCCAGAGGGAGTAAAAATTATCGGGAACTGGTTTTCTGTAACCCAGCTCGAAGGCTGGAGTGTTGTCGAGGCAGCCGATTCCCTGGAGCTTGGCGCATTGTTCCATGCTTGGACCGACTTGAATGTCAACCACATTACGCCGGTGGTAGACGAAGCGGGCATGCGTAAGCTCTTAACGAACTAAGCGCAGCTCCATTCGAGGCACCTGTCGGTCATGTGCGCTAAAAATGCATCTAGCGAATTGAGTGTTACCACAGACCGCTTGTGCAATGGGAGACCTGACCCCATGCATGCTTATGGTGCATTGGAAAATACGAAGACACCGTCAAGCTATGGTGTACACTTCGCGACAGTAGGAAATGTAGTTCGTCAATAAATGCAACAATAAGAGAACTGACTCTGTGCTCTCTTTAAAAGAGGTCGAAAATTAATTTTACTCCGACCCAAATTATCGAGACGATCAGATCGTCGTTGACATCCACCTCAAGAATGTTGCAATGTGAGAACTGACCCCATCCGTTTGCATTGATTACGATATGCCAAAAGCAATATTGAATGGTATTGACCTTTATTATGAAATTCAGGGTAAAGGCAAACCGCTGATACTTATCTCCGGTTTAGCCAGTGACTCGCAAAGCTGGCAGGCGGTAATCAAGAACCTGTCTCGGCACTACCTTGTCATAACCCCCGATAACAGAGGTGTAGGCAGAACAATGCCTCAGAATATCGAGATAAGCATCCGGCAGATTGTCCACGATAGTGTTGCGCTTATCAAACACCTGGGGCTTTCATACGTCAACCTGGTTGGCCATTCAATGGGGGGGTTTGTGGCCTTGGATCTCGCCATACGTTACCCTGACTGCGTTAACAAGCTAATCCTTGCTGGAACATCGGTCTCAAATTCCAAGCGCAACAATGCTCTGTTTTCTGATTGGGCCTCATGCTTGGAATCTCGGATGGACCTGGGAATGTGGTTTCGGACCATCTTCTACTGGATATTTTCGAGGCGGTTCTTTGAAAACGATGCGGCTGTAAACGATGCGGTGCGATTTGCAATTGAATATCCTTATCCGCAGAGTGCAGCCGCGTTCCGAAATCAGGTTAAGGCGATGACAAGTTATGATGGCACCGAAGATCTATCGCGAGTCCGCGCAAAGACTATGGTGATTAGCGGGAAAGAAGACCTCTTATTCCCTACGGGAGAAAGTTCTGACCTGGCACGGGCGATCCCCAGAGCCTATCTTTCGGTGATAAGCAACGCCGCCCATTCCATACACATGGAACGACCTCAAGCATTCACCAATTGCGTTCTGGATTTCCTGCTTGATCGCTAACCCGCGGCTACACCGCGCCACTGAGCTGCAACATTATCCCGATTCAAAAAGGCACATCTGAATGCCGGCTTTGGGTCGATAGCTGCTGTTCAAAGTAGCCAGAGCGATTACGAGCCCTGACCGGCAGCTACCGGCTAGGAGCGGACGCTCAAACACAATGTGCGGCATCGTTAAAAGAGATTGAAAATTAATTTTACTCTGACCCAAATTATCGAGGCGATCAGATCGTCGTTGACATCCACCTCAAGAATGTTGCAATGTGAGAACTGACCCCATCCGTTTCAACATAATATGAGCGAGAATGAAGAACTCAAGGATCGAATTGGCGACAAGTGGCGAAAATTGATCGAGAACAAAAAAGCACGGCGAACAGATTGAACGTGCAATGGGAGACCTGACCCCGCGCATGCTTTGACCCCACGCACTTGTTTCCGATTGTAAGATTTTCTGATGCTTGGTATTCTGGCTGAGGCAAGGGCTGGTTTCGGCCATGAGTGGGCGTTGGGGCGAGCTTCATGTCTACCCATAGAGGTAAAAGACAAGACTCGACCCCTTTATAAGCAAGCGCAGAGCTTGTGCGGGGAGCTGCAACCCCATTCGTTGTGAATGCTAAGCGTGAGAATGCCTTTGTTATCTTTGAAAAAGGAGTAACCGCTATGACAAATAAAGAAAAGATGATCGCCAACGAGATTGGTTCAAATAAATCAAATCTTATCTTTCTCCTATTATTGTTGGCTACTACTTTAACTACAGTATCATGTGTTAGACACAGTGGGAGCTTTGAAATAGGCCGCCCTATGGCTCTCAGCCCCGCAAAAACAGCGAACAGCCTTAAAAGTCAACAGGGGAGCGTGACAGATAAAGTAGCGCTTGCCAGCATTAATCCATTTAAAATAAATCAAGGGCATTTTTTTTCATCCAATCTATCACAGAAGGGCAAAATAGCGATAGCCCCTACTGGACCAGATGCGAGCAATCCTTCTACCGGAGATGTATCACAACAAGATTTTAAGAGTGCTGAGCCCATCGTGAAAGTTAGCGCGCCAGATTTTTCAGGGCTGGTAGGCGACGGTTTCACTAATTTGGAGTCATTTTCAGCACATAAAATTGATGTTGCGGAAGATTTCGACATTGACAGCATTGTGACCGATGGAGAAGAAGGTGAGCTTTTTAAGCTAAAATTTGATATTTGGGTTGAGCCTGAACATCAAGATTACTTGACATATATTTGGCGCTGGGTCACCGGTTTTCAGAACTACACAAAAGACTATCACGCTGAATTCCTATTTAGCATAAAGGGTCCTCCCAAAGGCACAGCTGAAGTTATTTTAGTTCAGCCCGTTCATGAAGGCATTAACTCCTACGAAATGGCTCTTCTTCAAAAAACCTCGCAATTAGCTGTAGGTGGTGGGTGGCAGGCGATTGCGGCTGAGCTGGATTTGGCCGAAAGGCACAGAGAACAGCTCATCCAGCAGCGGAAGAACCCTATTATACGAGGCGTCATAGGGCCTGAGTCCACATTTCGTTACATAATATCGCCTCGCCAATATGTTACACAACGCTCTTTTCGCATTCCTTTCCTTATGAGCCGCTATTCTATTGAACGGGGGCTTGAATCAGGACCATACCCAGTATCTGCATATGTGTTAATCAAAGATGAAGAATTAACCAAGCTACAAATGATGGTCTGTGGATACTACAAAAAATTTGGGGATGCGCATAGATCGGGTGAGGATGACGGAATAGGAGGAAAAGATCGAAAAGACCATTGTAAGGAATTCGAGGTGAAGCTACCAAGAGGTGAAGTAGCCAAGGCAACGGTATCGAAAGAAAGGCCAAATTTAATTTACTTGTCTTGGGGAAATCGACAGATTACGGCATTGGATACAAACTCAGAGTGTGACACTGATAATGAAAAAGAGGCAAAGGCCAGGCTGGTTTATAATGAAACTGGAATAAACCATTTTCTAAAGGGAGGGATGTTTAATAATAAGGAAGTTTTCTGGATAGAATCCAATCCTTTTTCGGCTTCAAAGGAAAAGACAGTTACAGTGGAATTTTGTTCAAATGGCATTAAGAGAAGATCTAAACCTGTCACTTATATCGCAGAAAAGAAGTATCAGTCTGCAGTATCAATCGGTAAAAACCTTGTTAAGGGAAGTTCATCTGGCTCAGAAGTAAAAATCAGCATATTAGGCGTCCCTGGGGAAACGATCGAGCTTAAAAACATAAGGTTTGGCAATTTGTTAGTTGACCCATTAGGCGACGACGCGAAGGAAAGTGACTTGAACGGGGAAGGTCATATCCTTGAATTTAAAACAATAGTTCCGGAGTATAAGGATAAAAAAACGAAAATCGTTTCTATCATTGTAACTGTTATAACGACTTTGGATGGGAGTACTAAGATTGTTCCGCTTAATGTAGAGCAAAGCTTTGCAATAGATCATAACGTCGGCTCAGTTGCTCAGATTGATATGAAGTAAATGATGGCTTTGGGTGTGTGCCGTGATAAGGCGGCGTTTTTCCAAGGGGCCCTGGGGTCAGCACCAATGCTGTTGAATTAAGATCGAGTACTCCTTCTCCCTCTGGGAGAAGGTTGGGATGAGGGGGGCCAAATGGCTAAGTTCCTTTTTTAGACAAGATAAAGGAGTATCTTAATGGTTGATGATCGCTCGCTTCCGGCTAAAAACGGGGCTTCGTGAGAGCTTCATATCTATCCATAGAGGTAAAAGACAAGACCCGACCCCTTTGCCAATTGTCCGGTGCTTCGGCGCCGTGCAATGGGAGACCTAATGGAATGGTCCGCC
>DEII01000077.1 GCA_002352385.1 Methylococcaceae bacterium UBA2778 | reverse complement strand
CAATCAGGTAAACCCCGGCCGTCACCATCGTCGCTGCATGAATCAGTGCGCTGATCGGCGTCGGCCCGGCCATCGCATCAGGCAGCCAGGTCTGCAACGGCAGCTGCGCCGACTTCCCCACCGCACCGCCCAGCAGCAACAGCGCGGTCAAGGTGGCAAGCGTCCCACCGGCAGTCCACTGTTCGCCCGCCCGCTGCATCAGCGGTTGAATATCCAGCGTTTTCAGATGCAAAAAAAGCAGCAGCAGACCGATCATCATGGCCGTATCGCCAACACGCGTCACGACAAAAGCCTTGCGGGCAGCCAGACCATTGGCCGGCTCGTGATACCAGAAACCGATCAGCAGATAGCTGCACAAGCCAACGCCTTCCCAACCCAGGAACAGCAATAGCAGATTATCCGCCAATACCAGCATCAGCATGGCGAAGATAAACAGATTCAGATAGGCGAAAAACCGGCTGCAGCTGGGATCATCAGCCATAAAACCAACCGAATAGAGATGGATGAGAAAACCGACCCCGGTGATCACACCCAACCAAACCAAAGAAAGACCGTCCAGATAAAAGGCGATATTCGGCGAAAAGCTGCCGACCGACATCCAGTTCCACAGTATCTGCCGATAAAAGTGGCTCTCCGGTGGCGAAGTGAGGAATTCATATCCAAGCAGAGCGGTCAACAGCGCGGAGAGCCCGACCGAACCCACCGCGACGCCGAACACGACAGGCTTCGGCAGACGCCCGGCCGTCAATGTCAGGATAAGAAAGCCGGCCAATGGAAAGGTCGGAATCAACCACAGCCAATCCAACATGAGTACCCCCTTATCCCCGCATGCCGTTCAACGCATCCGCATCCAGCGTACGGAACTGCCGATACATCTGCAGAACCAGCCCCAAACCGACACCCACTTCGGCCGCCGCCAAAGTCAGGATCAGCAGGAACATGACTTGTCCGTCACCTTGCCCCCAGCGGGAACCGGCAACGATAAACGCCAGCCCGGCGGCATTGAACATGATCTCGAGCGACATCAGGATAAACATGATGTTTCGCCGCACCAGCACACCGACCAGCCCCAGGGAAAAAAGAATCGCCGCCAATAACATCCCATATCCCATCGGAATGACTGACATCAACGCATCTCCTTGCTTTCACGCGCCATCGGCCGGGCCAGATGATAAGCCCCGACCAGCCCCGCCAGAAGCAGCATGGAAGCCAGTTCGACAGCCAGAAGGTAGGGGCCGTACAACAAAATCCCAACGCTTTTCGCCTCCACCACGTGCCCGGCCGCCACGCTGCCGCTTTGAATGAACATCACAATCAGCTCCGTCATCAAAGTCAATGACAGCAACACCGGGCCAATCCACATACCCGGCCGCAACCAGGCCCGTTCCTGCTCGATCGTCGCTTTTCCCAGATTGAGCATCATAATAACGAATACAAACAGCACCATAATGGCACCGGCATACACGATCACCTCCAGAACAGCGGCGAAATAGGCGCCCATCAAATAGAAGACAATGCCAACCGCCAGCAGCGACACGATCAGGTACAGCAGCGCATGCACCGTATTGAGCCGGGTAATCACCATTACCGTGGAAAATACCGCAACCGTTGCGGCAATATAAAATAGAACCAGTTCCATAGTCACTCCTCGTTCAAAAATCAGGAATCAGGAATCTGATCCCTGAGCCCTGTTTTCTGATTCCTGGCTCATGGCAGCAAACTCTTGATGTCGATCGGTTCACCTTCATTTTCAGCCTCACCTTTATCCTTGCCTCCGATGCTTTTCCCCGACACGCGATAAAAGTTATAGTCGTGATATTTGCCGGTACCATCGATCAGCAAATCCTCTTTTTCATACACCATGTTCTGCCGATCGTATTCGCACATCTCGAAATCCGGCGTGAGCTGTATCGAATAAGTAGGACAGGCTTCCTCACAAAAGCCGCACATGATGCAACGTGAAAAATTGATGCGAAAGAACTCCGGATACCAGCGCCCGTGTTCATCCTCCGCTTTCTGCAGCGCGATGCAATCCACGGGACAGGCCACTGCACAAAGATTGCAGGCAACACAGCGCTCGACGCCGTCCGGATCGCGCGTGAGCACGATTCGGCCGCGGTAGCGCGGAAACAGCGCCGGCATCTCTTCCGGATACTCGACCGTGTCCGCCTTCGTGAAAGTATGCTGGAGAACTGTCCAGAGGCTGCGAAACTGGCTTGTTATTACGGCTGCGATGTTCATCTAGAGGCTACAACAATGTAGGTTGGGCAAAGCGCAGCATGCCCAACGATGGCGGGCAAAATGTTGGGCAGGGCCTGTCGACCTTTACCCAACCTACAAGGGAACCTACCCTGCTTCGCGTTCGGCCCGACGTCGGCTAACTCTCCAGCCACAACGCGACCCCTCCGGTTGCAACCAGGTTCACCAAGGCGATCGGCAACATCACCTTCCAGCCGAACATCATCAACTGATCATAGCGCGGCCGCGGCAAGGCAGCACGCAACAAAACAAAAAACAGAATACCGATTGTCGTTTTCAGGCAGAACCAGACCAGAGGCGGCAACACCGGCCCCAGCCAGCCGCCAAAAAAGAGAGTGACAATCATAGCCGAACTCAAGGTGACACCAAGGTACTCACCGACGAAAAACATCCCGAATTTCATCCCGGAATACTCGGTGTGAAAGCCAGCAATGAGCTCCTGCTCCGCCTCGGGCAGATCGAGCGGTGAGCGATGGCTTTCCGCAACGGCGGCAATCAGAAACACCAGTAAACCGAAAAATTGTGAAATGCAAAACCAGCCGTCCCGCTGCGCCTCGACGATTTCGCGCAGATTGAACGAGCCCGACAACATCACGACCCCCATCAGCGAGAGCCCCATGAAGACCTCATAGCTGACTGTTTGGGCCGCGGCCCGCAAGGCGCCCAACAGGGCATATTTGTTGTTGGAGGCATAGCCCGCCAAGACAGCGCTGTAGACCGCCAGAGAAGAAAGCGCCAAAAAATAGAGCAGGCCGAAATTGAAATCGATGATGCCGATGCCGGGGGCGAACGGCACCACCACGAAAGCGGTCAGCATGGTCACCATAATGATGACGGGCGCAATCACGAACACCGCTTTGTCGGCAAAGGGCGGAATCCAGTCATCCTTGAAAAAGATCTTGATCATATCGGCAATGACCTGTCCCAGCCCCAAAGGACCCACGCGGTTAGGGCCAAGCCGGTCCTGCCAGATGCCGATCATGCGGCGTTCCACCCAGATCAACCAGGCTGCCGTCAAAATGACGCCGATCAAAATGCCGGCAATTTGCAGCGGCGAACCGATGCTTTCATTCATGATATCGTCCCCAGCTTCGCCGCCTTCCAAAACGCCGTACCCGGCAAACCCGGCAATCCGACAGGAATGCCGGCAACACCGGCAGGCAGCTCCGCGCTCAGCCTTACCGTAAGCACCCGGCGCTCCATTTGCGGCAACAGTTCCAGTTCGACCGATTCGCCTTCGCCGACCTCGAGCCTCGATGCGTCATCCGGATTCAGCGCCAAATAGGGCTCCGGAATGCGCTCCGCCAGCGGCGCCGACAACGCGCTCAGGGGCTCGCTGCCGAAAATATGGCGGATGGGTGCCAACAACCATTGATCGCTTAGGACTCGCCAGGCGTCCGGAATCTCCCTGAACCAACTGGCTCGCCCGGCCTCTCGAATGAGCCGTACACCCGGATCGTCGCCGCGCAGGTGACCATTGATCTCATCCTGGAACTTGATGACCGACTGATTGGAATTCCACCCCGGCGCCCAAAACCCGGGGTTCAGTGCCGGCGGTCGTGCGGACTCCGCTCCTTCCATCGAAAATGCCAATGCCGAATCGCTGTCATCCGGCGCCTTGGGCTCGCTAACCGTAATATTTGCGCGCATGGCGGTGCGGCCGCTGTAGCGAGGGGGCTGACGCGGAATTTTCATGCCGGTGATACGAAACGAAGCAAAGGGCGCAGCATCCCGGCACGATTGAAACCGGGGCAGCCGCTGCGCCAGGGCCGATATCACATCA
Source organism: Methylococcaceae bacterium UBA2778 (assembly GCA_002352385.1). Taxonomy (GTDB): domain Bacteria; phylum Pseudomonadota; class Gammaproteobacteria; order Methylococcales; family UBA2778; genus UBA2778. The sequence continues at coordinate 6,910 of DEII01000077.1, read as the reverse complement.
TCCACATGGCGCCAGTCCGTTTGACCGGGCGCATCACTCAGCCACTGCCAGGCGCTGCGGATATCGTCCGCGGGCGCCAATACCGGGAAAAACCGCTGCGCGCGACCTTCGTAGTTGACCAGCGTGCCCTCGGTTTCGGCAAACGTCCCGGCGGACAGCACCAATTCGGCCTGCTCTGCGGTTTCGTGGCCGATATGGTCGATCACGACAACGTGTTCCACTTCAGCCAGAAAGCGGTCGACGACCACCCGTTCGGCCCGCCGATACAGATCGTTTTCCAGTACGATGACCGTTGCAACAGCACCTGTCGAAGCCAGCTGAAACGCCTCGTTCAACAGCCGCCCCTGCATCATTGCCAAGCCGATGCTGTTGCATTCCGGCACCACCAGGCTCAGGGCTTTCGCTTTTTCCGGCAGGGCCAGTGCAACATTGGCCGCCGCCTGAATGACAGCGAGGCTGCCGCAGCCTGAACCGGAGACGATCAACGGGCGCTTCGCCCTTTTCAAGGCTCCGGCGATCACTTCCGCCTCGGATCGCTCCTGCTCGGAGAGATCGGTCACCGCTGGGGCCTCGGGATCGATCAGATGAGCGACCGCAAAGCCCAGCCGCGCCAGATCGTCCGGTGCTTTGCGAAAGGTCGCCGTGGCCACGTCATCCAGGCGGGTCCGGTCGCAGCTGGCGATGAACAGCGGGCTTTTTTCCTGCTGCGCAGCCTCGCGCACCGCCTCATCCTGCCAACGCGGAATGTGCAGACGGTCGGCAATTTCGAAAGAGGCGTTGCGCACCGCCTGGCGCACAGCAAGAGCCATCACCGGTGCAGTATTGGTGACATCCTCCCCGAGAATAAAAATCGCATCGGACTGCTCGATCTCGCGCAGGGTCGGAATCCGGGCGCAACTGCTCTGCATGATCTCGGCGATGGCCGTGATCAGCGGATGCTCGTCAACACCGAACCCTGCGTAAAAATAATCAGCGCCCAGCCGTTCGCGCAGCGCAAAATTCGCCTCCAGCGAGGCTCGGGGCGAGCCGATGCCGATCACTTTGCCACGCTGCTGCGCAAGCAGGAACGACAAACGCTGCTGCGCCGCCTCGCCGCTGACAGCCGGCTGTTTCTCGATCATCGCTTTTCGCAGCCGCCGGTCGCTGTTGACGAAGCCATAGCCGAAACGCCCGCGGTCACAGAGAAAATACCGATTGACCTCTCCATGATAGCGATTGATTACCCGACGCAGTTTGCCGTAGCGCTCCCCCGGGCTGATATTACACCCAACCGCACAATGGACGCAGACCGAAGGGGCAGCCTGCAAATCCCATTTGCGGGTGTAGTGTTCACTCAACGTCTTGTCGGTGAACACGCCGGTAGGACAGACTTCCACCAGGTTGCCGCTGAACTCATTCTCTAGAACGCCATCCTCGTGGCGACCGAAATAGACGTGGTTATGTGACGCAAACACGCCCAAATCATCACCGCCGGCATAATCCCGATAAAAACGAACACAGCGATAGCAGGCGATGCACCGGTTCATTTCATGGTGGATGAAAGGGCCGAGATACTGGTTTCTGTGAGTTCTTTTTTTCCCACGGTATTGCCGGAACGTGTGGCCGGTCATCACCGTCATATCCTGCAGATGGCATTCGCCGCCCTCTTCGCAGACCGGGCAGTCGTGCGGATGATTGGTCATCAGCAGTTCCAGAATCTCCGCGCGAAACGCTTTGACCTCAGGTGCCTCAATCGAGATGCGCGCGCCATCGGCCGCCGGCGTCATGCAGGACATGACGATACGCCCCTGCACATCATGCGCATCGCGATACTGAATCACCGCGCACTGACGGCAGGAACCGACCGATCCCATGCAGGGGTGCCAACAAAAATAGGGCAGATCGAGCCCCTGGGACAAACAGGCACTCAGCAGGTTCGCGCCCGCCTCGACCTCATAGCTGCGACCATCGATTTCAATCGTCGGCATCAGACCGCCCTCGCAACAGCAGCGTGGCGGATCGCCCATAAGAGCATCCGCCCTACGTGCTGTTTTATAGCCACTGCCTTCTGCCTGCTGTCTTCTGTCATTGCCCCCCCTCAACTGCAGACAACGAGAATCCTTTCGTGTTTTTCGTGGTCATCCGTCCTATGCCTTCTGTGTTCTGCCTGATAAAGCGCTCGAAATCGGCCCTGAAATATTTCAGCGCACTCTGCAACGGTCCCATGGCACCCGGTGCCAGTGCACAATAGGTATTACCCGGCCCCAGCAGGCGTGTGTGCCGAGCCAGTGTATCCAGATCGTCCATCCGACCCCGCCCGTTCAATATGTCCTGCAGAATCGAGACCACCCACGGCAGACCGTCGCGACATGGCGTACACCAGCCGCACGATTCCTGGGCGAAGAACTGCTCCAGGTTGAGCACCATCGCCACCGGACAGGTCTTGTCGTCCAAGATGATCATGGTGGCGGTGCCGATGCGGCTTCCGGCTTTTTCGATGGCCCCATAATCCATCGGCACATCGAGATGTTCCGGCAACAGAAAATCAGTCGAGGCACCGCCGGGCAGAAAACCGCGCAGCCGGAAGCCCTCCTGCATGCCACCCGCATGCACCTCGAGAATCTCCCGAATCGGCGTTCCCATCGGCAACTCCCAAAGGCCTGGGCGCTTGATCCGCCCACTGGCGCCGAACAGCTTCGTGCCCTTGTCCTCACCGCGTCCAAGCTCCTGATACCAATCCACGCCGTAATGGAGAATGTGGGGCACATTGCATAAGGTTTCCACGTTGTTCACAACCGTCGGCTTGCCCCACAGACCGCTGATCTGCGGAAAGGGCGGCTTGGCACGCGGATTGGCCCGCTTGCCTTCCAGCGCATTGAGCAGCGCGGTCTCCTCGCCGCAGATATAACGACCGGCGCTGGTGTGAACGTGAAGCTCCAGGCTGTAGTCGGAACCGAGAATGTTCTTGCCCAGATAGTGTCGATCATAGGCTTCTGCAATCGCCTGTTTCATGCGCTGCGCACCAAGATGGTATTCGCCGCGCAGAAAAATATAGGCCATCGAGGCCTCGATGGCATAAGCGCTTATGATCACACCTTCGACCAGTTGATGCGGGTCGCGCTCGATCAGCAGGCGGTCCTTGAATGCCCCCGGTTCCATCTCGTCGCCGTTCACCACCAGATATTTGGGTCTCGGCGCATCCTCGCCCATCGGCACGAAACTCCACTTGAGACCGGTCGGAAAACCGGCGCCGCCGCGCCCGCGAAGGCCGGCGTCCTTAACCGCTCGCTGTACATCCAGCGGCGTCAGCTCCTTGATTGCGATTCGCAGACCTTCATAACCACCTGTGCTGAGGTAGTTGTCAAGCGTCGCGAAAGCACGATCAGGCTTTATATTCTTGGTCAGCGGCGTGTTCATATCCATAATCATCGCTTGCCATCAAGAATCCGATCCACCTGCTGCTCATCGACATCGTGGTGGATCGATTCACCCACCATGACGACCGGCGCGTGATCGCAGGCACCCAGACAGACGATCGGCAGCAGCGTGAATTCCCCATCTTTCGTCGTCTCTCCAAGCTCGATGCCCAGCCGCTCGCAAAACCGCTCGCGTACCTTCTCGGCACCGAGCATCCAGCAGCTGGCGCTGTTGCAGTAGTGAACCACAGTGTCACCCACCGGCCGGCGGTAGATCAGATTATAGAAGGTTGCCACACCGTCCAGCTCCGCAGGGGCCATGCCCAACAGAGCGGCGATTTCCTTAAGGCTCTCATCGGAAATCCAGCCGCGGTTCTTCTGCACGATCTTCAAGGCTTCTATGGATGCCGCGGAGGGAGTCTCATAGTGCCCGGCTTCGGCTTTGATCGCTTCGATTTCAGAGGGCAGAAGGCAGGAAACAGGAAACAAACAAGACGCATCCCGCTGTTTTCTGTTTTCTGTTTCCTGTTTCCTGTCTTCTGTCATCTGTCTTACCGGTCCACATCGGCCATGACGAAATCGATACTGGCCAGAATAGCGATCAGATCGGCGATCATCAACCCTCGGCACATCAGTGGAATCATCTGCAGATGCGCAAACGAGGGCGTGCGGATGCGCGTTCGATAGGAGATCGTACCACCATCGCTGATAAGATAATAACTATTCAGACCCTTGGTCGCCTCGACGCACACACTGGCTTCACCGGCAGGGATTACCGGTCCCCAGCTGACATTCAGAAAATGCTGGATCAGGGTCTCGATATCGTGCATGGTCCGCTCCCTGGGCGGCGGCGTCGTCAGCGGATGGTATGCCTTGTACGGACCCTCCGGCATGTTGTCGAGGCACTGCTCGATGATCCGCAGGCTCTGCCGTAGCTCCTCCACGCGCATCGCGCAACGATCGTAGCAGTCGCCGTTGCTGCCGATCGGAATTTCGAATTCGAACCGATCGTATCCGGAATACGGCCGTTTTTTACGGTAATCCCACTCGAAGCCGGTCGCCCGCAGGCCGGGCCCGGTAACACCCCACTCGATCGCCTCTTCTGTCGTGTAGCTGCCCACCCCCTGCGTCCTTCTTTGCAGAACACCGTTGCGCATCACCATCTTGTCGTAATGGTCGAGGCGGGGCGGAAAATAATCGATGAATTCGCGAATAGGCTTTGCCCAACCCTCCGGCAGATCCATCGCCACGCCGCCGATGCGGAAAAAACTCGAATGCATGCGGGCGCCGGTGATCGACTCGATGATGGAAAAAACCCGCTCGCGGTCGGCGAACATATAGAAGATAGGGGAGAGCTGGCCGACATCCTGTGCAAACGTGCCATAAAACAGCAAATGATTGGCGATGCGGTACAATTCCGAGATCATCACCCGAATCACTTCGGCCCGCTCCGGCACCTCGATACCGGCCATTTTCTCGACCGCCAATACGTAAGGCAGATTGTTCAGCGAACCGCCAAGATAGTCCACCCGGTCGGTATAGGGGATGTAGGTGTGCCACGATTGACGCTCGCCCATCTTTTCCGCACCACGATGGTGGTAGCCGATGTCGGGCACGGCATCGACGATCTCCTCACCGTCCAACTGCAAAGCGATGCGAAATACGCCATGGGCACTCGGGTGGTTGGGCCCGAGATTGAGAAACATAAAGTCGCTCTCCTCGCCATGCCGTTTCATGCCCCACTCTTCGGGCACGAAGCGCAGCGCTTCCTGCTCGGCATCTTCCTTCTTCTGGGTCAGACTGAAGGGTTCCATTTCCGTGGCGCGGGCCGGATGGTCTTTGCGCAGCGGATGCCCTTCCCAGGTCGGCGGCAGAATGATGCGCCGCAGATTCGGGTGGCCATCGAACTCGATCCCGAACATATCCCACGCTTCCCGCTCGTACCAGTTGGCAGCGGGCCAGACGTCCGTGACGCTCGGCAGGGCTGGATTGGTCTCAGGCAGCGCGACTTTCAGTCGAATATCCTGACCGCGCTGATAGGAAAGCAGATGATAGACGACGGTGAAGGCACTCTCCGGCTGCCCGTCCCGATTAACACGAACGCGCTCATCGATGCCGGTCAGATCATAGAGCACGCCGAACGGACGATCGATGTAGTGCTTGAGGTATCTGAGAACGGAATGAAGCCGGTCTTTATCGATCCACAGCGTGGGAATGTTGTCGCAGGTATTCTGAATGACAAATGCTTCGGCCCCAAACCGGCCCTGCAGCTTCTGCACGACGGCCGGCACATCGTGAACAGGCTCCGAAGCGACAATCTGATGACCCATCCATCTCTCCCGTTGCTAAACCCTGATTGCTCTACTCGACATGGAAAGGATCCCTCAGCTGCGTGGCGCGCATCCGCTCTTCGCGTTTGAGATCGCGCTGACTGGGCTTCGGTGCCGGGATGATGTCCTGCTCGCCAACCACCCAGCTGAGCGGCCGCTTTTCCTTCCCGATAGCCTCCTGCAGCAACATCAGCCCCTGCAGCAGCGCCTCGGGGCGCGGCGGACAGCCCGGCACGTACACGTCCACCGGCAAAAATTTATCCACACCCTGTACCACGCTGTAAATGTCATACATTCCACCCGAGTTGGCGCAGGATCCCATGGATATCACCCAGCGCGGCTCCATCAATTGCTCATAGAGATGCTGTACGACCGGTGCCATTTTTCTGAACACCGTACCGGAAATGACAATCAGATCGGCTTGGCGGGGCGTCCCGCGTATGACCTCGGAACCAAACCGTGCAATGTCATGGCGACTGGTAAACGCGGTCGCCATTTCCACATAACAACAGGAGAGACCGAAGTTGAACGGCCAGACCGATCGGCTTCGCCCCCAGGCGACCATATCCTCCAGGCGGGCCAGGAAGAAATTGCGCTGCACGGCCTCTTCGTAAGTCTGATGGCCTGGTCTCGGTGCCGGTTCATCGCCTATTGAAGTAAGCTTCCAACGCATCGTTTGTCCCCTATCGTCTAACCTTGGCTTCATCGACTCGTTGTCGCCTGGTACTCCAGTCGAGCGCACCGATCAACCAAAGATAGGCCAGTGCTGCGACCAGCACGCCGATAAAGATAACAATCTCGATATAACCAGCCCAGCCGGCTTCCCGAAAAGCCACCGCCCAGGCAAAGATAAAAACGGTTTCCACATCGAAGATAACGAAGAAGATCGCAATCAGATAGAAGCGGACCGAAAACCGAAGCTGGGTATTCCCCGCCGGAACGATGCCCGACTCGAACACCTCCGCCGTGCCTTTGTCGAGGCGCCGCTGCCCAAGCAGATAAGAGCCTCCGAGCATAAAGCCGACAATCCCGAGGACCGCGGCAAAATAGAAAATCAAAGGCCACAAATTCACGCTGTCGGCGACTTCAGGATTCAAAGCTTCCCCCCCCTCGATTGGTCGATGCCCGGCCATAACTTAACTCTTTCCCCCTGTTTATGCAACCTCTCGTTTCAGATTGGCCGCT
>DEII01000171.1 GCA_002352385.1 Methylococcaceae bacterium UBA2778 | reverse complement strand
CGGGCGTAGCCGACAAGCATGGTTCAATCTCCGAAAACGCATCGAAATGATGATATATTCGGAGAACAGTTTCAAGAGATAGTTTTAAGATGTTAAACGGTACAAAAAAGGACGGTCAACCACCCTTCCCTTCCGCCTCCGAAAAACGAATGTCTCAACCGCCTGATCAAGGCGGCTCCATTCAATATCCAGAAGGTACTCACCGACAACGGCAAGGAGTTCACCGATCGCTTCTGCGCGACCGGCGAGCGCTCACCGACCGGTGCTCATCCGTTCGACCAGGCATGTGCAAAACATGGCATCGACCATCGGCTCATCAAACCCAGACACCCCCAGACCAACGGCATGATCGAACGCTTTAACGGCCGTATCGCCGAGGTCCTCGCTACCACGCGCTTTGATTCCTCGCAGAGCCTCGAGGACACGATTATGCGCTATGTCCGGCTCTATAATGGCTCCATCCCACAACGAGCTCTAAACCATTGCACACCCATTGAGGCACTAAAACAATGGCACCAAAAACAACCCGAACTCTTTAGCAAACGTGTATACAATCTCCCGGGTCTTGACACGTACAGGTTAAAACCATCGCGTCTGAAACCGATGCGTGCGTTGAAGACGGCATAGCCGCCTTCGTGCAGAACTTCCGTGTTGAGATCGTCGAAGTAGGTATCACCCGTCCAGACGAGCTCGGCACGCCCGAAATACCCTGCGGGGTGCTCGTATTGCGTTGCCAGCATCAGATTGAACTCCGGCGTGTACGGCGCTTGATTGCCCGCCAGATCGATCCCCGTAAAAGGGTCGCGGAATTCCTCGAACTCGATGCGCGTGTAACCGAAGGCCGCTTCCGCGCGCAAGCCTTGCCACAAGCGCACGTCCAGCTCGACTTCGCCGCCGTACGAGTTGGTTTTCGGCGCATTGAGAACCACAAAGTCCACCGGCGTGAAAAAACGCTCGACCTGGTAGTTCCTGATGCGATAGTAGAACAAGGCCAGGCTTGCCTCGACGCGATCACTGCTCCACTTCACACCCAGCTCATTGGCCCACATGTATTCGCTCTCAAACTCCGCCAACGCAGGAAGATCGCTGCCACCCGAGAAGCCACCCGGCTTGAACGCCAGTCCCGTATTCGCGTAAATCAGTGCCCGGTCCGACAGCGCATAATCCACGGCAACCTTCGGGCTAACGAAAAAATACTCTTTACGCGCCAAAATAGGCGCGACGGGAACGAAGGGATCTTGGCGGATTCGCTCGAAGCGCTTTTGAACGTAATCAAAGCGAAGTCCGGCGTGCAGGCGAAACGGGTCGACCCCGCTGTAACTCATTTGCCCGAACAGCGCATAGCCGTCTTCGTCGATTGACCAATCAATCGGGTCGTCAACGCCCAAAACAGTCAAACGGCGCAGGCCGTCGAACTTGCTGTTGGATGCAAAAAACCCGGCGGACCAATCCCAATTGCCGGTTGGCGCGTTAGGCTGGAGGGGTAATTCGTAACTCCATTGCTCTTCATTCTCCCGGAATAGAAAAGAGACGATGGGGGCCGGCGTAAAATCCGTATCGACCAGAAGCGGATCGAGTTTCCAGTCCCGCCGGGCGATAACGGCAATGGCTTCATGGGCATCCCCTTGATAGGCGATACGCAGAGACTGACTGTTGATCCTCTGTTTGTTTTCCCCCTCGAGGTTCGAAGCGATCTCGAAGGTGACGTCGTTCAACGGCATGAGACGCGGCACGCCGTCATCGAAATTGTCCAGGTTGGTGGCCAGCCGAATGTCCCAGCGCTCGGACGGCTTCCACGTCATCGAAGCCCTGCCGCTGATCGCGTTCACACCGTCCGGCCGGGTACCGAGAAACACGTTGTGCAGAAAGCCGTTGCGCCGCAGGTAGGCGCTGCCCAGGCTGTAAAAAAGCCGGTCCTGAATCAAGGCGCCGCTCACGTAGCCATCCACGGCCCAGCGATCGAAGTTCCCGCCGGCTACCGAAAAAGCACCTGTCAGGTCATTAGTCGGCTGACGGCTCCGGACGTTCAAAACGCCGGCGTAACTGTTCTGGCCGAACAGGGCACCCTGCGGCCCGCGATACGCTTCGATCGAATCGATGTCGAACAGGCGGTTGGCGTAGGTAAAGGCGTTGCCATAGGGCGCATCGTCCACATAAATGACCGTGGACGGTCCGCTGAAAAACGGCGTGTTGACCAGCCCCCTGATGCCAACGACCCCATTGAAAGAACGCATTCCCGCATCCATGACATTCAGATTCGGGACCGCATCCGCCACGTCTTGCACCGCCGTGATATCCCGCCTGTCGAGCTTTGTCCGCGGAAATACGGTGGCGCTGAACGGCCGGTCGAAAAAGGCCTCATGCGGTGACGCCTCACCGCTTATGACCATATCATCGAGCCGTTCGGCAGGCTCCTGGGCGAAGAGCGGTATGGGCAAGGCCAACGCCGCTGTCAAGGCAATTTTTTTCATTGACGTTCATTCATATCCATTCATACCGTCATTCACAGCATGAATCATATATAAACGCGCCAATACAAGGCAATGCGTCTTTCCGCTGCATCCATCATGAAACCGAGCAACCGATGATGGATAGGAATTTCAACGCCACTTTCAAACCTCTCTTCGGGTAAACCCTACCCGAAGCTGATCTGCTCGGCAAGATTTTTTAATCGTTGTCTGGGTATCTGAGGATGTAGACTCAGCCATTGGGGCGTAATCTGCCTCCCGCGCCACCCAGAACAAAGAAGTCGAGTAGACATGGGAAGCGAAAGAATTTAGAGTGAACTCCCCCTAAACCAAAAGAGCGACGGCGAGTTAAGCGATCAACGAAACCGCCGAAGCCAAGAGGAGTTCACAACGGTGATGATGCAACAAGCAGTGATTGAAAGCAAGGCGGGTGTATAAGAACAGGTCAATGCGCTGATCGAGATGGTGGAAGCTGGTGTGCGTTCGGGAGAGGCGGCCCCCACAATGGAACGATCACTGTTTCAGCAGGTACTGAAGTTAAACCATATGC
>DEII01000116.1 GCA_002352385.1 Methylococcaceae bacterium UBA2778 | reverse complement strand
AAATCGCCGGTAACAGGGAATTTTGCGGACCGAACAGAGTAATTTGCGATGGGAACAGGGGAGATATGCGCTTATAACAGGGACCCTCGCGGTCGGTGATAAATTATGTGACATGCAGCCAGCTTGGTCGATACCCTCGAGATAATGGCGGTTAACCATCTCGAAGTTTACAATATGAGCGGAGATGCGCTACATCCTATCCGGAAGCCTGTCAATCTCGTTATACCGTATAAAGTTCACCTATCTCTTCGAGCGATCCTAGCTCCACTCGACATGTGATCCTCCCTTATACCAAACTATTTCCCAATCAACCACCCATACCAGGCAATCCGTGAACGTGCACGTCATGCCCCGAATGTTGCAACAATATCTTTTTTGCCCGCTCCTCGTGCTCAACGTCCCAGGTGCGGACCCAGAGGAGCAGGCCTCCGTGGTCGAGTTGGTCTTGCAGATAATGAGCGTGATGTTTGCCGACCAATGCGGCAAGTACAACGCCAAACACTGCCCCGGCTCCGCTGGCAGCCGTAATCGCGGCAATTGTCGCGGCAAACGGGCCACCGGCGGCGATCATAACACCGGCTGCGGTGCAGGCTGCTATATACATCGGCGCTCCGATAAGTGCCCCTTCAGCATCACCGATCGATTCAATTGAAGTATAGGCCACGGTGGGAACCTTCGGATCATCTTCAAGTTCTTCAGTCTTGGTGTAAATGTGGCCCAGCTTTTCCTCAACAACGTGCTCGCCTGCCAGAAGGCTGAGCTCCGCGCGGTTAAAACCCGAACTCAGCAATTCGTCAATGGCCTCCTGCATCGTCTCTACACTGTCGAAAACAGCTACAGCCTCGCGAACCGATTCTTCGTTCTCATAATGCGTCATTACTTGCTCCTCTTTCATATCGATGCGATAGAATTCTACCGAATTCATCAAACAAATCCAGCCCGCATAAATACCGGCGATCGGGCTGATGCCTTGTTTAGTACAGTAATATTAGCTGCCAGTCGGCGGCATGGCACTAGTATAGCGGGCACGGATGGCAAGCGCCGCCACTCCGTTGAAAACGAAAACGAGCAGGAATACAGAACTGTCCCTTCAAACTGCAATTCCGGAGAGAACGAATATCCCGGCGCCAATGATTGCGCCTATACTCAACATGGTGGCGCTGAACAATCCGAACAATCGTTGCAGCTTAAGTCTGTCGCAGCGGCTTTAACCACTGCCTGTCTCCTGAGCGACAGCCCTGTGTGGTAGGCCTGCCAGTTTAGCGAGCATGGGGATGGGACCGTGGGGAAACATATCAAACAGCATCTGCTTGTAATCGTTTTCCTCTCTGTAGTTCTTGTTTTCGAGCTTTTCATGCTCGCGGATAAGGTCCTGCATGGTCGGGTGGCGCAAGTGATCCTCATAGAAATTACGGAAATATTTAACCAGCATCCAACCGGTTTCCGTTACTTTCTTGTGGCCAGCCGTTTCATGCTGCTTGACGAGTTCAAGTCCTACATCTTCGGTCCAGTCATCCGGGTTGACCAGAAAGCCTTCATTGTCTGTTTCTATGGTATTGCCGTTGACAGTGATGCTCATGTTTTTTTCCTTGTTACAATTGGCAATGCCTCATCGAAGCAGGTCATCGCCCTCAATATCTGGCGTACTCTGGTAGCGAGTTAGTCGTGTTCGTCAGACAGGGCGAGAACGCCTCTTTCTCCTGCCGGCGGTTGCTCTCTTAAGGTTTTCCAGCAAGGCTATAAGGCCTTTACAGATGGTTCACGATGAGATCGGAATGCGTTTCAACTTCGATTGGGCTTCGGCAGGTTTATCGATTTCGATGGTCAACACACCTTTCTTGAAATTGGATGACACTTCCTGATCGCCGGCCTCGAAGGGCAGGCGGATCTGTCGAGAGAACGAGCCGTAGCGACATTCACGATAGTACCGCTCGCCCTCTTTTTCTTCTTGGTCGAATTTCTTCTCCCCGCGAATGGTGAGAATCTCACCTTCAATTGTGACCTCGATGTTCTTTTCATCAACGCCGGGAAGCTCTGCCGTAACCGTCAGCTTGTTTTCTGAGTCCGTTACGTCGACCGAAGGCATGGCGGGAAACCAGGCGCGTGCCTCGCTCGACACGGTTTTCGGCAGGGCGGAAAAGCCGCCCCAACCGCTGACGAAACTGTCGAGCAGCTGATCCATCTCTTGCCGCAATGAGCGGAACGGGTCTTGAACCTGCTCGCGCTTAACGGGCACCTCGCTGCCATTGTCATCATCTTTGTGGCCCCAGGGAATAAGTGATTTGAGATCCAACATAATTCTTCTCCTTTTGTTTGCCTAGATGAAAGAAACTCAATCGGTGCTCGAAAATATCGCGTTCTGCCTGAATATCTCCAACTTTATATTAGAGCACATTTTACGTTTAATTCATGCCGCCTTAGAGCATTTATCGGGATATAGGCCACGGTGGGAACCTTTGGATTATCTTCAAGTTCTTTAGCCGTGGTGTAAACGTGGCCCAGCTATTCCTCGATAGCGTGCTCGCCTGCCAGAAGGCTAAGCTCCGCGCGGTTAAAACCCGAACTCAGCAATTCGCCAACGGCCTCCTGCATCATCTCTACATTGTCGAAAACAGAGACAGCTTCGCAAACCGGTTCTTCGTTCTCATAAAGCCCCTTTACTTCCTCCTCATTCTTATTGAAGCTTTGAAATTTTATTAAATTCCTCATACAAATCCTTGATTCAGGACAAGTCAGCGGGGCTGAAAATACGATATTATTAAAACTTGTGGAGGATACCGAGATCCAAT
>DEII01000021.1 GCA_002352385.1 Methylococcaceae bacterium UBA2778 | reverse complement strand
TGGGGCGGACCATTCCATTAGAGTTGACCGATGCGGTTCGTACTTCACCGCATCCTACTTCTGGCGGCGTCCTACGTTTTGTATAACGGTTCCAGCGCTGGTTTGTTCGTTTGAGTCTTGTGCGGCCGTTTTTTCTGCATACTCCAAAAGGCCTGCCACAGATCGTTACCCTGCCACTTTTCCGGTTGAAGGCTGTAGAGGACGCGGTCCAGGCGCTTGATCTCGATTTCCACGGGTTTGTCGCAACGCTGTGCAATTTCGGCCAGGCTACGGGGCGGTTCCTGCCAATGCGCCTTGGACCAGGTCAATAGTGCTTCTTTGGTTTCGCCAGGGCGATTGTTTGTGCATGCCTTTTTGATGGCTTTGACCGCGCTTTTCTCCGACAAACCTATGGCTTCCTCCTCGGTCGGTACGACCGTGCGCGTGTGCTGCCGCAACCAGACTGCTGCTGTTACCGCCCAGCCGACGGCAAAAAACAGCGCGGCCCACCGCCAAAGCGTTGGCTGCGGTGCTGCCTCTTCGTCAACGGTGGGAAGGGGACTGGAAGCGACGACTGGCTCCGCCGCCGGCGCTTTTTGAGCGGATGCCGATGCTTCGACGTGACTTGGCGACAGCGCCTGGATGACTTGCTGCGGGAGGCGAGCAATTTCCATCCGATCGGTTCGGGTGTTCCACCAGGGCACTGTTAAAGCGGGCAGCGTATAGTCACCGGCTTCGGATGGGATCAGGGCTGTTTTTTCCTCACGCCTGCTGATCAGCCCATCCGCTGTTTTATTTTCCTCCAGCGTCGGCTGGTCGGGGTATTGTTTGATTTCGCCGCCGCCGGTTGAACGGATAGTCTGATTGGTCAGGCCGATTTCGGGCAGTTGGCTGACCGTCGCGCCTTCGGCGGTCAGTGACACGGTATGGGTGATCGGCTCGCCGGCAGGAATTGCCGGCGGCGTCTGCGACCACTGCTGCTTCAGGATGACCTGTTTCGCGGGCAACCAGTGCTTGCCTGTGAACGTTTCCGGGATAGGCCGTACCTGCAGCGACACCGGCGCGGAGCGCACGCGCCGGGTGTGGGTCATCCGCCGACTGAAAAAATCGTCGAACATGGCTCTGGGGCGTTGGTCGGTGGGAATCTGGGCGTTGAGCTCCAGCGGTGGGATGGCGGCTTCGCCGCTGTGCTGTGGATAAACGGCATATTTACGCTCGATCACGGCATAGCGCAGCCCATTGCGCTGCGTTTGATAGCGGCTGTCGTTGCCCAGTTTTTCAACGATGGCGTCATCCAATTCCGGCTCGCTCAAACTGGCCTGAGCAATCTCGACCCGATGCAGCACTCTTACGGCCACGATGACCTGTTGCTGCACATACGGATTGGCCGGTTTTGCTTCGACTTCCAGAACAATGTCCGCGTCCGTGCTCTGTTCATTGTGGCCGCTCGGGGATGCTGCGACCCTGATTTCGGCCGGCGGGCTCGAGTCGCGGCCGAAGGCGATCGGCGGTACGGTCGATATTCCTGCCCGCCTCGGCATGAGGTGTATTGTCCAACTGGTGGTTTTTCTGTAATGTCCATTGATGACTGAGATATTGCTGCTCTGTGCTTGGTCGAGCAGGTCGAAATCGTCCTGCAACGGAGTGAAATCCGGGTCGTCGTCCACCGAGCCGCCGGCGGTAAACGTCAGTTCGAATGATTCATTCAAACCGACCGGATTGCGATCGGTCTTAACCGTAATCTCCGCCGCTGCCGCGCTGGCAGCGATGAACAGCAGTGCGAGTCCGATGACGAACGGCAATCGCAGGATGTTATTATCGATCACTGTTTTCTGTTTTCTGTCTTCTGAGTTGGTACTGGTATTCAAACTTGCGCCGCAACAGACCGGCGGGATCATCCGGAATTCGCCGCAGCCACTGCTCGTTCGCTTGCTGTTGCTCGTCTTCTGATTGATTCACGTCAGCGCGGGGCTGCAATTTTTCATCTTCGCCCTTGTTTTCCGGCGCCGGATCCGGCATCGGGCGGGTTTCTGCTTCGGTTGCTTCAGTGGGTTCTCCGCCCTCACCCCGCGCTTCCTCGCGGCGTTTGGACATCCGGGTGTTCGGTTCTCCCGGCGGGGGAGTGCCGGTATCGTTCTGCGCGTCCTGCCGCCGGGGGGTGGTATTACTGTTCGACTGCTGTGGGGGCCCCGATTGCGTCTGACCGGCCCGATTGCCACCTTGTCCCTGAGTCTGTTTGCTGTTGTCCGCATTCTGCCCGGCTTGCTCCTTGTCGGGCCGGTCCCCTTCGGAAGACTGTTGCTGCTGATTTTTCTGCTGCTGTTGCTTGAGCAGTTGTTCCAGCAGTTCTCTGTTGTATCGCGCATCTTCCAGTCCGGGCTTGGATTCGAGCGCCTTGTCATAAGCGGCCATCGCTTCCTCGTAACGCCCCAATCGTGCCAGTGCGTTGCCTTTGTTGTAGTAGCTGTCGGCGGCGTCCAGCCCGTCGAGGGTTTGAATCGCCTGCTCATACCGTCCGGCCCGATATGCAGCCGCTGCTTTCCAGGCCGGCTCTTCAAATATCTTGGCGGCCTGTTTCATTCGGCGCTGCTGAAAGGCTATGTGGGCCTGCTGGTCGGGGGTTGCCCAGAGGTCTTTCCATTCCAGCGCGTTAGCATCTTCACCGATCGGCAGCAGACACAAGAGCAGCGCGCCGAGAGTGCCGCGCCGGAATCCCAAGGCAGCGATCGGCAGTAGCGCAAGCAACAGCCATGGCCCGATTTCATACCATTGTTCTATCCGCTGCCTCGTGTTTTTCCCGTCGCTTCGTTGTGTGTGTGAGTCGATGACAGCGTGCAGTGCTGAAAGGTCGCTGTTGTCGGTGGTCAGCGTATGGAAAAGCCCGCCGCCTGCGGCAGCCAGCTTTTCCATGGGCGCGGGATGCAGGCGCGGAATGACGATGGCGCCGCTGTCATCTTTCAGAAAGCCGCCCGGCAAAGGGATCGGTGCGCCTTGTCGGGTGCCGACTCCAAGGACGGAGACGGTATAGCCTTGAGAGTGCACCAGCTTCGCCGCTTCGATGGCCTGTTCCGTGACACCGTCGGTGATCAGCAGCAAGTCACCGCTGCGCAGACCGGCCCGTTTCATCAGGTCGGCGGCTCGTTCGAGCGCCGGCGCGGCTTCGGCGATGCTGCCGTGGCTCGGCATGATCGAAGGGCTCAGAGCCGCCAATTGGCTGCTGATGGTATCGTTGTCATCGGTCAAGGGTGTGACGGTAAAGGCGTCGCGGGCATAGACCACAAGCGCCGACTGTCCGTCTTTGCGTCGTTTCAGGATATCAACGATTTTGAACTGGGCACGCTGCCAGCGGCTGGGCTTTATATCGCTTGCATCCATGGATCGCGAAAGGTCGAGTACAATCACCAGGGCGGAGGAGTTGCGGAATACAGGGACGGGCAGGTGCTCCCAGGTCGGCCCGGCCAATGCCGCAATGGCCAGCAGGCCGCCTATTGCCAATAGCGCAAGCGACCAACGTTGACGCGAGACCGGTTTGTCCAGCAGCAGATACGGCAGCAGGTGCCGGTCGCACGCCGCCGTCCAGTTGCCGCGGCTGAGCCGATGCTGATGCAGTAAAGTGACCAGAACGGCCAACGGTATCAGCGCCAACAGCCACAACGGGCGTAAAAAATGAAAATCGCTCAGCGTCATGGGTTCAGCCTGCCTTGCAGTCGGGCCGTCGCCAGCACGCCGACCAGCAATACGGCAGCAGCCAACGGCCACATGAACAGCGGCTGTTTCGGTCGGAAATACTGTTTTTCCTTCTCCACCGGTTCGAGCAGGTCCAGCAATGCGTATATGGTTGATAGCTCCCGGGTATCGCGGGCACGGAAATAACGTCCTTCGGTCAGCTCGGCAATGCGCTTCAGCGTCGCTTCATCGAGGTCGGCCGAGGGGTTGACACGGCGCGTTCCGAAAAAGTTGCGGACGATCATTTCATCGGCGCCGATGCCGATGGTATAGATTTTCAATCCTTCACCGGCGGCCAGTTTGGCGGCTTTGATCGGCGAGACGACGCCTGCGGTATTGGCGCCATCGGTCATCAGGATCAAAACTCGTTGATCGGATGGGTTCCTGCGCAGGCGCTTGACCGCCAACCCGATGGCATCACCGATTGCCGTATTGTTGCCGGCGAGGCCGATGGCGGCTTCATTCAATAATGAAGTCACTGTTTTTCTGTCAAAGGTCAGCGGTGTCTGCAGGTAGGCCTGGTCACCGAACAGGATCAGGCCAATCCGATCGCCGGTGCGTCGTTCGATGAATTGTCCGGCAACCCATTGCGCCGCGGTCAAGCGGTCGACTTTGCGACCGTGAATGAAAAAGTCTTGCTCCTGCATGCTGCCGGACAGGTCGACCGCCAGCATCAGGTCGCGGCCGCTGACCGCCTGCTCGATCGGTTCGCCCAGCCATTGTGGGCGCGCACCGGCGATCACGAGCAAACACCATGCCGCGGCGGCGATCCAGATGGGCCATCGGTTTATCGCGTGCGATCGTGTGTTCTCCTGCGGCGCAAAATCTTCCAGAAAAGGCACCCGCAAAGCAGCGTCCTGTGCCGGCGCCGAGGCAGGCAGAATCCGCCTGACCAGCCAAGCCAACGGCAGGATAAACAAAAGCCAGGGCCAGGCAAACGCAATCATGACGGTCTTCTCGGCAGCGCCATGATCCATTCCCGACAGAGCGCGCACAACGCGTCAAAATCCACCTCTGCGTCACGCCGGTATGGGGCATCGATCAGAACGCTGCCCGGCCCCTCACTGAAGCCTTTGTTGCCCAAGGGCCGGTCCAGAAAGTGCAGCCAGGCATCGCCCACCAAACCAGCGCTCTCCCGGTGTGGATAGGCGCTGAGAGAGATTCGACGCAATAAAATTGAGAGCTGTCCTACGCGTTCCGCGATGGGCGGCGAGTGATCGTCCTGCAGGCGCTGCAACTCCTGCAACGCGGTTTTTCTGACGTTGGGCCGGGTGAGTCTGCGCCGCAGCCACAACAACCCGCCGATTATCATCACCCCCAAAGCCGGCAGCAGCCACCAACCCGGGGCCGGCGGCCACCAGCCGATGGGAGGCGGCAGGTGAATGTCACGCAAAGGTATTTGGGTGGGATCCATGAACGCCGTTTGTTTAACGCGCTGTTTGGAGAATGCGCACCGGATCATCGGTGGTCTGGCAGGGGATCAGTCGCATGCGATATTTGAGCGCCAGATGATGCAAATGTTCCTGCCGTTGACGAAATTTCTGTTGATAACCGAGCCTGTATCGTTCGTCTGCAGCGTTGACGGTCAGTTCACGTCGACCGTCACTCAGGCGGTATCGCCCGCGATGCGGCAGTTGACTTTCCAAGCGGTCATAGATGAACAGCAGTACCACCTCACAATGGCGCGCAAGCCGCTGCAGATGAAACTCTGCGGTCGGACTCAATTGGCGAAAATCGCTCAGGAGAAAAATCAGACTGCCGGGGCGGGCATGGCGGCACAGCCGAATCAGTGCCTCTTCCAGGCTGCTGCCCGTCCGCGCGACGTCGTCGTGCGGAGTGCCGGTCGGGGTCGATAAGTCCGCCAGTCGCTTGAACAGATGCAGCACCGCCTGTTTGCCGGTTCGTGGCTTTACGTCGTAATGGGCGTTCGCGGTAAAAATCTGCCCGCCCACGCGGTCCCCGTGCCGGTTGGCGCTCCAGGCTACCAGGGCGGCCAGCCGGGCGGCCATGACCGACTTGAACATGCCGCGGGTCGCAAAAAACATGGCTTGGCGGTAGTCTACCGAAACGTAAACCGGCCGTTCCCGCTCTTCCCGAAAGAGTTTGGTGTGGGTCTTGCCCGTGCGGGCGGTGACGCGCCAGTCGAGGCTGCGCACATCATCGCCCGGCATGTAGGGTCGGACCTCGTCGAATTCCATCCCGCGCCCTTTGAAGTTCGATAAGTAGCCGCCGCTTCGATGGGCGCGTATCGGGCCGTGGTGAAGACGCAATCCGGCCGCCGCGTTGTTCAGTTGAACCAAAGTCGGCACCGTCACACGCACGGCTTCCACACCATCAGCGGTTGAGTCTGGGCGGTTGCCGGTTCGTTGCGGCCGGAGGAACCGAGGTTGTTTCATCAAGGCACGGCAATGCGCAGAATCAGTTCGTCGATAAACCGGTCGCTGGTGATGCCTTCGGCCTCGGCTTCGTAAGATAAGATAATGCGATGGCGCAGAACGTCATGGGCCATTGCCTGAATGTCTTCGGGCGAGACGTAATCCCGGTCGTTGAGCCAGGCGCGGGCGCGGGCGCAACGATCGAGTGCGATGCTGGCGCGGGGGCTGGCGCCATACTGCAGCCACTGTTTCAACTCATCGCCATAGGCCTCCGGGCGGCGCGTCGCCAATACCAGATGGATTAGATAGCGTTCGATGTTTTCCGCCATATAGACGTCGAGCACCTCGTTGCGTGCGGCAAAGAGGATGGCTTGACTGATCGGCTCGAAAGCGGGCGGGCGGTTTGTCGTTTGCTCTTTGGCCTCGGCGCGTGCCAGCCGCACGATCTGTTGTTCCTGTTCGGCGTCCGGATAATCGATCGTGACATACAGCAAAAAACGATCCAACTGGGCTTCGGGCAAAGGATACGTCCCTTCCTGCTCGATCGGGTTTTGCGTTGCCATCACCATGAACAGGTCCGGCAGCTTGTAGGTGGTTCGGCCGACCGTAATCTGTCGTTCGGCCATCGCTTCCAGCAGGGCGGCCTGCACTTTCGCTGGCGCACGGTTGATTTCGTCGGCCAGAATCAGGTTGTGGAACAGAGGGCCGCGCTGAAATTTGAAGGAACCGTCCTGGGGGCGGTATATTTCTGTTCCGGTCAGGTCGGCCGGCAGCAGATCGGGGGTGAACTGGACGCGGTGAAAATCCCCGGCGATGCCCTCACCGAGGGTGTTGACGGCGCGCGTTTTCGCCAGGCCGGGCGCGCCTTCGACGAGGATGTGCCCATTGGAGAGCAATGCGATCAGCATCCGCTCGAGCAAGACCTCCTGGCCGATGATCTGTTCGCTGAGATAGTTTTTCAGGCGCTGCAGTTCGGCCTGTGCCCCGGTTTTTGCCTCTTGTGAAGCGATTGTGTCGTTTGCCTGTCGCATGCGGTTTGGGAAAGCCCTGCTGTGATGTTTGATCGAACAAAGCTTACCATAGGGACTGTTGCGCTGCTTTTCAACCGTTGAATGATTTGTATCGGTTCACGGTTGTCGGTTTAGCTGTGAAAGGTTAATAACCTGACGTTTCCCCCAAAAAGACGCTGTCGTACCGGGAGTGCCCCGACTTGTTGAGAAGCTACGATTTTCGAACAGAACCAACGATGCGGGCGGGATTTCCGGCTGCAATGGAGTAGGGTGGGACTTCGAAATCGATCACCGCCGCGGCGCCGACGATGGCGCCTTCGCCGATGCGGGCGCCTCCGAGCACAATTGCCCGAGCGCCGATCCAGGCATTGTCGGCTATTTCTATGCTGATCGAGGGCGACGCCTGTTGTTCCGTTCCTTCTTCCGGACGTTGGTGTGGAACCGCACAAGCGCTGTCCGCCAGCACCACTTCGTGCGCGACGAAAACGTAATCACCGATGACGATGCGACGATCGGAACAGACGATGGCACCGACCAGAGTACAGTAATCGCCGACCGACAATTCGCCGCTCGGTCCCAGATCGAAGAAAGTGCCATGATAGAGGCCGGTTTTCCGGCCGACCCGCACACCGACCGGTCGACGGCTTTGGTAGTGGCGAAACGCGAATGCGCTGTAGAGCCAAGAGTTTTCGCCCAGTTCGACGTTTGCAGGCAGCGGCTGCGGGTACCAGTCGTGGGGCAGGTACCGGTCGTTCATCTCCGCGGCCCGTTCGTACACGGTCTGGCTGGATTACCGGCCACGATCGAACCCGCCGGCACATCGGAAACGACGACGGAGCCGGCGCCGATAAAGGCGCCTTTTCCGATCCTGACCCCTTTCAACACGATCGCACCGATCCCGATTCGGACATCGTCTTCTATGATCACCGGCCGCGTGACGAGCGCCGGGCGCTGGCTGCGATCTCCCCCCGGGGCGCTGGCGATCGCATCCTGCTTGCGTTGTTTTGGGTCGATCGGATGAAAATCCGAGTCGGCGATGGTGACGTTGTAGGAGACGATCACCCGTCTGCCGATCTGAATATGCTCGGCGCACATGAAGACCGCGCCGACCAGCGTGCTGTCGTCTCCCACTTCAAGGAGACCGGTCGGCTCGACGTTAAAGGCGGTCCAGGTGCAAACGCGCACGCGATCGCCCAGCGTCAGTCCCGGCTCCCGCCTGCTGCGAAAGAGTGCAAAGCTGTTTTTCCGCTCCAGCCAGCACGATTCTCCCAACTTCACAGTCGGCGGCAGGTCGGCGTAGTTCCAACTGCCGGAAATCTCATCCCATTCGTCTGTTGTCACCGCAGCCCAACCCTCTTCAGCATGTCACCCAGAACACGGTCGGAGTCGAAATATTCGCGGGCGATGTCGCGAGCCGATTCTCGGTGGCGCGGATAATCTGCTTCCACAGCCCCGATTGCGGCTTCGGCTTCGGCCGGATTGGTAAACGCAAACAGGCCTTCACCGACCGGGATGAGTTCGGAAAAGCCCGTATCCTGCACCACCACCGGCCGGCCGCTTGCGAGATAGCAGACCGATCGGCAGCTGAACCAGCCGGAACGGGTCGCGACATAGACGTTTTTGGCCACGCTGAACTCGCCCCTGGATCGTTGTATGTAGCTGCGGTAGCGGTCGGTTGTTCGGGAAATCGTTTCGGAATCGACCACCGACCAGCCGAGAGAACGCCAATGTTCCCGAGGCGGATTGGTGCCGCCGACGCTGAGTTCGAAGGATGCCCTGGTACGCTGCGGGATCGTTTCGACATGGACGAATTCCCGTTCCTTGCTTCCATATTCGACACCCCGGTAGCGGATCGGTTGTCCGAAGTTGTTCCAGGTCATCACCGTGCTCCAGGTGGCGCCCGGCGGTTCCGCCTGCCACTGCTCCAAAACCACCGGAGGACGGGTCGGTTTCCAATCGATGCCGAGCGGCGGCAGTATACAGTCCGGACGGCCCATGCGTTCGGCATAGGAGAAGAAGTGGTCGTGCCCCCGCCAACCGTGCGATCCCTGCCATCCCGGGTTTCTGTCCGATTTGGGAAAGTTGACGAAATGGTTCCAGCCGGGATCGGAATCGATCAGAATCTTGCAGGGATTGTTCATATATTCATCCCGCAAAACGGTGCCGCCGGAAACGTTGAGAAACAGTGCGGCATCGGCAGCGATCTGGTTGAAGCGGGCCTGCTCGACCCCGAATGTCGTGCCGTCCATCGCCCGAAAGTGCCAGCGTTTCGCGAGTGTGGGCGATAGGCGTCCCAGGGCGTCGTGGAGAAACTTCACACCGTATACAGGGTCTTCGCCGTATTCGCCTTGCGTCGGGTCATAGGTCTGCCAGCCGGTATCTTCCAGATAGTAGACCTCGTAGCCCAGCCGCTCAAGTCCCAGCGCATACTGGCCATAGTCCCAGGCGACGCCGCCCACGGGGTAGGTGGCGATCATGCCGGTGACGACCGCTTTCATCTGTTTCTTGCTCCCTCGGCGAATCGATTGGAGAGGCATGGCATTCGGTTCCGGATCATGCGCTTCCCGCTAAGTGGTACGATCTTATTGAGGCCGCCACGGCCCGGTTTTGTTCCCGCGCAGTGACGACGAACGCTGCCGGAATCGGTTGACCGGCAAGATCTTCAAAAAGGTCGGGCAGTCGACACACCTGTTCGATGTCCAAGACCCAATCACTCAAACCGGCCGCCTGCATGAACCCTTCGATCTTGCGGTCGCCGGAAACGGCGATGATCTTTTTGCCCATGCTGACGGCAATGATGCAGCCGTGCAGTGCCGACGAAAGGACGATGTCCGCTTCCCGGTAGCGTCTCAAGATCGCGGCGAGCGCCGCTTCGCCGCCCGGTTCGATGCGGTTGTTGGTCTGCCGGCAGGGTCGCCCCGTGCGCTCGGCGAATTTCCGTGCGCAGGCATCCATCGCATGATAAACGGTTTCGCCGGCAATGGTAAAGTTGTCGACATGGAGGATGCCGCGGGTCCGTTCCGGCGGCTGCTCGAGGGCGATCATGCTGGGGCAGGGAACGGGATCGGGCAAGCTGCAATCGGCCAGATAGTCTCTGGTCAGCCGATCCCGCACCACGCAGAGTCGGCTGCTGCCGACGATCTTCTTCAGGAGTGCTTTGGGACCAAGTGAAGGCCGCCTCTTCCAGTCGCAGCAACCGACTCCCCAGAGGCAGAAGGGTGCTTCGATGGCACCCTCGTCGAACCTTGTCCAGAACGGCGTGAAATAATCCATGAAGAGGCCGCCGCCGCCGATCACGATCAGGTCGTCGGGCGCCGCCTTGGAAAGGTGCGCCATGGTCTCGTCGATAAACGGTTCGTCACACAGACACTCCTCGATGGTCTCGCCGAGGAGAAGCTGCTGTATGCCCTTTGCCGAGAGCCAGTCGCCGATATTCGAGCGGTTGGCGAACAGATGGTAAATCATAGAAGTTTCCGCTTGTTTTCAATGTTCGATATGACGTGTTGGTAGAAGTCGGCGATCTTTTCGACGCAGCGCGAGGTGTCGGCCTCTTTCAATACGAAACGGCGCGCTTTCTCACCCATTGCCTGCCTTCTCTCACGATTGGAGAGCAGCTTTCGCAAGGCGTCGGTCAAACTTTCCACATCGTTCGGGGGAACCAGAAAACCGGTTTCGCCCTCTGTCACCGCCTCCGCCGCGCCGGAGCCGCGGCAGGCGATCACCGGCAGGCCGCAGGCCATGGCTTCGAGATAGACGAATCCCGGGCCGCCTTCATACTGCGACGGCGCTGCGAACAGGTGCGCCTGCGAAAGCTCGGTCGGCAGCGCCTCGTGGTCGATATAGCCCGGCAAATCGAGCAGGCCGCGCACGCCGCGCTGTGATGCCTGCTCGCGCAATCGCTTGATCGTCTCCTTTTCGCCGCCACCGAGCACCCGAAGCTGCAGCTCGGGATACTCGGCTGTCAATCTGCCGGCAGCGTCGAGCAGCAGTTCGACGCCTTTGTTGCGGACGATTTTGCCAACGAAGACGATGGTGGGCCGGTGCGCCCTCGGAACATCTCTTGGAGAAAAATGGGTGGTATCGATTCCGCTGTGCAGCCGCGGAATCTTTTCCCGCTCGAGCCCGTAACAGCGGGTACACCAGTCGGCGGAACAGTCGCTGGATGAGAAGATTCCATCGGCCAGCTGCAGGCAGGTTTGCTCCATGTGGCTGCCAATCCGATAAAAGAGAGAATTGGGCTCCGGCCAGCCGAGCGTTTGGGCCAACATCACCAGAGGACCGTGCAGATGCACGACGCTGGCGATTCGGTTCCACCGAGTCTGATTGACCAGATGCAGGTATCCTTCACAGCCCCATTCCGGAAAATCGACCAGCTCCAGCCCTCGCGACGAGCTCTGATGCGTCAGTTCGACGGCAACGGCGTGGCTGTGAGTCAGCCAGTCGGCCGCTTCCGTATAGACCGCCATCGGTGTTGGCGGCAGACGGATCACGTCGACCGGCCCATCGCTCTGTTCATGCCGGTCGGAGTCGGTGCTTCGCGAGATTACGAGAACGCTGTGCCCCAGCTGCGCAAGGCCGTGCGCCTTCAGGTAGGTCTGGGTGCCGATGCCGCCTTTGGCGGTTTCTGGGGGATACTCTTGGGAGACCAATGCTATTTTCACTGTTCCTGCCCTAAAATAGGTGATCGTCGACCATTGCCCTGCAACGCGTGCGAGCGTTGATAGTGGCCGCCGGCCGCGATCAATTCCTCGTGTGTTCCGCTCTCCGCGATTTCTCCCTTGTCGAGGACGATGATCTTGTCAGCTTTGCGGACGGTCGACAAGCGGTGCGCAATAATGAAGGTGGTGCGTCCTTTCATCAAACGCTCCAACGCCCCCAGCACGAGCGACTCCGTTTCCGCATCGAGCGCGGAGGTCGGCTCGTCCAGAATGAGCACCGGCGCGTCTTTGATCAGAGCTCTGGCGATCGCGATGCGCTGCTGTTCTCCGCCGGACAGCCCCTGCCCGGACTCGTCGAGCAGGGTCTCATAGCCGTTTGGCAGCCGGTTGATGAAGGCGTGGGCATTTGCTGTGACGGCCGCACCCACGATTTCATCGAGACCGGCGCCGGGCCGCCCATAGGCGATATTGTCGACGATGCTCAACGGCAGCAAGAACGGGTCCTGCAGCACCAGCGCCACCTGTCGACGGACAGCGGACACTTCCATATCACACAGATTCGTGCCGTCCAGAGAGACAGACCCCTTCCAAGGATCGAAAAAGCGCGGGATGAGGGAGAGCAGCGTGCTCTTCCCGGCACCCGTCGGTCCCACCAGTGCCACGGTCTCTCCCGGCCGGGCCTCGAGAGAGACGTTCTTGATGATCGGGCGCTCCTTATCGTAGCCGAAGGTGACGTTCTCGATCACGATGTGTCCGCTGGACTTTTTCGATGGTGCTCCCGGCGGTGCTGGGCCGGGCCGATTCTCGAGAATGTCGGTCTGCTCGAAGAGTTCCAACACGCGTCGGGCACGGGCGGTGGCGGACGCGTAGCCGGCCGATAGATAGGCCAGTGTCTCCATTGGCGTGTAAAGAGAAACCAGGTAGGTGAGAAATACCAGGAGGCTTCCAACCGACAGCGATCCCCGCAAAACGTGCAGTCCGCCGATTCCCATGATCAGTGCGGTGCCGACAGCAGTTGCGGTGTTGACGCCCACTTTGAACTGCATCTGCGACACAGCGACGCTGACCGATGCATCGACGACCTGTGAGGAGAGCGCACGAAAACGTCTGTCGTGGTCGGGTTCCCTTCCGAACGCCTGGACCACCGGCAGAGCGCTCAGCGTCTGTTCGGCCAGTGTCATCAACTCTCCTTCCCGCTCTTGTTGTTCGTAGGTGCGTTGAGTCATGCGCTCGGCCGTCAGTTTGATCATCACGGCCAAAGGAATCGCCACAGCGGCTGCGACGATCGCAAGGATGTGATCGAGCTGCCACATGATGGCGAACATGACGCCCAACGTAATCGTGGAGGTCAGCGCCGGCAGCAGCACGTCGATCAGCCATTCGCGGACGCAGTTGCAGTCGGTCGTTACCCGTCGGACCAGGTCGCCGGTGCGGGCCTGGCTGTGAAAGCGGAGCGAGAGACGCTGCAGGTGATCGAACAGATCCCGGCCCAGCGCGAACACCATGCGGCTGCCCAGGCCGGTTTGCAGATAGGATTGGAAAATGTAGGCGCCGCGGCCGACCAGAAACAGCAGCACCGAAGCCGATGCCAGCAGCGCCAGCAACGTTTCGGGTGAATGACCCCCGGGCAGAGCGGTGATCCAGACGACAGGATCGGGCAGCGGTTGTTTGCTCAGAACATAATCGACGATCAATTTCAGCGGCCAGGGCAGCAAGGCTTGCATCAGGATGCCGATGAACATCAGCAACAGGATGAGCAGGCCTGTCCCGATGTTGGGCTCGGCGTAATGTGCCAGTTTTCGCCACCACGGTGTCATGCCACCGCGCCCCCGAAAAATTGCAGCGAATAGAAGCGGTGGTAGGGCCCCTGCCGAGCCATCAATTCGCGATGAGATCCCGATTCGATGATCCTCCCCTCTTCGAGAACCACGATTCGGTCGGCCCCCTGAATCGTCGACAGACGGTGGGCAATGACAAAAGTGGTTCGTCCTGCCGTCAGTTGCGTCAGGGCTTCGACGATCGCTGTTTCAGTGTTGGCATCCAGTGCGGCGGTGGGTTCATCCAGGATCAAAATCGGTGCGTCCTTGACGAGGGCGCGGGCGATCGCCAAGCGCTGTTTTTCACCGCCGGAGAGGGTCGCGCCCCGTTCGCCGATGACCGAGTCGTAGCCGTCGGGGAGCGCACGAATAAAATCATCCGCCTGCGCAGCCACTGCCGCTGCGACGATCTCCTCCCGGCTCGCGCTTGGGCGGCCATAGGCGATATTTTCCTTGATCGTTGCCGGCAGGAGATAGGGTTGCTGCAGCACCAGGGCAATGCTGCTACGAAGCTCGGCGATCTCGAGGTCGCGGATATCGATGCCATCGATCGTGATGCGGCCTTCCCAGGGGTCGAAAAAACGGGCGATCAGCGACACAAGGGTCGTCTTGCCCGCGCCGGTACGGCCGACCAGAGCGATTGTCTCGCCGGTTCGGATATTCAACGAAACCTGATTCAGCACGGGACGATCCGGGTGATAGCCGAAAGTGACGCGCTCGAAGTCGACCTCTCCATGTGCGCGGTGATTACGGCTCGGAAAGGATTGGGTCTCCGCAATGCTTGTTATCACTTCGGGTGCGTCGAGTATTTCCAGGACGCGGTCGATGCTGGCTTCGGCCGATTTCAAGCTGCCATAAGTCCTGATCAGCCCCTGAAAGGCGCTTTGCATGGAGCGAAGATAAGCGACGAAGACCAGCAGGCTGCCGACGGACAGCTCGCCTGTGAGCACGCGGGTGCCGCCAGCATAGAGGACGACCGCCATCCCTGCGGTCGTGGTCAGACCGGTCACCATGGAAAAGGTATTTTTGGCCAGGGCGTTGCGTTGCGTGGCGGTGACAGCATCATCGGATAAGTCTTGGAACCGGTGTTGGTTGCGTGTCTCTGTTGCGAATGCCTGAACGATCGGCATTGCCGTTAGCGTCTGCTGCACGAATGCCATCAAGCGGGAGTGCGTTTCACGGTGCCGGCGCTCGCGCTTCTTCAGGCGTCGGCCGAAATGAACGGCAATGCCGGCCAGCACGGGCGCCATTGCCAGGGAATAGAGCGTCAAAGCCGGGTCCATCTGCCACGCAACGATGCCAACGGCTGCCAGCGTAAACAGATGTTGGGCGGGCGCCACCAGAAGTGCTTCGGTGGCCGTGTAGACACACCAGCTGTCCTGCGTCAGCCGGCTCAGTGAATCCCCCACGCTCCTTCGCTTGTGAAACAGAAGCGAAGCACGCTGAAGGCGATAAAATAGTTCGGAGGCCAGGTGATAGATCATTCGTTGGCCGGCAACTGCCCAAGCGAAGGTCAATCCCACCTCGAAGGCGCTGTTCAGGATAAACAAGCCCAATCCGGCCAGGGCGGACGCCATAATCAGTACCGTCGGCGTCGCATTCAGCGAAAAGGCCTCCAGGGAGGAGGAGAGAACGGCAGGCACGGTTTTCGCGTTCAGGGCATAGTCGACCAGGATTTTCAGAGGCCATGGCTGCATTGCCGCGGCCGCCGAAGCGGCAAACGAAACAGCGATGATCAGCAGAATCCAGCGGAGCTGGGGGCTGACGAAGGGGAGCAGGCGCCGGTACTTCGATAACGAGCTGTTCAAGCCTGGGTGCCCGCATCAATCAGGGGCTGACCGATGCGGTTCGCTTTGCTCACCGCATCCTACGTCTGTGTCGCCTCCGTGAAATGGCCGATTACGCATCCGCTTCGATCATCTGCCGGCTGATCTCTCTGCAAGCCAGATCCATTGCGTTGCTCACCTCCCTGACCAGTCGCCCGGCAGTCAGCAGTGCTACGATGCCGATGGGAATGCTCGCCAGCCAGATACCATCCAAGGCGGAGAGAAGCGACAAGGCGCCCAGCAGCCCGGAGATGGCGACAGCGGTGACGGAGAACTTGGGCGTCAGGCGGAATTTATTGAGCTGTCTGCCCTGACCATGCTCTTCGGTCGCCATGCGTACTCGGGCTTTGCCGAACAATCCGCCGTGCACCTCGAGATCCCAGTGGTCATAGTCACCCCCGGAATTGACGATGACTCCCGCTTCCTGCAAAGTGTTCTGTATCGTCTTCAACGCTTCTGTAGGGTCCATCCACTGCTCACGCCAGATAGACAATGTTTGCGGAAGAATTTTCAGCTTGACCTTGTCGCTGCGTCTGCGCCAGGGCGTAAGCCCATGTTTTATGCGTCCGATCAAGCGGGCAAGGGGCTGCAGCAGATGCATCAAGGCCGTGAGCGTATATAGTTTCGAATAGTGCCAGAGATTGGTTGACCGGCTGGTGAATCGTGCGCGGCTGGCGCTGATGCAGGCTTGAATGATAGGAAGAGCGATCGCCACCAGGAGCAGCGGCAGCGCAGTCAGCAGCAGCGGTCTCGACCACCCCGTCCCCACCAGCGAGACGAAGGCCAGAAAGGCGATCAGTAGATACCACTCCGGCATGAGCGGCAGCGAGAGCAGGGTGGTGGGGTGGGGATGGTCCAAAGTCTGGAACGGCGCACTGCCCCACATCCCTTGGTAGATGCGACGCCGCAGCATACCCAAATGGACCGTCCAGCCTTTGCTGTAGAGGCGCCCGCTCCACGAGGTATGTCCCATCGTGTTGTATTTTTCAGGCCATTTTTCTTCGAGGAGTGCTTCGGCTTTGCCGTATCCCTGCTGCTGCTTCCAGTACATGGCCAGGGAGTCGCGCCGATGATGCCAGACCATGGCCGTTGGGCAGAATCCAATCTCTCCTACCTGCTCCTGGATGCGCCAGCAGGCGTCGACGTCGTCGCCGGCGGCCCGATAACGGGGATCGAAGCCGCCGATTTTTTCCAATGCACTTTTGCGGAAGCTCATGTTGCAGCCGGGGATGTGTTCGGCAACGGAATCTGTCAATAATACGTGCACAGGACCGCCGGGGGCGTAGGCCACGCAATCGGCGATTGGCCCATCGCCCGGCGGAGCCAGGTTTGGGCCGCCCACCCCGGCAAAATCAGTGTTGAGGTAGGTGAGCGCCAGATAGTGGAGCCAATCGGAGTCGGGATAAGCGTCGTCATCGATGTAGGCGATGATTTCCTCGTTTGCCGCTCGATAGCCGGTGTTGCGGGCGCTGGAAAGCCCCCTGTTATCCGTGCTGATCAGCCGCACATCGTACTCATTGACGATCTCCGGCGTCTCATCGGTGGAGCCATCGTTGATGACGATGACTTCATAATTCGGGTAGGAGAGGTTTTTGAGCCCCTCCATGGTGTCCCGGATTGTCGGTGCACCATTGTACGTGCATACTACGACTGAAACAGGTGGCCACAGTATGTCATCGGGAAACGGCGTTTGCGCGAATGTCTGTTGCACCGCTTCGAGCGCCGGTTTCGGCAGTCGATTTCGGGTCGTCAAGCCGAAATCCCAGTCTTCGATGTTGGCTCCGCCCCGATACCATTCATCGGTCCAGGCAAACATGAAGGTACCGACGCAACCGGCTGAAAATGCCGTTTCGATCTGCCAACTCAAGACCTGCGCCTGATTCTGTTCGCCATTGCGACGGCTGTCCAATCCGATTTCCCCCATCAGGAGAGGGCGTTCGTTTGCGTGATTTTGAAGGCGCTGCAAATAGGCTTCCAGCGTTTTTCTCGATTCCAGATAGACGTTGAAACAGACGACATCGAGAAACGGCAGCTGCAAATATTCTGTCGTCGGGTAGTTGACATAGGTAAACAAGGCATCGGGATCTTCGGCTTTGGCCGCCTTGTACAGTCGGCGAATAAATCGCTCGATTCGGCGCGCCCCATGCCAGCGTACGATCGACGCCGGAATTTCGTTTCCTAATGAGAAGCAGAGCACCGCCGGGTGTCCGCAACAACGCTGCACGCCTTCCACGACGGTCGCAAGGATGCTTCGAGTCTGCTTGCGGTCATTGAGAAAAGTGATGTGCTGTTCCCAGGGGATGCCGATCATGACGCGCAAACCGTTGCGCTGGGCGATATCCAGCAGCCATCGCGGCGGCACCGTGTACGTTCGAACCGAGTTCATTCCATTCGCGGCGATGGTGGAAAAATCCTGTTCCACCATTTCGGGCTCAGGGTACAGCTCTCCTTCGCTGTTCGGGGGGAATGTCCCATAAGTGACGCCGCGAACCCAGAATTTCTGGTCACCGATATGAAGGAAGTTCCCGCGAACGGTTGGTCTTTGGGAAAAGTCATCGGAGCAGCGGGCGTTTACCGGCTCACCGATGAAATCCAACTTCGGTTGTAAAGCTGTTTGCGTTGCCATGGCCTCGGGAGATAAAAAGCGTTGTGATGTGGCCGTCAGGGATTCGGTTCCTCGTCGGCATGAACCGACGCTGCTTTGTTTTTCGGCCGATCGAACCATTTCCACGCGGTCGTGACGATCGTATCGAGATCCGAAAACCGCGGTTCCCAATCGAGCGTCGCTTTGGCTTTCGACGCGTCGGCGACCAATGCCGGCGGATCGCCTGCACGCCTCGAGGTTTCCACGAAAGGTACGCGGCAGCCGGTGGCTCGTTCGACGGCCGAGATCATCTCCCGCACCGAATAGCCTTGGCCGGTACCCAGGTTCAGAGCGACACTGGTCCCGTTATCCCCCAGAAAGCGAAGCGCTTTGACGTGCGCATCGGCGAGATCGGCAACATGAATGTAGTCACGAATCGCGGTTCCATCATCAGTCGGATAATCGGTTCCGTATATCTCTATCGAGTCGCGCCGGCCGAGTGCAGCTTGAATGACAAGCGGAATCAGGTGGGTTTCCGGGTCGTGGTTTTCCCCGATTTCGACGTCCGGGTCGGCGCCCGCAGCATTGAAGTAGCGCAGGGAGGCATACTGAAATCCATGCGCGGTCGCATACCAGCCAAGTGCTCGTTCGACGAACAGCTTGGATTCACCGTAGGGATTCACCGGGCGCTGTGGTTGATTTTCGGTAATGGGGACGTGGTCGGGGAAGCCGTAGGTTGCGCAGCTCGATGAAAATACGATTGTTTTCACGGCTGCCTGATGCATCGCTTCGAGCAATTGCAGGGTATTTATTACGTTGTTCCGGAAATATTTCCCCGGGTCCTGCATCGATTCGCCGACATAGGCATATGCCGCAAAATGGATGACAGCCTTTATCTCATATTGATCGAGCACCTTGCGAAGCAGGGTTCCATCGGCAAGGTCGCCTTCGATGAGCGGCCCCCATTTCACCGCCTGCCGGTGGCCGTAGACCAGATTGTCCAGGGCAACGGGAACATACTCCTGTCGAGCCAGCGCCTTGCAGGTATGACTGCCGATGTAGCCGGCGCCTCCCGTGACCAGTATGTGTTCTCCCATTATTTTATTAGGCATCTGTTTTTTTATATTAATGTCATACTTTTATGCGCGGTGGTGATTGTACCTTATTCCTGGGCAAGAGAAGTGGGCTTTTTTCCGTTCGGGTTACCGCTTTGGCCCGATTTTCGCATGGTGTCGCCTCTGTCTCTGCTAGGAGGCTGTCCGAGAACAGACAAATATACCGCGGCACGCCTTCCGGCGACATGATGGCACTCTTCCAGAGACCGGCTGTGATAATCGTATGGGCGCGGTAATCGGACTAGGAGGCTGTCCGAGAATAGACTGATCTACTGCGGCCAAGCCTGA
>DEII01000101.1 GCA_002352385.1 Methylococcaceae bacterium UBA2778 | reverse complement strand
TTCGCTCTCCATGGCGGTCAGCGATTGTTGGAGTCGTTCAGCAGCAAATTATGTCGATTTCTGATCTATAATAAAATAAGGTGCATTCGCAAAGCAAACAGGCGATGTAACAACAACCACCTTCTTACAATAATGGGGTGAAGGAATTATGAAGCACACTGTTTTTCTGCTGATCAGTTTATTTCTTTTGGGAAGTTCCGGCTGTGGTTATCTTCGAAGCGACATGCGCAACGTCAATCGGGGTTACGACAGTCTTGTCAACGAGGATCTCCAGGGGGCCGAAGATAAGTTCAAAACCGCGCTTGAAACAAACGAAAACAATCCCTATGCCCTTCTCGATCTGGGTGTGATATACGAACGCACCGGACGAATCGAGGAGGCCAAGGACATGTATCGGAAAGTGATCGATATCGAGGAAGGCAACCCAACTTATCCCAGGCTGGTGAGCAAGTCCGATGTGAAAGGCGACACACTCAGGAGCATAGCGATCAATAACCTTTTGCGGCTCGAATCGATGGCTCCGTCATCGATATAACGGAAAACCTAAGGGCATGGAACGGAATAAGTGTTGCAGATTGCGCCGGATTTTTGTTCGTCTTCAAGGCACGGCAATGGGCGCATAGCCAAGTTATGTAACCATTGCCGCAACGCAGAAGACGGGCAAACAGCTCTTTCGCCAGTTCCCGCTCCGCTTCGGCGCCGGTCAGAGTGCTCGCACCGAGCACCGCGGCCGCCTCGAAGTCGTAGCCTGGAACCGGTCGCAGCCATCGGCGGCGAACACTGCGGTGCCGCTGTAATCCCTCGCCTCGTACGCATCGCTTTCGGCAAGGGCCGTAACCAGCTCGGCGTCGGTTCGCACCGGCAGTCGGCCGATGGCCAGATCAGGAATCCAGTCACCGTCCACGTCGGTATAAAGCGGGTCGACCGGAGCGAAGGTGGCAATCGCATCGGTGGCTGTATAAAGCGTCGGAACAAAACTTCTGGCGCCGAGATTCAGATAGTTCTTGTAAGAGATTTTCCGTTATTCCCATGATGATCCCGCACGCCTCAGTCGCCAACATCATCCAAACCCTGCTGCGCGGCGAAACACCAACATGGCCAAGTCGCTGCGACGACGCATTCATCAGGCGGTTCGAAGAGACAGCCGCCCGCCACGGCGTCCGTACTCTGCTCGGACATATCCTGGCCGGCCACCCGGGCAATGGCAGCACACCGGATGCTCTCGTCGAATCGCTCACCCGCTCGCTCCGTCTCGAAGCGATGCTGGAGCTGTGCCGCAAAGCCGAGATCATGCACATAGTCGATCTTCTCGCCGGCAAAGGCGTGCAGTCCGTGCTGCTGAAAGGAACGCCGCTGGCCTATCTTTATTATGATCAACCGTTTTTGCGCAGCCGCGGCGATACCGATCTCTTCATCCGCGCCGCCGACCGGGAAGCGGTCGACGCTCTTTTCCGGCGCTGCGGCTACCAACGGCCGAATGCGGTGAGCGGCGAATGGGTCAGCCGTCAAACCACCTATTTCCGCTTCGACCGGATGCGGGTGCCGCACACCTTCGACGTCCATTGGGCAATCAACAATTCACCGATTTTCTCCCCGGTCCTCACCTTCGACGACTGCGACGAGGCTGCGATCACGGTTCCGGCGTTGGGCGGGAACGCCCGTACGCTGCGGCCGGACCATGCTCTGACCCTGGCCTGCATGCACCGCGCCGGCCACATGCGCGCGCCCTATTGGGTCGACGGCGTTGCCTTCACCGAGGGCAACCGGCTGATCTGGCTTTACGATATCCACCTGCTGCTGGAGGAGATGAGCCGGAACGAACTGGATGCATTCGCCCGCTTCACACAGCGAAAGCGGCTCAAGGCCATCTGCCGCGATGCGCTGACGGTGACGCAGGAATGCTTCGGCACGCCGATCCCCCGGAATCTGCTCGACCGCCTCGAACCGGATGAGGCGCCGGAACCGTCCGCCTGCTATCTTCATTCCGGCGGCACCGGAATCCTGGCCGCCGAATTTCGCGCCATTCCCGGTGCGCGCAGCAAACTGCGCTTTATGCGCGAACTCACCCTGCCGCCGCCGCGGTACCTGTTGAGAAAATACGACAAGAGCCATGCGGCCTGGCTTCCGCTCCTCTATTGCCGGCGCGGTGCGGAGGGGTTGGGCAAGGTTGTTTCACGGGTTTTGTCCGGACGCAGGGCGCAGATTTGAATCGGGGGCAGGTCGATGCGGGCATCCGGCGCTGCGAAGCGGCAGAGCCGCGGATAAGGGTCACCGAGGCGGAGCCTCGGTGCCAGGAGATTTCTCTGCTCGCTCTGGCGTCGGGGCCCCGCCGCCCGTCAATCTTGCAAGGCAGGCGTCAGGATACTGAACCTCTGACGGAGAAAAGCCGCGGCCCCGCAGAAAGCCGCGCTGGCCCGGAAGACCACTCGGGCCTGCTCATCCGGCAGTGCACCGCCTTCGAACTGTGGCGAAAAAAATATTTCGTTTAGCGGGGAAATGTGAACAGTTGCGCCGGATGCGCGAAGCTTTTTCCGGCCCACCTCTGTTTTTCCCGCGATAGATCGAACAGTAACGTAGGGCGGAACGCGAAGCGGTTCCGCCGTAATCCGGCATACAATGGCGGATCGCCCGCAGGGCTCGCCCAACATCCCCGGCTTCCAACCATCATGACCTCCGTGAAAAGAACCGCTTCCAAAAGGCGCCGCGACGTGCTGAGCGCCGCGGTCGATCGCCCGCCACGCCGGGCGGGGCGCAGACGCGCTCCGGAGCGCTGTCGTCGATGACGGCCTGCGGGCGCTCCTGCACCAACCGCAGCGCCTCCTCGGCGCCCAGCCACTGCTCCGCCGCCCGACACCCCTCCGCCAGCAGCGGCGGTCGGTTTTTGACGCCGTGCGCATCGGTTGCCAACAGATGCACGATCCCTTCATCGAGCATGCGCTCGGCCCAGTAGCGCGCATCGGGTCCGAAGCGGCCGGTTACGCTGCCCGAAGTGATCTGCATCCAGATGCCGCTGCGGGCCAGTTCCTGAAACAGCGGATAGTGCTCGCCGATCCAGGTCAGGCGTTCCGGGTGGGTGATGATCGGCACATAGCCGGCGGTGATCAGAGCAAAGCAGTTGTCCGCCAGATGTGGCGGCGCCACATGATGCGGCGGCTCGAGCAGGAAATATCGGGTACCGTTGAGCGTCGGGATGCGGCCGCTGCGCAAGCCGTCGAATATCTCCGGCACTAGATGAGTATCGGCGCCGAAGGTCAGCTGCAGAGCGACGCCCGCAGCGTGCAGCCGCTCTTCCAACGCGCGCACGTCGGCAATGATCCCCGGTCCGGTGTTTTCGTAGAGCCCCGGATAGATATGCGGCGTACAAGCGGTCATAGTGATGCCATCGGCGACAGCGATGCGCGCCATCTTCAGAGCGGTCGCCTGATCGACGGCACCGTCGTCGATCCCGGGCAACAGGTGGCAGTGCAAATCGATCATCTGTATCCGTTCACGGCTGTCCGTCGACGGTTTACAGTTCTTCGGACAATCATGTCACGCCTGGAATATTCCTGGTATTGGTTTTCGCTTTTGAATCAGCACGCTCGCATCCGGGCCCGACAAGTTGCTCGCCAACGTGAGAGCTATTCGCAAGTTCTCAGTTTTGCGGCGGAACCCTTCGCCGTCTTTATCACGAGGACACACCGTCATCTGTCAACTGTCAACTGTCAACCGGTAACTGGGAAACATGAATCATGAACCGTGAACCATCAAAATCATCCAAATTCCGCGCAGTCATCCAAAATATTCCCCGAAGTCATCTAAAATTAAGGATTGCCGGCTAATATATGATACATTGCGGTTGATAAACGGATTATAATACCCACTAGGATCAATTGACACCGGATAATTTCCCGGTTGTCTTTGCGCCTTTTCGTGAAAGGTAAGAACCAATGAATGCTCGCGCCTTCTTTACCATGAGTGTCGCTGCCTGCCTGCTGTTGAGTTCGTGCGCCTCGACACCGCCTGCGACTCAACCCGAGTCCATTGCCCATGCTGTCGATTACAACGGGCTTCCAACCAGCGTCGAGGACATCGAGGACTACCGGATCGGACCTGGCGATCTGCTCCTCATCTCCGTTTTTCAGGTGGAAGACCTATCCGGCGAAGTGCGCGTCAGCGGTGCCGGCGAAGTCAATCTGCCGCTGATCGGCACGGTACCGGTGGAGAACCTGACACGCAAAGAAGTGAAAGCTTTGATCGAGCAGAAGCTGGGCAATCGCTACCTTCAAAATCCCGATGTCACCGTCTTCATCAAGGAATTCAGCAGTCAGTTCGTGACCGTCATCGGCCTGGTCAAAAAGCCCGGCATTATCCCGCTGACACGTCCGACGACGCTGCTGCGGATCATGGCGGTGGCCGAGACGGACGAAGTGGCCGATACCGAAGCCATTCAACTGTTTCGCACCGACAGCGACGGCAAAAAGGTGGATTATATATTCGATTTCGACGCCATTCGGGCAGGCACCGCCGAGGATCCCTATGTCGAGGGAGGTGACGTGATCGTCATCCACAAGCATAGCGGCAAGGCGTTCACGAAATGGACCCTGGAGACGCTGCAAAAAATGTTCGTCATCAGCCCATTCCCGTTTCTTTTGTAAAGCCTCTTCCAGTCCGAAGCCAGTTCGTCGTTCCAGACCACCATCACTCATGACATACGCTTTACCCGATTACCCCCCCCGTCAGCAGCCCCAGGCGGGGTCTCTTACCGAGCGCGCCGCGTCGCAGCTCAATCCGTACGACCCATTTATCGAAGAACCCGAAGCCGATCAGGAATTCGATCTGCGCCACTATTGGCGCCTGCTGCGCAAACACAAATGGACAATCCTGACGGTGTTCATCATCACGCTGACCTTCACCGCCGTATCGACCCTGCAGAAACCGGACATCTATACCGCTTCGGTCCTGATCGAGATCAACCGCGATACGCTGCAGGTGCTCAATTTCCAGGGATCGATGGATTCGTACTATTACGATGAAAAATTTTATCAAACCCAATACGAACTTCTGAAGAGCAGGGCACTGGCGGAAGATGTGATCGACGAACTGCATCTGGCAGACAATCCCATCTTCAACCCGGCCGCCGGCGACCGTGCCGAAAACGCTGAGACAGACGCTGGTCCGAACAGAAACGGCGCTCTGGTCGATGCGTTTCTCGCCAATCTCACTGTCGAGCCGATCGAATACTCCAAGCTGGTCCGGATCGGCTACTCCTCGACCGATCCCGGTCTTACCGTGAAGATCGTCAACACGCTGGCCAACCTCTTTATCCGCAGCAGCCTAGACCGCCGTTTCGACGCCGCCTCCTATGCCAAGAACTTCCTCAAGGAGCGGCTGGTTCAGGTGAAGGCGAAGCTGGAAGATTCCGAGAAAAAGCTTGCCGCCTACGAACAGAGGCAGGATATTCTGAAAACCGGTGAGCAAGAGACTCTGGCGTCGTCCCAGCTGATCGGCATCGCCCAGGCGCTGATGGAGGCCGAAAACGAACGCATCGCCGCTGAAAGCATCTTCCACCAGTTGAAAAAAACCGCCGGGCACGGCTTTTCCCTGTTCCTCGAAAACCCGGTCATCAGCGAACTGAAGCAGACCAAGGCGCTGCTGCAGTCGGAATACGAGGATCGGCTACGCATTTTCAAGCCGGATTATCCCGACATGACACAGCTGCGCAGCCGGATGGATGTCATCGACTCCCGCATCGAGGCAGAGGAAGACGCCATCCGCGCCTCCCTCGAGGGCAGCTATGAGACCGCGCTGCGCAAGCAGGAAATCCTGCGCGCGCAGCATGACGCACTGAAGAAGAAGTTCGAGCAACTGCGCGACAGCCGCGCCGAGGGCAACATACTCTACCGCGAAGTGGAATCCAACCGCCTGATGTACGAAGGACTGCTGCAGCGAATGAAGGAGGTCACAGTCGCCGACGGCGTCGTCATGAACAACATCTCGATTGTCGACCAGGCCAAGAAGGGGCTGCGTACCGGACCGAACCGGCGGCGGGAGTTGATCATGGGCGCCGTCATCGGCCTGCTCGGCGGGATCGGGCTGGCATTCCTGTTCGAGTTTCTCGATGTCACCATTAAACTGCCCGAGGATCTCGAGCAGGCGTCGAAGCTGCCGGTGCTCGGCATCCTGCCGCGGGTCGCCCAGTCGAAAGAACCCGAGTCCCTCGCCAAAATCACACAGGATGCGCCGCGTTCGGCGTACGCCGAAGCGATCCGCTCGCTGCGCACGGCGCTGTCGTTCTCCACACCATCGGGCGCACCGAAGGTGCTGCAGCTTACCAGCCCGGAAAAAGGCACCGGCAAGAGCACCACCGCCCTCAATCTGGCGGTGACCTTTACCCAGATGGGGCACAAGGTCTTGCTGATCGACTGTGACCTGCGCAACCCATCACAGCACAAGCTGCTGGGAATAGAGCCGGACAAGGGGCTCAGCCATTACCTGACGGGCGAGGCGACTCCCGCCGAAATTTCTGTGTTTGCCAATGTCGGCCAGCTCTTCGTCATTCAGGCAGGCCCGCAACCGCCCAACCCGGCCGAGCTTCTGGGCAGCCCCCGCATGATCGATTTGCTGACGCTGGCGGCAGAGAAGTTCGACTATGTCCTGCTCGACGGACCGCCGACCCTCGGTCTCGCGGACGCTCTGATTCTGGCGAGTATTGCGGAAGGGACTCTGTTTCTCACCGAGTCCGGCAAAACGCGCAAAGACCATGTGATCGGTTCATTGAAACGCTTGGGCAGTGCGCGCGCCCGAATCATCGGCTGTGTGCTATGCAAGCTGGGCGAACGCGAAAGCGCCTACAGCTACTATCACAGCTATTATTACTACAACACAGAAGAAGAGGTGCCGCCCGAGCACCGGATATCGGCATAGGCTTGGCCTCGAGTCAACACGCTCTCACCCGATTCCTGGCTTCGGTAGTGGATATCTATCGCCGGCCGGAAGGGCGCAAAACCTGGGCCGATCCACAGCACCTCCTCCCCGAAGAGGTGTCTGTCGTCGTCGAGCTGGCCAATCTGCCCCCCGGCGCCCCACGAATCGAACACTACGCCCGCCGGCTTCGTGCCAGCCCGTCCGAACTGCATGCTGCCATCGGCTTTTTCATCCGCCAGATCTTTCTGGCACCCGAGGCTGATCATTACCGCGTACTGGGATTGAACCCGGGGGCCGATATCCAGCGGATCCGCGAGCACTACCGGAAGCTGATCGGTCGGTTTCACCCAGACCGCCTGCAGGGGCGCGATGAATGGTACGAAAATTATTCGGTTCGCATCAATCAAGCCTACACCGTACTGCGCAATCCAAGCAAACGGCGTGCATACGATGCCGGACTCTATCGCCGGACCGGCCCCGTTCCCGCTGCTCGATCCGACCGCCGTCGGTCGCGGCCGCCGGCATACGCCAAAAGGGTTTCCAGCGTTCGGCCGTCGTCCCGCCGCAGCAACGGCATCCCTTTGCGGGTCTTGTTCGCCTCGACGCGCATCGCGTGGCAGTCCATCAAAACCTATGCCTCGACGCGGCGGCGATGGCGTCGAAAGGCGATCCGCATGCGCGGACCGAGCCCCTTCTGGCAACGTCTGTATCTGCTGCTGAGTGTGACGGCGATCGCCGGCTGCCTGGCACTGGTGCTGGACAGTGCGCGCTCACTGCGGCTGCCGTCCGTGTTGAATGCACTGGGGCTCGGTCTGTCATCCTCAATGACTTCGCCCTCCGCCGCAAACCATGCAGCCCCCGCAGCCGATACGCCGTCGGATTCAGCGGGACTCACCCCTTTGCTGCCGCCACCGAACAGCGCGGCCATCGGCGACTCAACGAAAAACGGTACCGGCACAGCACCAAGGACCGTCGCCGCACAGACGGCAACATCCACCCACGACAACGCCCGCACCCTGGCGGAGCGCGACCAGCCGAAGGCCCGAACCAAAGCCGAGCCCCCGGCACGGAAGATACGCACGGCAACGGCACCAGACAAGCGCCAGATGCTCCAGAGCCCCTCGGTACCGAACGCAAAAGCCGATGCGATGGCACCCGCTCAGCAATCCGATCATCACGATACGGCATCGCCACCGATCGCTCCCGAACGACACCCACAACGTCCCATTCCGGAACGCTCCACGCCCCCCAAAGTCGCACAGATGCGCCTGAGCCGGCTGGAGGCGGGGCGCTTGCTCAATCGCTTTCGGTGGGCCTACGAAGCCGGGAGCATCAACCATTTCATGCAGTTGTTCGCTGAGCAAGCACACACCGGATATCAGGTGCACCGGGACGGCATCCGGACCGAATACGCGCAGCTGTTTGCGGAAACGAGCCATCGCCGCCTCGCTTTTTACGATTTCCGCTGGCAGCTGCTCGGCGCAAAGGGAACGGGTGAAGGTCGATTCGTGGTTACGATTCAGCACAAAGGGGAAACGACACCCTCGGTCACGCGCGGCAGACTCATTCTCCATATCCGAAAAACTGACCACGGCGTGCTGATCACGGAACTTCTCCACATTCGTCAATAAAATCTATGAAGATCTGGAAAAAACATCGACCCGCACTCGTCCGGACACTATTGGTCATCGGCGGACTGCTCCTTGTTTGGCGTATCGCGGCATTGGGAACCTCGCAATACTATCTCAGTGAGATAGGCCAAAATCGTCGTTCACTCGCTATTTCGCTTGCCTGGAACCGCTGGAATCCTGAGGCGCTGAGTCTTGCGGGGCAGCTGCGGGTCGAAGAAAATCCGGAGCAGGCTGAATCGCTGCTGCAAAAGGCCTATCTCGCCAACCCGTCCGACAGCCATGCACTGGTCACACTGGCAAAATTGTGGCTGAAGCAGGGGGAACCGGAGCGAGCCGACCAGGCTGTGGAGATGGCAGAACGGCTGTCGCCCGCAGATGTTGCCGCGAACCTTCAGGCAGCCGCCTATTGGCTCCTGCGCGACGACGTGGAACGTGCGCTCCTCGATTGGAACCGTGTATTGCTGGCCCAACCCAGCTTTTCCAAGCAACTGTTTCCGATTCTGCTGCGAATTGCCGAGCAGCCGCCTCAGGGCCAATCAGGTTTTTCCAGGATCGTCATGCACCTCCCACCCTGGTGGCAGAATTTTTTCATTTACGCAACACGCGAGGCAAGGCAGGAAAAGACCCTGCGGGCCCTGTATGACCTTTATCAAAATATGAATCGCCCCCTCACGACCAAAGAACGCAACGCTTACATCACGCGACTGCAAAACAAGAAACTTTGGGGTGAAGCTTATATGGTCTGGCTCAACAGCCTGACGCCGAATCAGTTTGCTGTACTCGGGCAAATTTACGACGGCGGCTTCGAACAGACACGATTCGAACAGGGCTTCGACTGGCACATCGCAACACAAAAGGGTCTCGAAGTGGATGCCCACAGCCTGTTCGGCGGCCGCAAAGGAAAAGCCCTACAGATCACTTTCCATGGGGAGCCGGTACGCGGAATCATCGCCGAGCAGGCGCTGTTCCTGCTTCCCGGCCGCTATCGTCTCAGCGGCCAGGTAAAAACCGACAGCATCCAAACCGCCAACGGGTTGGCATGGAGCATCTCGTGTGCCGATGGCGAGAAAGCCATACTCGCCGAAACCGAGCGATTCGTCGGCACCAATCAATGGCGCAGGTTTTCAACGCCATTCAGCGTCCCAGCTGAACGGTGCAGCGGTCAACGACTCTCTCTCTACGTCAAAGGCACGGCTCCACGAGACTTTCGAATCAGCGGCGAGGCCTGGTTCGATGACCTTGCGGTTACCTGGCTGTCGGCGGAATCCAACGCCGGCTCGCAGGCGTCATTGGCCAAGCGGTGAATTTGTGGTTGACGACATGGGAAGTTGGTATTATTCTTCAACCGACGGATGTCGTTTTTTGGCGGGATCGTCTAAGGAATTAGGAAGGGAGCGCTGTGAAGCACCTTCGAAAGTATGGCACAGTCGGAAAAACGATCAATGGATTGTTGCCTCCTGCTGTCCCTCTGCTACCATGATCGAGAGAGAAACCATTCAAACCGAGGTCGCTTAAGATGCGTTCAATCCATTTATTTTCCTCCGCCGCTCTCCTTCTGACCGCCGTCAACGGCGTTGCGGCCGGCGAGAGCACACTCAGAGAAGTCGAAGGCAAAGTATTGGTCAATCAGGGCAAGAACTATGTGCCGGGATGGACCGGCCTGAAATTGAAGCCGGGTGCGCGCGTCTTTGCCGTAGGAAAGAACTCCTCTGCCGTGGTCGTCCACACCGACAACTGCACCACTCGAGTGGCTTCGAATGCAGTATTCGTCGTCGGCACAGTCAGCCCATGCAAAGGCGGCCTCTCCACGGTCCTGAAGCTGGAACCAGGCCCGATCGGATTGAAGCCGGTCGCATTGACAACGCCGGGTTCGGAGGGGGTGGAAAGCTCGGCAGCAGCAGCCGCTGCTGCTCCGGGGGGAGTCGGCGCATGGCTCAGCGGCCTGCCAACAACCACGGTTGCTGCTTTATTTGCAGGGGGCACCGTGATCGCCGGCGGGGCCGCTTATGGAATCTACGAAGCGACCAAGGGCGATGGCGGCGGGTTGCCGGAGGAGTTCATCCCTATCAGCCTTAGCGTGGAATAAAAGAAATAGATGCAGAAAAGCGCCCGGTCAGCGCTCACGCACAGCGAATCACTCAAGGTTACTGCCCTAGCGGTCGGCGTGGCCTTCTTGTTGATGTTCGTTCCTCTCTTCAGGGCGGGCAATCGGCCGTTGCCGTTGTTGGTGCTGGAGATAGGGGCGGTGGTGCTGCTCATCATAAAGCTGTGGCCGACCGAATCGTCCGATACAGGAAAGATCCCGGGCGCAATGTGGGCGATCGGCGGCATTCTGCTTCTTTACCCGCTGATTTTTCTGATTCCGTTTCTCTTCGGTTTCTGGGCCGATTTGCCGGGACGCACCGTCTACGCAAACGCCCTGACACTTGTCGAACATTCGCCCGCCGTGCGCCCGGCCTCGATCGTACCGGCCTCTACTCAATCCTCATGGCTCGCTCTATTGCCGCCATTGGCCGTATTTTTCGGCGCCGTCGCCCTGCCTACCCGCTATCTTATACGACTATCCCTGGCCGCACTGATCATGGCTGTCGGTCAAGCATTGCTCGGTCTCATGCAATTCGTCGCTGGAGACCCCGACAGCGCCTTGTGCCTGGGTAACGGATACTGCGGACCGAGCGGTGCAACCGGAACCTACGTCAACCGCGATCATCTGGCCGGTTTTCTGGAAATGATATTCCCCATTGGCTTGGGCCTGCTCGCGGTAACCGTCGGCCGGCTGCGGCATAGAACCCACCATTATCGCCAAAACTGGCGCGAGCGCGTGCTTTCGCTGAGCACGTGGCAGGCCAATGCGGCTTTCCTCTACGGCGCCGCCAGTATCGTAATACTGCTCGGGCTGGTATTCACCCGCAGCAGAACGGGCATCGGCTTAGGGATGCTCTGCCTGCTGCTGGCGGTCATTGCTTTCGCTCGGCGGCGACAACGCCTTCGGTCCGGTCGGGACGGTCAGTGCGATCGCTGTTGCGCTGGCAGTGGATATTGGTCTGGCCCCGGTATTCGACCGCTTTACCGTGAACCCTCTCGACGATGGGCGATGGGAACTTTTTGCAATTGCACTGCAGGGTATCGGAAACTTTTTTCCATTGGGCAGCGGCCCCGGGACCTTTTCGAAAGCGGTTCTGCCGTTCCAGCCGGTGGCAATGGGCGGCTCTTTTTTCAACCATGTCCACAACGACTACCTGGAATGGCTGTTCGAAGGCGGACTGCTGAGCGCCGCCATCATGCTGCTGTTGGCGGCCGCCTACATCCGGCAGTGGTTCGTACTGGGCCGCAGCGGCGGCAACCACTGGAGCACGTTTCGATTCATCCAGATCGGCGCCGGTATCGGCCTGTTTATGATCGCGCTCCACGGGGCCGTCGATTTCAACTGGCATATCCCCGCCAATGCCGTTTACACTGCATTCCTCGCTGCGCTATTCTTCCATCGGGCCGCGTCTGTCGACATTCATAAAAAGCGGGTCGAGCGGAAACAATCATCGCCCGAACAGGAACCGCCGAAGCAGGAAAAGGAACTTGTACCCGAAGCACTGCCCGAACCGGAACCGGTGAACCCTTTCCTGGAATGAAGCAAACTCCTTCCGGCTCGCCCAAAACGGCGTAGGGTCCGCACCGCGTACCACCTTTTTCGGCTTCAGCTCTGCTCCCACGGCAATCCATGAAAGCGCCAGCCGCCCAAAGCGCCGCGGTGTTTGTTGTCATCCAGCGGCCCTTCAAAACCTTCCTCGACATTGATCGGCGTGCGGTAGCCCGCCTCCGCCAATGCCTGCGCCGCGGCCAATGAACGCTGGCCGCTGCGGCACAGCAGCAGCACTGGCCTAGCGCGGTCGGGTACGTATCGAGCCACCTCCTCGACAAAAGCCGGATTGACGGTCCAATCAGGCGCCTCTTTCCAGGCGATATGCACTGCGCCGACGGGATGTCCGACATGGGAAAACTCGACCGTCGCTCGCACGTCCAGCAGCATTGCTTCGGGATGCTCGTTCATGAACGCCCAGGCTTGTTTGGGCTCCATGCAGGTAATTTGTGGTTTCT
This sequence comes from Methylococcaceae bacterium UBA2778, assembly GCA_002352385.1. GTDB lineage: Bacteria > Pseudomonadota > Gammaproteobacteria > Methylococcales > UBA2778 > UBA2778. Next base: position 10,608 of record DEII01000101.1, on the reverse strand, counting down.
GTTTTGTTTCACTCATCGTTTATTAAGGTGTTTACACGTTAAAAGCCTCCCGCCAGGCGTAGGGTCACTGCCATTAAGTTAGCAGCTATGGGCGTAGGGCGGAACGCGAAGCGGTTCCGCCATGATACGGTGTACGATGGTGGATCGCCCTTCGGGCATCCGCCCTACAATCGACGTTGACCCTTAACTTAATGGCAGTAAGGCGTAGGGTACGCACCGCGTACCTTTTTCTACGGCCGCCGCTGCCCGATCAACAAAGCCTCATTTCTCAAGCCTCTGGTGACATCGCCCAGCCTGCCCTCCTCACGGTAAACGCGGATTTTGAGCGGCGAAAACAGCGACAACAATTCATTCTCGGACAATAGAAACTCCGGGTTGCTGGGGCCGGAGGAAGCGACTTTTTCCCGGGTAAAGGTCTGATAGAACAACAGGCCGCCCGGTTTTAGCGCCAGGATGATCGCATCGCTAAGCGATCGCAGCAAAAAGCGGGTGACCACGATGACATCGAAACGGCCGGGTTCGAACACCGCCGCCTCGACATCACACACCTCGGCATGAATGGTCAGATGACAGGCGCGCGCCGTTTTTTTCAGCTGCTCGATGGCCACCGGAGAAATGTCCCACGCCCAAGTGTCGAGGCCATGCCGAGCGAGCAGCAGCGCGTTGCCGCCGCGCCCGCAGGCCAGGTCCAGGGCGCTTCCATGGTCCGGCAGCAGATGGCTGAATTCCGCCAGAACAGCGGCCGCCCGAGGTTGCTCGACGGCCCGATTGCGATAAACCCCGTCCCATTTGGCCTGTAGTGTCACCCTATGCTCCCGACAGCTGTCCCCATGCCCTAGGAGGCTGTCCGAGAATAGACTGATCTGCTGCGGCCGAACCTGATTGGCCAGATTTTCCGATCATTTTGATGAAATACATCCTTGTATTCCACCCCTTCGGGGTCGCTTTCAGCGGTCCAAATCCGCTCCCGGCGGATTTGTCGTTAAATAGGCCCACTATTCGCCTCAAATGATCGAAATATCTGACTCAATCAGTCTCACCCTCGCTACGATCGCTATTCTCGGGCAGCCTCCCAGGCTTTCACCAACCGTCAACTGTCAACCGGAAACCGTGAACACTTATTATTTCTTCTCCTTGAATTTGATCCCCAAAGAGTGCAGCTTCCGGTACAAATGGGTTCGTTCCATCCCGATCGCGGACGACAACTTGGCAACGCTGCCTTCATTTCTTTCGAGATGATATTCCAGGTACGATTTTTCAAAGTGTTCGCGTGCGTCCTTCAGCGGCAAGCCGTAAAATTGCGGGTGCTCAACGGACTCGGCACTGACCACCGACCCGAGCGCGGCCTTGACCTCCTCCATTCCGATCTCATCCCCGGTACCCAGAATCAACAGACGCTGGACCAGATTCTTGAGTTCGCGAACATTCCCGTACCACACGAAATTACGCAGAAAGTTCTGCACCGCCACTGGGAATTTCCGGAACGGCAGCTTTTCCCGCGTGACAAAAAAATCGACATAAAACGCCAGCAGTTCCGGGATATCTTCACTGTGTTCCCGCAACGGCGGCACAGCCAGCGAAACCACGTTGAGCAGATAATACAATTCTTTGCGAAAACGTCCCGCCTGCACTTCATCTTCCAGTGAGCGGCGGGTCGATGCGATAACGCGCACATCGACGTGCACCTGGTCACTGCCGCCGACCCGGAGAAACGATCCGGACTCGAGCGCACTGAGCAGACGCAGCTGAGTTTCAGGATCCATCTCGGCCACTTCGTCCAGAAACAGGACACCGCCGTGCGCCTGCTCCAGCAGACCGTAATGGACCGTACCGCCCTCTTCCCTGCCGAACAGTTCGACGGCGGAAAATTCCGGAGCGATGGTGCCGACGCCGACATCGACGAACGGACCGTCGCGCCGGGCACTGTTGGCGTGCAAATAGCGCGCCAGTGTCTCTTTGCCGCAGCCGGGTTCCCCGGTGAACAGCACATGCGTATCATGCTGGGCCAGACGTTTGACCTGATCCCGCAGGCGTTCGATCGCCGCGCTTTTGCCCACCGGCTCGACATAGCCCTGGATCTGACGTCGCAGCCCGATATTCTCACGCTGGAGCCGGTCGGTTTCCAGCGCCCGCTCGACGGTCAACAACAGCTTGGCGAAAGAGAGCGGTTTTTCCAAAAAATCGTACGCCCCCAGCCGGGTCGCCTCCACCGCTGTCTCGACCGTGCCGTGGCCCGACATCATGATCACCGGCGCGAAACTCTCCCCCTCCTGCTGCCATTCCTTGAGCAGACTGATGCCATCGATATCCGGCATCCAGATATCGAGGAGGACCAAATCCGGCCGGTGCTCTTTGTACATTGCCCGCGCATGGGCACCATTTTCCGCCAGGGCCACTTCGTATTCTTCATCTTCCAATATATCACCCACCAGCTGACGGATATCCGGCTCATCATCCACGACCAGAATAAAGGGTCTGTTCACGCTGTCTGTCTCCTGTCTTTGCTCTCAATGGAAGCATCATTGGATTCCCGGTGACCCGCCCGTTCGGGCAGACGGATCACGAACCCGGCCCCGTCGCGATAGTCCGGATCGACCCAAATGATCCCGCCATGCTCCTCGATAATTTTCTTGACAATGGCCAATCCCAACCCGGTGCCTTTGGCTTTATCGGTCACATACGGTTCGAACACCCGCTCGACCTGCTCGGGCTCGATGCCCGGCCCGTTGTCCTGAATACGAATTTCCACATAGTAGGATCGATTTTCCAGTATACAACGGGTGCTGATGAAAATCTCCCCCGGTGAGCGGGCTTCCACCGCTTCCTGCGCATTTTTTATCAGGTTGTGCAGCACCTGCCGCATTCGCACCGGATCCGCTTCGATCCCGGGAACCGCGGAATCCAGCGAAACATGAAAGCGAATCGTGCCCTGGGTCGAGTAGAGCCTTAATACGTCTTCGATCAACCTGTTGATATCCACCTCTTCAAGCTGCATCTTGGGAGGCCGTGCGTAATCGGAGAACGCATTGACCATCGTTTTCATGGCTTCGACCTGGTGCACGATCGTCTGCGTCGCGCGTTCAAGCATCTGTGCATCGGCCGGATTCAAATTTTTCGACAATTTGTGCTTCAACCGTTCGGCTGACAGCTGAATCGGGGTCAACGGATTCTTGATCTCATGCGCAAGGCGTTGAGCGACCTGCCCCCAGGCTGCGTTGCGCTGCGCCCGGATGAGGTCCGTCATATCGTCGAACACCATGACCGTTCCCGAACGCTCGCCGACGATGGTCAGCAAGGGAGTGCCGCGGCAAAGCAGTTCCTGGCGGCCGTTCGGGCCGAGCAGCGTGATCGCCTCCTGCCACATCGTTTGCGCCTGTTCCAGCTTTTCCTGCAGCATTTCGACAAAATGAACGAGATGGTGCTGTTCCGCGGACAATGCCGACAGCGGTGCCCCCCTGTAGGCGGCCAACTCGACGTTAAGGATCTTGTCGGCGGCCTGATTGGCGGTCCGCAAGCGGTGGTCCGCATCGAAGCTCAGGACCCCCGACGTCAGATTTCCCAACAATGTCTCCAGATAGGCGCGCTGATTCTCCACCTCGAGTTGGGAGCGGTAGGCCTCGTCCCGCGCCTGTGCAAGACGCTGCGTCATCGCGTTGAACGATTCGACCAGAAATCCCAGTTCGTCCCTGCTCGTCACCGGAAGACGCTGTTCGTAATTGCCGGCGGCAACCGCCCGCGTGCCCTGCACCAGATCACGTATCGGTGCGACCAGGCGGCGGATGCTGACAAAGGCCACCCAAACGGCGCCCAGCAGGCTCAACAGCAGGACCAGCGAAAGAGTCAACGAGAAGCTCATCTTCAATGCGCTTCGCAGATAACTCATCTCCTTGTAATGAGCATAGGCCGACTCGACCGATTGTACCAGGCTGTCCAATCGGACCGGCACTGGATACAGCGCTTGCAGATAACGTGGAAACTCGGAGTCGATCGTTACTACGACCCGAATCTGCATCCCTTGGTTGCGTATCGGATCGAGCCCCACATAGGATTTACCCTGCCGCAGCCGCAGCAGGATGCTGTCATCCGGGAGGCTGGGAATAATCGATCGGGGATTGAAGCTGCTGGAGGCGATGATACGCTCTTGTTCGGAAATGAGGGTCACCTCAGAGGCCGCCAAATCAGTGCGCAACGCATCCAATTCGATCGCCGCCACGGAATCGGGCAGATGCTCGAGACGCTCAGTCATGGACTCGGTCTCCTTCAGCAGGCTGCGCATGCGCTGATCGAACGCCGCCCGGCTAAGTTCCAAGGCATCATCCATGGCATGATCGATCTCCACATCGAACCAGCTGTCGATGCTCTGATGAAGAAACTGCATCGAATAGTAAAACACGATCGATGCGGGCGCCAGCGACAACAAGACGAAAAGAAACACCATCCGTGCCGTCAGGTGCGAGCCGGCTTCGCGCTTTTTGAGCTGACGCACCAGGGAGTGCACATTGGCGACAACCAGACCAAGCAGCAGTACCGAGCCCAGCACGTTGATCAGGAGCAACCAGGCATACATGTCGCCCAAAACCGAGGGGTTCTGGGTTGCCGAGCTCATGAGATGGAGCGACAGCAGAATCGCTCCGAGCGCGATCAGGACTGAGATACTGACCGGGGGGGCTATTTTTCCAATGGCCATGTGTACCAGGAGCTCCCCAGATACCATTGCGGCATGACATAAGCCACGGGACGCAGCGGCAACGGCAAGGCTTCGATGTCCAGGTCCGCTTTGATACTGACTTCGTATTGATCATCCGAGTTTATCCGCCCGGCTTTGATGATCGACATTCCGCGAATTCGCCCCAACGCATCGACTGCGTCAGGCAGACTCACGAAATTTCGCTGCACACCGCTGCTGTCGTTCAGGACCTGATACACTTTAGCCAATGCATGAAAACGAATGCGATACCGCAGCATCACACTCACCACCCGTTCATCCCAGATCAAAGCCCGGTTGCGGTAGACCTTGACCGCAACGACCAGCGTCAACGGCACACCGTGTTTCAGACCCTCGATGGCGCGCTCGCTGAAACGGTAGTCGATATCGGCATTGAGGACATATTCGTTCTGCTCGCGGACAAGCTCGGCCGACTTCACCTGAAAACCGTACTCGGCGGCGATTCCCGGTCCGGTGAACAGCCAGGAGAACGAGATGAAAAGCCAACGAAGAAGATTCATTTCGCTTTGATCAACCGAGCATAAAAAAATCCGTCCATCCCCGAAGCGCCCGTGATAATCTGCCGGCCACAGGCGCCCGCGACACCCCATGGAGCATCGATCGACCATTCGCGTGCATCGGGATGGCCGTCGAGAAACCACCGGATCTGCTGTTCATTCTCCTGCCGCAGCAGCGAGCAGGTCGCATACAAAAGCAGACCACCCGGTGCCAGCATCGACCATGCGGCCTCCAACAACGCCCGCTGCCGTTCCACCAATACCGGCAGATCTTCCGGTTGACGCAATAATTTGATATCGGGATGCCTTCGAATCACACCAAGCGCCGAACAGGGGGCATCGAGCAGCACACGATCGAACGGCACGCCATTCCACCATTGCGCCGGCAGCGCGGCATCAGCTGTCAGCACGGTGGCATCGAGTCCGGCTCGATGCAGGTTTTCCCGAATCCGGGCAGCGCGCTCAGGCACCACATCGACAGCAACCAGCTCGGCGACCGCGGGACAGGCTTCCAGAATGTGCAGCGTTTTGCCGCCGGGGGCGGCGCACGCATCGAGCACACGCTGGCCGGGTCGAAGATCGAGCAGCTTTGCCGCCAGCTGCGCCGCACTGTCCTGAACGGAAACGACCCCTTGCCTGAAGCCGGGGAGCTGCTCGACATCCACCGGGGTAGACAGAATCACCGCCGTATCGCAAACCGTCGATGCGTCTGCATCGACGCCCTGGGCCGCCAGCCGGTCGAGATAAGCGGTGCGGCTGCACTGCAGGGTATTCACACGCAGAACCATTGGCGGCGGACGATTGTTGGCCGCCAAAATATCTGCCGCCTGCTGCGGCCAGTCTTGTCGAATCGCCGCCAGCATCCAGTCAGGATGGGCGCTGGCGCCAACTTCGGTTGCATCGGCCAGTCGGTCCAGCTGCTCCCGCTCGCGCAAATAGCGCCGAAGCAGCGCGTTCAGAAGCGGCTTGGCCCAGCTTTTTTTACCGCCTGCGGCTGCAACTGTCTCGGCAACTGCGGCATACGGTTTCACGCGCGTATCCGCAATCTGATAAAGGCCCAACAGTGCCAGAACACGAACATCGATATCCTTGGATTTCAGCGGCTTGTCCAGCAGAGACCTAAGAATCCGGTCGAGACGGAAATACCAGCGTACAGTCCCATAACTCAACGCCTGAACGAAAGCCCGCTCTTTTCTGTCCGCAAGTCCGACCAGGACAGCCTCCAGCGCCATCGACAGCGACTGCCGTTCCCTGATCACGCGGCCGATTGCGTGAGCCGCCAGTGCGCGCGTATTCAGGAGGCTCCCAGCCTCACACCATCGACCCGATGCGCATTGAGAAAAGGCTGTACCGGCATCCGTTTCTTTCCGGCCAATTGAACCTCCAGCAAACGGAGCACGCCATTACCCGTGGCGACGTCCATCCGACCGGCTTCACCGTCGAGTATGGCGCCCGGCGCGGCATCCGTCCGCTGCGCGAGTGCCTCGGCGCGCCAAACACGCAGCAGCATACCTTTGAACAAGGTGTGCGCCACCGGCCATGGATTGAAAGCGCGCACCTGCCGCTCCAGCTCCTGCGCCGGCCTGGACCAGTCCATGAGCGCCTCGCTTTTTTCCACTTTGTGGGCATAGGTCACTTCACCTTCGTCCTGCGGTTGCAGCCGCACCGCGCCCGCCTCGATAGCCGGCAGCATCTCCTGTAGCGCATCAGCACCCAACAGCGCAAGACGATCATGTAGTTCAGCCGCCGACTCATGCGGCAAAATCGGGCACTGTGCCTGCTTCAGCATGGGACCGGCATCGAGTTTTTCGACCATCTGCATCAGCGTCACCCCGGTCCGCTCATCGCCCGCCAAAATCGCACGCTGGATCGGCGCCGCGCCGCGCCAGCGCGGCAGCAGTGATGCGTGAATATTGATGCAGCCCAGTCGCGGCGCATCCAACACCGCCTGCGGCAGCAGCAGACCATAAGCCACAACCACCATCAAATCGGCCTGAAAAGCGGCCAAGTGCTCGATATCATCCCGCCCGGTCAAAGAGCCTGGCTGAACGACCTCGAGCCCATGAGCATCCGCCAGCACTTTCACGGGACCCGGCCGAAGCCGCCGCCCGCGCCCCGCCGGACGGTCCGGCTGCGTATAGGCGGCGCACACCTGGCAGGGGAAGTCAAGCAGCATCTGCAACGTCTGGACTGCGAACTCCGGCGTCCCGGCGAAGACGATTTTCACGATAAGCTCAAAGCGCCAAGCGCGCTTTGTTTTCCTCGCTGCTTTGGAAACGATGGGCCTTTTCCAGCTTTTTGCGAATGCGCTGCCGCTTCAACGGCGACAGATAGTCCACAAAAAGCTTGCCGTCCAGATGATCGATCTCATGTTGAATGCAGACCCCCATCAGCCCGTCCACGCTCAAGTCGAGAGGCTCGCCGGCCCGGTCGAGCGCACGGACTCTGACTCGCTCCGCCCGTTTGACTGTGTCCACGAACCCGGGGACGGACAAACACCCCTCTTCTGATTCCCTGCAGCCCTCCTTGTCCACAATTTCAGGGTTGATGAAGCAGAGCGGCGTATCCTTCTCGTCACTGACATCCATGACGATGATCCGCTTGCGGACATTCACCTGAACTGCCGCCAAACCGACCCCGTCGGCTGCATACATGGTTTCCAGCATGTCGTCCACCACCCGCCGTATCGTATCGTCCACCGTCTCGACAGGCGCCGCCTTCTTGCGCAGCCTGGGATTCGGAAATTCGAGTATATTCAATATAGCCATTGGCTGCACTCCACGCGATTTGGTGTTTCTGATCTGGAATTTTAGCTGAAATTAACTACACTTTGAAAGCAGGTTCTTAGGACATCAACAGCAATGTCATTCCCATCCTGCGAGCATCAGAGGAAACCCATATGACTTTTCGCACCCTCACAGCCATTTTTTTCAGCCTCCTCATAAGCTTTGCAGCGGCCGCTGATGAAATCGTACTGAATCCTTCCCACCCCGACCGTTACACCGTCGTCGAGGGCGATACGCTATGGGACATTGCCGGGCGTTTTCTTCAGGCTCCCTGGGATTGGCCGAAAATCTGGAAGCGCAACTCCAATATCAGGAATCCCGATCTGATCTATCCCGGCGATGTGATCGTCCTGACGTATGATGCGAGCGGTCGCCCCTGGCTCAGTCTGGATTCGGGTTACAGCCCGTCCTCGACCCGCCTTTCTCCCCAGGTCCGCAGCAAGCCTGTCGAAGAAGCCATTCCGACCATTCCCATCAATGCGATCAAACAATTCCTAACCCAGGCCCGCGTCGTCTCCAAACAGGAGATCGACAACGCCCCGTATATCGTATCCTTCGCCGAAGAACACTTGCTCGGCGGCGCTGGTGACACCATCTATGTTCGTGCCATCGACAGCGACAATATCGACCCTTATACCGTATTCAGACCGGGCGACGCCCTAAAAGATCCGAACACCGACGAAATCCTCGGTTATCAAACACTGTTCGTCGCCGATACGCTACTGCAGCGTACCGGCGATCCGGCCACTTTGCAACTCAGAAAAATAGCGATGCAGGCGATTGTCGGCGATCGCCTCCTGCCTGTCCCCGAAGAACGCATTCCGCTCAGTTATCATCCCCGAGCGCCCGAACACATGATCACCGGCCATATCATCAGTGTACTGGACGGCGTCACGCAAATCGGGCAGTTCAGCGTCGTAGTCATCGACCGAGGCCTCAGAGAAGGACTTGAACCGGGTCATGTGCTGGTGATCTATCAAACGGGTCCCAAGATTCGCGACATCGTCTCCAAGCACCCATCGGACGTCACCTTGCCGAATGAAAAAGCCGGCATGCTGATGGTCTTCCGATCCTTCGACCGCGTCAGCTATGCGCTTGTCGTACATGCAACCATGCCGATGCACATATTGGATATCGTGCAAACACCGTATTAGCGACAAAAAACCGACGCGACGCGAATCCATGCGTTCTGCGCACCTGTGCGGTAAAATGCCAGGAGGCCTTTTCAACACCAACCTGACACGAAAAACCATCGACACCGACGATCTGCGCTATTGGCTTGCTCTGCTGCGAACGCCTCGGATAGGCAGCAGGACTTTCATCGCGCTGCTGGAAAGAGTGGGCCCGCCCCACGAGCTTTTCGATCAATCGCGTCAGGCACTGTCGGCACTGGGGCTCAGCGACCTCAGCATCGATGCCATCAAGAGCACCGACTGGCAGACCGTCGATCAGGATCTGGAGTGGGTGGAACAGCCGGATCACCACCTGATCACCCTGCACGCCGCCGCCTACCCCCCTCTCCTCAAAAACATACCCGACCCGCCGCCGCTGCTGTTCGTCCATGGGTCTCCCGCCGCCTTGCGGTCACATCAACTCGCCATCGTCGGCAGCCGCAATCCCTCGACGGTCGGAAAAACGATCGCCGGGCAGTTCGCTCAAGCGTTGGTTCACTGCGGCCTCTCCATTACCAGCGGGCTGGCCCTGGGCATCGATGCCGCCAGCCACCGGGGCGCGCTGGATGCCAATGGCACCACCCTGGCAGTCGCCGGAACCGGGCCTGACAAGATCTATCCTGCAACACACAAACAGTTGGCATGCGAAATCATCGAGCACGGTGCGCTGGTCACCGAATTTCCACCCGGCACAGCCGCACAGGCGCACCATTTCCCGCGCCGCAACCGAATTATCAGTGGCATGAGCGTGGGCACACTGGTGGTCGAAGCGGCCATCCACAGCGGCTCGTTGATTACTGCCAGAGCGGCGCTCGAGCAAGGGCGCGAAGTATTCGCCATCCCCGGGTCGATTCACAACCCCTTGGCGCGAGGCTGCAACGCGCTGATCCGGCAGGGCGCCAAACTGGTCGAAACGGCGCGGGACATCCTCGAAGAGATCGGCTCGCTGGCCGCTGCCGCCGAAGCACCCGATCCGGCCGCGGATACCGCCGCTCAGCCGGAAGAAAATCTACCCGAAGAATATCGAAATGTGTTGAAAGAAATTGCATATGCCCCCACTACAGTGGATACTTTGGTCCAGACGACGGAGCAATCCGCGGAGAACCTCGCCTCGATGTTGCTGGTGCTGGAGCTGCGCGGTTATGTCGCATCGAGCGAGGGCGGTGCTTATTATCGGCTCAAATAATGCCTTAACCCGAAGATTTCATAAATTTGCGCCGATATCGCGCAGGACATTGGTTTCACAAGGAAATTTCCGAAGGAGCGGCGTATCAGTGACTACGGCCGACTGAGGAACTATTTCTTGTGGAATCAAGAGACAAGCGAAATCAAGCATAATTTGTGAAAGATTCGGGTTAGGGATCTGGAAGAAATTAAATTACCGGAATTGCGCCGGATAGGGCTTCGTATTCAAGGCGCGCCAATGG
>DEII01000226.1 GCA_002352385.1 Methylococcaceae bacterium UBA2778 | reverse complement strand
AGGTAGCAAAACGTCAGCTTTGCTGACTTTCTGTACCTAATTGATTTTACTGGAAATTTGGTAGCGGGGGAGGGACTCGAACCCCCGACACGCGGATTATGATCTCGTACTATTGCCCTATCGGTGTAGCTCACTGACCTTCACGGAAGCGCACTATTTCCTTCTATATCAGCGAGCTGCGCGCGATTAGACTCACAGTAGCATTCAGTGGATTGCACGGCGTTTCCCGTTCTTCTGCTACCTATTTGCTACCTAGAAATCGGGCGATATCGACTCATGAATCGCGCCAAACTGACCAAGAGAGTGGTTGAGTCCGCCAAACCTGGCAAGACCGATTCTGTGTTCTGGGATCGGCAGCTAAGTGGCTTCGGCTGTAAGATCACGCCCAAGGGCAAGCGCGCCTACCTGCTTTACTACCGAACACTCGACGGTCGGCAGAGGCGCCCTGCCCTCGGCGTTCATGGCAAAATCACCTGCGATCAGGCCCGGACCAAGGCGCAGCAATGGCTGGCCCGCGTGGCCATGGGTGAAGACCCGAGCGAGGACCTGCGCGAAGCACGGACTAAGCCGACCGTCCGGGAATTCTCCGAGCGTTACCTCAAGGAACATGCGCGTCCCAAGAAGAAGCCAAGCAGCGTGAAGTCCGACATCTCCAACCTGAACAATCATGTCCTCCCTGCCCTCGGAAAAAAGCGCCTCGACCTCGTGACCCGTGCCGATATCCAGCGCCTGCACGCGAAAATGGTCGACCGGCCGGGTGCCGCCAACCACGTCATGGGGCTGCTTGGCAAAATGTTCAATCTGGCTGAGAAGTGGGGCCTGCGGTCCGACGGCACCAACCCCTGTCGGCACATCGAGAAGTATCCGAGGCGCAAGATGGAGCGCTATCTCTCGCCGGTGGAATTCGGGCGCCTCGCCAGGGTACTCAACGAAGCCGAAAAGGATGGGTCTATCTTTATCGGAGCCATCCGATCAATCCGCCTGCTGATCTTCACTGGTTGTCGTCTCGGCGAAATTCTGAGCCTCAAGTGGGACTACATCGATTTCGAGAACAAGCGGGTCAATCTCGCAGACAGCAAGACCGGCAAGAAGACCGTCTACCTGTCAGGGCCGGCAATCGAGGTTCTAAACTCGATCCCGCGCGTGCGGGACAACCCCCACGTGCTCGTCGGGCGCTTCGAGCGGGGACACATCACACGTATGGGCCACCAGTGGGAAAAGATCAGGAAGCGCGCCGATCTCCATGACGTACGGATGCATGACCTTCGACACTCCTATGCCAGCGTTGCAGCCAATCTCGGCGAAAGCCTACCCATGATTGGGAAGCTCCTTGGACATACCCAAGCTCAGACCACCGCTCGTTACGCCCACCTCGCAGCAGATCCGATAAAGGAGGCCGCTGAGCGAATTGCTGAGTCGATCAACGAGGCAATGAGAGGCGAGGAAGCGGCCTGATTTGGACTCAGCCGGATCGGACTTCGCAGGTTCAAATCAGGGGCTCGCAACCAACGATATCAGCAGGGTCTTTTCCAAGCTGCGGCATAGCCGTCCAAACTGATCCAAAGGCCGATTTTTCGGCCGAAATCCTGGGTAAGATTTAGACATTATCTGCTGTATTTTTCGAAAGGGCTGAAAACTCAACTACCGTCGTAAACAGGTCTATTTAGCAGGTCCACTTTGGGCGTTGTTACCAATTTCGTGAAAGAGGTCTATCCCTTGACAGCCCTCACGCAAAATCTCGTGCTTCCTAATCACATGACACTTCGTTTAGAATGGCACTTCCCACGGTGACCTGATCCTCATCGCTTCTGTAAAGCAAAGCCTGGCACTCATTTGGTGAGCTTCAGGCGCATATGCAGGTTGTTTTCTCGGGTATCTGCGATCTCGAAGCCCGCAACTGCGAAGAGCCGTGCCGGGCCCATTCAGACCTCGCCGGGATCGAGGCGGTCTGTCAGGCTTTTCCTGCGGGGAAAGCCTTCTACTTCTACTACACCCTCTGCCGAGAGATCGGCTAAAGCCTATGCGGTCAATGCGTCGGGCGCGATCCTTAGAATTTTCTGTCCTTCAATACTAATAGTTGTGAGATATTCTGCGCCACTAATCTTCCGGTAAGATGCGTCGTCCGGCCCCAGCATGAACATTTTCTGATATTTAAAATCGCTCATATAGAACTTCTGGAATCTCGCAGGTGCCACCTCACGCAATCGATAGCCTTAACAGCTGTTGCCAACCGATCAGAGCCACCTTCAGGATATAAAATTGGGCGCCCGTTCATGCCAATCGGTAGCTTTCTGATACTGGTGACCAAGGTTGAAAAGGCGTGCTTCCGAGAAAGGTCGCCCGATCAATTGAAATCCAACGGGTAATCCGCGGCAATCAAAGCCGCAAGGGACGCTAAGAGCAGGCAGCCCGAGGTAATTCACCCAACGAGTCAGCCCGGTCATCGTGGCGACCATTGTCGGAATCGCATTTCCTGTTTTGACATCAGTCTCGGAGATCGTCGGTACCGGAATCGGAAGGGTCGGTAAATAGAGAGCATCCACCGTCTCGAAGACCTGCTTTACGAATTCGCGAAGGAATAGGCCGCGGAGGGAAAGCGCTTCAATGTAGCGTACGGCCGGTAGGAAAAGTCCGGCCTCGATCCGGGACCGCACTTGCTCAGAATAGTCGTTTGACCGGGTCCGCATCCACTGCCCGTGCACAGTAGCCGATTCGCATTTCTGAATAACGTTGGCCAAAGCACCGAAGTGGTTCGCATCAGGCATGCGAACTTTGGTGATTTCTGCGCCTAGAGAACGGTAAACCTCCAGTGCTGCTTCATGTGTGTGACGGATGTCCGACATTGTATCGTCTTCGACTGCGTCGATGCAAACACCAATCCGTAGACCTTTAAGGTTGGCACCTAGGGCTGCTTCGAAATCCGTCGCAGGCTCAACAGCAGTTGTTGGATCATTGTCATCAGGTCCAACAATCACCGAAAACAGGCGGGCGCAATCATGGACCGTTCGCGCAAGGGGACCTGGGCAGTCGAGTGAGAATGACAGCGGCATAACGCCATGACGGCTCACGCGTGTCTGGGTAGATTTCAAGCCCACAACCCCGCAACAAGCCGCGGGGATCCTAATCGACCCGCCAGTGTCAGAACCAAGCGCACCATAAGCCAGTCTGGCGGCGACTGCCGCACCTGATCCGCTCGACGAGCCACCAGATATATGTTCAAGATTCCACGGGTTTCGGCAATGACCGTAGTGCTCGTTGTGCCCTGTAGGACCCAATGCAAATTCTGCCATGTTGAGGGTGCCGAGTTGCAACGCGCCGGCCGCTTCCAGGCGACCGATCACCGTGGCCGTATGGTCGGCAACAATACCCCTGTGAATTTTCGATCCGCAGGTGGATATTTTGTTCTCCCGATAGAACAGGTCCTTGTGAGCCAGCGGCACACCATGGAGCGCACCGCGAATTTTTCCACGTGACAAGTCTTCATCGGACTGCCGCGCGCGTTCAAGAGCAGCGTCCGCCTCAATCGCGATAAAACAGTTAAGAAGGGGTTGAGCGTTCTCTATTCGGGCAATGCACGCTTTTGTTGCTTCCACCGATGAGATTCGTTTTGCCCGAATTGCCGATGCGAGTGCCGTCAGACTGAGAGCCGCGACTTCATCATGCCCATTCACTTCAACCCGTCCTTCAGGTCCAGAAGAGCACGTTCAAAGTCAGCGGGCTCATCTTCGACCTGAAGAGAAGCAACTGCCTCTGAGGTCTGGCGGTTGATCGTTTCCACCTCTTCGCACAGTTCAGCCGCCCGCTCTTCCGATAACGCGATGCCATGTAGGCGCTGTGCCTGTTTCAGGATTAAATCATAGGTGATTTTCATTCAACTTTCCGCTCTCAGCTACGCAATCATCTGATATCGCTCAGCTATACGGTGTCAGTTTGCTTAGTGCTAGACACGCCGATCATGCTTTCATGGGTGACGAGTTCTGTAAATTCCTCTTCGGACATATGTTCAGTGCCGGCGGGCCGAAACCGATCGCAGATTCGTGTGTTTTACGAGTTTTCGAATCTGTCGAACCGCTAATCGCAGCGATCTCATTACCCCATCCGTATTCTTAACCGCCGGCTTAAGTCTGTGCATTGCTACGTCTTCAGCGTTAACTAAGGTGCGGTTCTCACTCCTCCGGAATTAGGCCCCTTGGCCTAAATCGCAGGACAAGCAATAGGATGGCGCCCATCAGGAAAAGTCTGAAGTGCGGCGCAGATTCGATCAGGTGGTTCCGGATCGGACTATCGGTGTCGAGACTTGAGGTCGCAAATCCCATTAACCACAAACTTACCGGCTCTGCTTCAATCCAGATAAACCAAATGATAAACCCTCCCAGCACAGCACCCCAGTTGTTGCCCGAACCCCCGACGATGACCATCACCCATATCAGGAATGTGAAACGAAGCGGCTGGTAGCTCCCCGGTGTGAACTGACCTTCCAGGGTGGTGAGCATCGCACCGGCAATTCCGACGACAACTGATCCCAGAATAAATACCTGCAAATGGCGAGAGGTAACGTCCTTACCCATGGCTTCCGCAGCATCCCGATTATCACGAATGGCCCGCATCATACGCCCCCAGGGAGAGGCAAGCGCGGTATTTGCCAACCACATCAGCGCGGCCAGAACCAGTAAGAACAAAAATATGTAGCAGATCTTAACGAAAATAGAAGATGCGCTGACGGCATCGGCGCCCAGATTTGCTGTCAGGTCGAGAAACCATTGCACCTTTTGGAGATTGACCTCATAAGGTACCGGTCTCGGTAACCCGGTAACATTCTTTACGCCTCTGGCAAGCCAATCCTCGTTTTTGAGAACGGCAATAACGATCTCTGAAATCCCTAGTGTTGCTATCGCCAGATAGTCAGAACGCAACCTGAGGACTGTTTTTCCCACCAGCCAGGCCGCACCGGCCGCAAACGCGCCACCCAGTATCCAGGAAAACATGATAGGCAGGCCGGCACCGCCAAGAAAACCGTAATGCGCCGCATTGTATCCTTCGATGGCTTCAACCGCAGGGTCAAAAAACCAGCGAACGACCAGGAATCCTATGATTATGATTGGGGTGATTGCCAGAATTCGAAACGGACGCTCAATACGCGCTCGCACGAATAAGACGGCTCCGATTGTGGCGAGACCCGATACCGCCGCCAGCACAATGTTGACACCGCCAGCAGCCCAAGCCTCTTTAACCGGCGGGACAGACACAAGTACTGCGGCAAGGCCACCCAGGGCCGCAAATCCCATGATTCCCGCGTTGAAAAGCCCCGCGTAACCCCACTGAATATTGACCCCCAAAGCCATGATGGAGGAAATCAAGCAAAGTTGCAGAATCGCAAGGGCGATCGACCAGCTCTGGTAAAAACCAACTACGGCGATCAACGCCCCCATAATGACAAAGAGAAATATTGGGTGACATGTTTTGATCATCGTAGGATAGGGTATATCCAGCGCCGCAACGTTCGTTTTGCTCATAGTACTCTCCCTCTAAAAATCCCCGTAGGACGGACAAGCAAAACCAAAACCAGGATCACAAAAGAGACGGCAAATTTGTAGTCGGTCGAAAGAAGCTGAACCAAATTACCGGGGGCCAGGGATTCTGGAAGCAGATGGCCCAGAAATCGCTTGTAGGCGTATGTAACGGTGACCTCTGAAAACGCTATCAGAAAGCCGCCGGCGATAGCGCCAACCGGTTGGCCGATTCCGCCGACGATTGCAGCGGCAAACATGGGCAGGAGTAGTTGAAAATACGTGAACGGCTTGAAACTTTTATCGAGGCCATAAAGCACCCCGGCAATCGTTGCGAGGCTGGCAGCGATGATCCAGGTAATCATTACTATTCGCTCAGGATTTATTCCCGACAGTAGCGCCAAGTCTTCATTATCGGAATAGGCACGCATGGCTTTTCCGGTGCGCGTTTTTTGCAAAAACCAAAAAAGGGCAACAACGAGGATGATTGCTGTGATTACGGTGAGCGCTTGCGACTGCCGGAACGCCAGTCCTTCTGCCAATCCGGTTATGGATTTAAACTCGCCGGCGCTGATAATAAAACGCTCACCATCGATGAAACGCCTGTCCTCTGTACCGACGACAAATCTAACGATAGCATTAAGGGTGAACATGACACCCAGCGAGACCATTACGAACACGACCGGGGCGGCGCCCTGCTGTCTGTAAAAACGGTAGATCGACCGGTCGATAACAAGGCTGAAAGTTACGGCTGCGATAATTCCGAAAGGCAGTGCAAGGAGGGCGGTTGGCAGTGGTGCAATCGAGAACCCGGCCCCTTGCAGCCACCAGGTGAGAAGGATCGTTATCATCGTTCCAAATGCCATTAAGTCCCCGTGGGCGAAATTTGCGAAACGCAAAATCGAAAAAATCAATGTTATTCCCAGCGCCCCAAGCGCCAGTTGCGCGCCATAGGCCATGCCGGGAACCAGCACAAAATTCGTCATCAAAATGAGAGCGTTTAATACATCTTCCATTGCTTCACCCTCCGAGAAAACTTGTGCGCACTTCTGGATTGGCCAGCAATGCGCTTCCAGAATCCGAGAAACGATTCTGCCCCTGCACGAGCACGTATCCTCTATCGGAAATGCAGAGTGCCTGGCGCGCATTTTGTTCCACCATTAAAATGGCGATGCCTGTCGTAGCGATATCCAATACACGGTCGAAAAGTTCATCCATTACAATCGGGCTAACGCCGGCGGTGGGCTCATCCAACATTAAAACGCGGGGCTCCAACATAAGCGCACGGCCCACAGCAACTTGTTGACGCTGCCCGCCGGAAAGCTCTCCTGCGAATTGGTTGCGTTTTTCTTTGAGCACAGGAAACAGTTCGTAGATGTGCTCCAGGCTATGGGAAAAATCGTCTGTACGAAGATAGGCGCCCATCTCAAGATTTTCCTGCACGGTAAGGGTAGTGAAAATATTGGCTACCTGGGGCACGACACCTATTCCAGCCGCCACCCGGTCTTGAGGAGCAAGGGAAGTTATGTCTATACCATCAAGTTTCACGCATCCCTCTCTTAGCGGCAGCATGCCAAGCAAGGCTTTCAATGCCGTTGATTTTCCTGCGCCATTTGGCCCTACGACCACGACAACCTCTCCCTTATCTACAGCAATTGTGCAGTTTTTGAGAATATCCACACTGCCGTAACCGCCCCTCATGTTCTCTCCAACAAGAAAACTCATAGCAGCATCTCTACTTTGTCCATCGTCGCTGTTCTGTCTTTCAACCCCGTGCCGAGATAGGCTTCGATCACATCTTCGTTTGACTTGACCTCTTGCACTGTTCCCTCGGTTAAAACCCTTCCTTCGGCCATGACGATGACCGGGTCGCACAATCTTCCAATGAAATCCATGTCGTGTTCGATCATGCAAAAAGTACAGCCGCGCTCTTTGTTCAGTCTCAAAATTGCATCGCCAATAGTGTTGAGCAGCGTTCGGTTTACGCCGGCTCCAACCTCATCAAGAAACACGATTTTTGCTTCAACCATCATTGTTCGGCCTAACTCCAGGAGCTTTTTCTGGCCGCCGGAGAGATTGCCTGCGAGCTCATGGGACAAATGGGAAATTTCAAGAAACTCGAGGACCCCATCGGCTTTTTTGCCAATCTCTTGTTCTTCTGCGCGCAACAGTGATTTATTGAACCAGGCATCCCACAAGCGTTCACCGGACTGGCCGCCGGGAACTGTCATTAGGTTTTCGCGCACCGTCAGCGACGAGAATTCGTGGGCGATTTGAAAGGTCCGAAGCAGACCCTTTTTGAATACTTCATGAGGTGGCAGACCGGTAATATTATCGCCATCCAGACATACCTGTCCCGATGTTGGCTTTATTCGACCGGCAATCACATTAAACATCGTGGTCTTGCCTGCCCCGTTGGGGCCAATCAATCCCGTTATTGAGCCCTTTCGAATATTTAAAGTAACACCATCGACAGCATGAACGCCGCCGAAGTCCATATGCATATCGTTAACTACAATCATGACGTTTCAGCTTGGTTGGGATCGTGTGTAAATACGGCGCCTTGGGGATTCCCCAAAGCGCCGCATTTAACATAATCAAATCAACGCATTCCAACCGACCGGAACGCTTTCTTTTCTATTACGTACTCCTGATATGTTCCGGCAGCCTCACCCGGACCTATCAGTTCCACATTGGTGGCTCCGACATAATCGATTTCGCCCCCGCTCTTAATAATGTCGAGCGCCTTGCCCAATTCACCCGGCAAGATTGGCGTACCCGGCGTATTTGAAACTTTGAGCAAGTTGGCCGCAATCGTCGCACCATCTGCACTACCACCCTTGGCCATAGCAAGTGCGACCAGGGCTCCTGCATCATAGCTTTGGGCACGATATGATTTTTCGGGTTCGAAGCCGGCAGCATTGGCTAGACTAACAAAAGCATCGTAGCCCTTACCCTCTGAAGCCGGGTGGATACCAAACGAACCTGAAATGTGGGCACCCACTTCCTGAAGCATGGTGTCGTTGTACATGCCGTCGCCCAAAGCGAATTTGCTAAAAGCGCCGAGGTCTACTGCGGCACGAATGATGCCAAGGCCACCCTGATCACCGTAGCCAAGCACGACTAGGACGTCGCCACCTGCTGCAGCCAGCGCTCCAATATCCGCCGAATAATCTCCTTTTCCATCCTCATGGGCGGCATTAATGGTAATGTTTCCGCCTAGCTTCTTGAACGCCATGGCGAGTGCGTCCGCATAGCCTTTGCCATAGTCGTTATTGGTGTAGGTAACCGCTACGCTTTTGTAACCTTTATCATGGAGAATTTCTGACAATACCTGTCCGGCGCGGGCATCAGACGGCGATGTCCGGAAAAACAAACCTCCGTCTTCCATCGTGCTTAATGCGGGTGACGTCGCCGAAGGTGAAATCAAAGGAATACCGTTGGGCATTGAGACGTTGTTTAGTATCGCAGTCGTAACGCCGGAGCAATCCGACATCAGCGCCACGACCTTATCAGAGGTAACTAGACGCTCTGCGGCCGAAGTGGCGGTGGTTGAGTCGGTACATGTTGAATCAGCCCGGATTGCCGTCAACTTTTTACCGTTTAGCCATTTTCCGCTATCATTTATTTCCTTGAATGCCGTTTCGGCCGATTGCGCCATGCCTGGTGTAATCGACTCAATCGGTCCAGTATAACCAAATACCAGACCAACCTTGACCTCTTCGGCCAAGGCCGTGCCTATCAAGGCGACAGATATCGCCGTTGCAAATACAAGTTTTTTCATCCGTTTTTCTCCCTATGTTATCGGACAAGTTTGTCCGCTTTCAGCCAACCCCAGCGTTCAACTGGTGAGCTTGCATATTGTTGGGAAATGGAATTCGATCTTTGTTCCAAAGTTCCTTATTTTCATGAACATGAACTCTGTTGCAGAGAGTTGATCCCAAAACCGACCAATATCTTTTCCTCGCATGACACTAAACGGTCACTTCCTCAGCGAACTCCAACCGGATGGCTTCCGTATGCTCTCCAAGGGACGGCACTGGACGCACTTCTAAACCGTCGCCACACTGAACTGCACTGGGAGCAATAACTTTGATGTCGCCGGCTGGCGTTGGAACGTCCATGAAGCGCAAGTGAGGATGCCGTGCAGCCTCGGCCAACTCATTCAATCGACCATAGGCGATCCCTATTCCTTCAAGAGCTTCACACGCTTGATCAACGATTAGGCGTCGGAATCTGTCAGCAAGAATTTCATCGAGCACTTTACGGTTCTCGACGCGCGCCGGATTGTCCGCAAAGCGCGGGTCAATGGTCAGCTCCGGCATTTCAAGGAATTGCTCGCACAACTGCACCCATTCGCGTTCATTCTGGATAGCGAAAATCAACTTCTCGCCACCGGCGCATGTATATGCCGCGTACGGTGCAATAGTCGGGTGGGCGACACCACATCGTTCGACTTTTTTGTCGCTATACAGATATTGCAAGATGGGAACGTTCATCCAATCGGCGACGCTATCAAATAGCGAGACTTTGATGCCGCGACCACGCCCGGTGCGTTCACGCGCAATTAGCGCCTGCAGAATGGCCGCGTGGGCGTTCATTCCAGCGGCTATGTCGCAGACAGACACACCCACTCTAGAAGGCCCGTCTGGATTCCCGGTTATCGAGCAGAGACCGGTCTCTGCTTGGACGATTAAATCATAGGCTTTCAGATGAGCTCGCGGCCCATCTTCACCGAAGCCAGAAATATCGCATGTGATAAGCTTTGGGAATTTGGCTCGAAGCGCGTCCGAGTCAAGCCCAACCCTCGCAAGGGCTCCAGGTTTCAGATTTTGAATAAAAACGTCAGCAGCCCCGATCATCGTCTCAAGCAATCGGCGATCATCGAGTGTCTTTAAGTCTATGCAGACGGACTCCTTGCCGCGATTCAACCAGACAAAATGGGTGCTTTGATCTTTTACATATCGATCGTAATGGCGGGCGAAGTCGCCAGTTCCAGGGCGCTCAATCTTTAAAATCCGTGCACCAGCATCCGCCAGACGAGATGTTGCATAGGGGGCTGCAACAGCTTGCTCAACGGCCACAACAAGCAAGCCTGCTAGATCGTTTTGCATACTGTTCGAGCTCCTCCCAAGCCATTTCTTTTCTTAGTTTCTTGATTCCTAGAGGGCTTCGTTCTAGAAATCCAATATATAAAAACACTAGACTACATCGAATTTTTAGATATCGTAGGAGCGTGAATGAAGTCCGATCTCGTCCGTGTGAGGAGATAGGCGTGCACATATCGACAAGGGCAAAGAACAGAGCATATGGACATCCGGCAGCTTCGCTATTTCATTTGCATCGTAGAGCTCAAGAGCTTCTCCAAAGCCGCCGAACAACTGGGCATCGCCCAAAGCGCCCTGAGTTTTCATGTTCGGAATATGGAAGCGGACCTCGGCGCCAAGCTACTGGCCCGAAACTCGCGAGGCGTTACGCCGACAGAAGCCGGAAAAACCTTGTTTGAGCACGCGGGTACCGTTCTTCGACAGCTGGCTCAGATTCGGGACGAAATCCGAGGTCAGGAAGACAACCCAAGAGGTCTGGTGACCGTCGGTGTGCCATCATCGGTCAGCATGGTCTTGACGGTGCCACTCATCGAGGCCGTACAGGAGGAATTTCCGAACATCTCATTGCATGTGGTCGAGACGATGAGCGGTTTTCTCGAAGAATGGGTCCGAAACGGCCGGCTTGACCTAGCTATCCTCTACAATGCGGAAGTGGTAGAGAGCTTGTTAGCCGAACCAGTGCTTAACGAAGAACTCTACCTCATTGCGCCTGCTGAAGAGCGTTACCGCAAGCGAAAAACAGTCAAATTTTCGCAGCTTCCGAACTTTCCCCTGATCCTCCCCGGCCGACCGCATGGATTACGAATGCTCATAGACTCCTATGCGACTAAGCATGACATCACTTTAAATGTTAAAGTAGAACTAGACGCCCTGCCACAGATCAAGGCTCTCGTGAGCAAAGGTATCGGTTATTCCATCCTCGCGCCAGCGGCTGTATCCGAGGAACTAAAGGAGGGGGGGCTTTCCGCTTTAAGGATCATCGATCCTGCAATTTCCCGCTCCGTGGCATTGGTGTCATCCACACAACGCACGCTACCGCGCGCCGGCGAGACAGTCAGCCGAGCAATCGTCTCGATTGCACGGCAATTGGTCGAAGAAGGAACCTGGCCGGGTAAGCTTATTAACGGCATGTCCCGACGGACATAACTTTGCGACGCCAGGCGTAGAATATCATTATACAATTTTTAGATATTTTATCTCGATATTATATATTTGTTATTCAACGCGTGTAGCACCTAACTTTGGAACATGAACGGCCCACTCGACGGCATCCGCATTCTCGACTTTACCCGGGTATTGGCGGGACCAACCTGCACTCAATTGCTCGGCGATCTTGGCGCCGACATCATCAAGGTGGAGAGGCCTCGAATTGGAGACGATACACGAAAATGGGGTCCGCCGTATTTGAAGGATAGCAACAGTCGGAATACCAGCGAAAGCGCCTATTACCTGAGCGCCAACCGGAACAAGCGCTCCATCACACTCGATCTCGAAAAGCCTGAGGGCCAGAAACTAGCCAAGCGCCTTATTGCGAGTTGCGATGTTGTGGTGGAGAACTTTAAGGTCGGCGGCATGACGAAATATAAACTCGCTTGGCCCCAACTCAAGGAATGCTTCCCCCGCCTTGTTTATTGTTCGGTCACCGGATTTGGTCAAACCGGGCCGTACGCATCGCGCCCCGGTTACGATTTCCTCGTACAGGGAATGGGCGGCATGATGAGTCTAACCGGCGAGCCAAGCGGCGAACCGATCAAGGTGGGAATCGGTATTGCCGACATTGTCGCGGGCATGCACGCCACCACCGGCATCCTCGCCGCGCTACGCCACCGGGACCGCAGTGGTGAAGGCCAGCATATCGATATGGCCCTGCTCGACAGTCAGATCTCGTGGCTGTCTTACGAGGGCATGAACTATCTCGTCTCTGGCAAGCCGCCGGAGCGACGCGGCAACGCCCACCCAAACATTGTTCCTTACCAGGTTTTTCCCACTGCCAATGGACACATCATCCTGGGAGTCGGCAATGACAGACAATTCTCCCGGTTCTGCGATTTCGCCGGAGCGCCCGAATTGAGCCATGACGATCGGTTTCGTACCAACGAAGCGCGCGTACGCAACCGGGAAACCCTGATACCGTTGCTGACCAAGATCATAGGCTTTCATCCGTCTCGATACTGGCTGGAAGGGTTGGAAGCGTTGGGCGTCCCCTGCGGCCCAATCAATACAGTCCCCGAAGCCTTAACTGACCCGCAGGTACAGGCGCGCGGCATGGAGATTGTAATGGATCACACGTACGCCAGGGACGTGCGCTTCATTGGTTGCCCGGTGAAGATGTCAGCCACGCCTGCCACGTACCGGCGGGCACCGCCGTTACTTGGCGAACATACTAAAGACGTGTTGAGCGAGTTGCTTGGACTCGGTCCTGCTATGATTGCCGATCTTTACGACCGTGGGGTTATTTGAGGGTGGAAAATTGCTACACGTTCTCACTGCCGAAGAGGTTCTGATTGTTCGACTAATAACTAGGCTGCCGTGGTACAATTATTTTAAATATCACGTATCTACATCGTAGATTTGTTGCTGTTCTATTTGACATCTAACTTTGACAAATAGGCAGCCCACTCGAAGTAATTCGCCTCTTTGACAATATTGGAAGTAACATGAGTTCGAATGACATTCCTGGACCAGATTCAGAGACGGCGTTGCGGGTCAAGGCCCTAGAATCCCTTTTGCTTGAAAAGGGCTTAATCGAAACAAGTGCAATTGACGAGTTGATCGACATGTTCGAAAACCGGCTTGGCCCCTGGAATGGAGCAAAGGTAGTCGCCCGTGCCTGGACCGATCCCGACTATAAAGACCGGTTGTTGCAAAACGGAACGGCGGCGATTGCCGAAATGGGTTTCGAGGCAGTTCAGGGCGAAGAAATGGTCGTCGTTGAAAACACCGCCGAGGTGCATAACCTCGTTGTCTGCACATTGTGTTCCTGCTTTCCTTGGGCGACCCTGGGTCTGCCGCCGGTCTGGTATAAGTCGGCGCCTTTCCGAGCGCGGGCGGCGAGAGATCCGCGCGGCGTGCTAGATGAATTCGGCACGCAAATCGGCGCCGACACGGAACTGCGGGTTTGGGACAGCAACGCCGAGGTGCGCTATATGGTGTTGCCCGAGAGACCGGTCAGAACGGAAGGGTTGAATGCGGAAGCTCTAGCCGAGTTGGTGACCCGAGATTCTATGATCGGCGTGAGCAAAGTGGCATCGCCTGACTAACCAATTGACCGACCCGCGAAGAGGTTGGCGATGCGAAGGAGATCTTTCTTGAACGGTGTACATGACATGGGCGGCATGCATGGTTTTGGCCCGATCGTCCGGGAAGCGGACGAACCCGTTTTCCATGAAGAATGGGAGGCGCATACGCTGGCACTGGCTCGGGCGATGTTGGCGGGTTTATATTTCAACCTAGATGAATTTCGCCACTCCATGGAACGCATAGAGCCTTCGTACTATCTTCGATCCAGCTACTACGAACGCTGGCTTGAAGGCACGATCACCCTTCTGTTGGAAAAAGGCGTGATTTCGCAACAGGAATTCCAAGCCCGCCTTGATGAACTCACTGAAAGGAGGGGGTGATGCGGACCGTCGATCTGGAGGTGGTGCGGAGCCTATACAAGTTACCCGGCGCCGTGCGCATGAAATTGGATGTCGTCCCTAAGTTCAAGCCCGGCGATCGCGTCAAGGCGCGCAACATCCATACCTCAGGGCATACCCGCTTGCCCCGCTATGCCCGTGACAAGGTAGGTATCATCCAGCTAGATCATGGCGTCTTCCACCTGCCTGATGCACGGGTCTCTGGCCAGGGCGATCAGCCGCAGCACCTTTATTCCGTACGCTTCAGTGCCCGAGAACTCTGGGGCGCGGAGGCACCGTGCAAAGACAGTATCAATATAGATCTTTGGGAAAACTACCTAGATAGCGTCTAAAATCCAGGAAAGGGGGTATTAATGCGAAAGTTGCTGGAGGTGCCAAACTTGGCTGTGCCCTCTAAGCAGGCTGGCGCCGCCCTGCCGCGTGATGCTGGCGAACCGGTCTTTGCCGAACCGTGGCAGGCTCACGTCTTCGCCGTGGTGATGTCGCTTTACCGGGACGGGCACTATAACTGGGCGGAATGGGACGACTACCTAGGCTATCACATTCAGGCTCCCGGACACTTCGGCGGCGCCTCGACCACAGATACCGGCGGAGCCGAGAGCAGCGAGATCAATACGGACACCATCAGGGTCAACTACAGCCGTTTTCTCGCGGATTGCGAAAAGGATGGCGCAGGGTTCTACCATTTGTGGCTGACCGCCACCGAGCATCTACTGGATGCCAAAGGCTTGGTACCAAAACTCCAACTTGAAGAACGGATCGCCGCCTTTGCCAAGTCGGAGCGCGAGGGGCCACGATTTACCGCCGGCCAACGGGTGCTTGTGCGTGAAATCAAAAGGGAAGGCCACACCCATTTACCGCTCTATCTGCGCGGCAAGCCTGGTGAAGTGGTGAGTAATCTAGGTCTATTCCTATTTCCCGAGGCGGTGGGCCACGGCCACGATCACGGCGACAACGACACCTTGCAGCATGTCTATTGCGTGGGCTTTTCAGCGTCCGAAATCTGGGATGAGGAAACCAATGGGCACAGCCTGAACTTCAATCTTTGGGACTACCAGTTGCAACCGGCCTAACAAATGGCCGTCGTCAGGTTAGTACTAGCCGGGGAACCTTGAGGGAAAGTGATGAGAGAAGAAGAAAGACAGGTGGATCTGTCGCAGTTGATCAAAGACGATGACGGCGCACCATATGCCGACGAGGCTGCGGCCCGGAGCATCGCCATTGTCATGAGTTTATTCGATCAAGGGCATTACGCTTGGCCCGAGTGGGTCGATAAGTTCAGTGTCGAGATTAGTCCGCCGGGACACTACCAGCAATCGGCGGCAAGCGCTAAAGCGGCCGAGGACGCGCTGACCGGTAACGGAAAGAGCATTAACCGGAACTACGCCAAACTATGGCTCGCGGCTTGTGAAAACTTACTGTTGGAAAAAGGGCTGCTGACACGCCCTGAACTCGACGCCAAGCTAGCCACACTAAGGGCAGAAAATAGCTCCGGCGACGAATACGCAGTTGGCGATCAGGTGGTCGTGTGCGATATCGAGCCGGTCGGCCACGCGCACCTGCCGCTGTTCGTGCGCGGCAAGAGCGGTGTCATCGAACGGCGTCTCGGTGATTTCGTCTTTCCTTCAGAGTTGGCACCCGACGGCTCTACGGAAGCCAGGGAGGGCGACCGTCAACCAGTATACAGCGTTCGTTTTACAG
This sequence comes from Methylococcaceae bacterium UBA2778, assembly GCA_002352385.1. Lineage (GTDB taxonomy): Bacteria > Pseudomonadota > Gammaproteobacteria > Methylococcales > UBA2778 > UBA2778. Next base: position 20,400 of record DEII01000226.1, on the reverse strand, counting down.
CACAGCAGCTTTGGGGCTCAGACGCACCCAACGCAGATAGCCTGAACATCAGCATCTGGCACAACTACCTGAAACCCGCCTGACCGGCCTGTCGACTTAGGCCAACGCCAGAGGGCAAATAGCGCAGCCCTCGGATCCTGGGCAATATCTTAAGATATATAATTTTTCGATATTATACTTCTCTATTATATATTTGCGATATCTGCTTGGAGCCCTATAGCCTTGATAGTTGTTGATAGATAGCTGAAAGAGGGAGCAAGAAGATGTCAGATTTTCGGGCCGCTGTCGTGCAGGCCGCGCCTGTCGTATTCGATCGTGAAAAGACTCTTGCAAAGGTTCGTGCCCTGAGCGCGGACGCCGCCAAGAAGGGTGCCCGGCTTGCTCTTTTCCCAGAGGCGTTTGTTTCTGGCTATCCAAGGGGAATGGACTTCGGCGCCAGAGTGGGCATGCGAACCCCCGGAGGGCGAGAAGATTACCTTAGGTACTGGGAGAGTGCGGTCGACGTACCTGGCCCGGCTGTTGAGACGCTCGGCGAAATCGCTGCGGAGAATAAGCTTCACCTCGTTATCGGGGTTATTGAGCGAGACCTGGGCACTCTCTATTGCACCGTTCTTTTTTTTGGCCCCGACGGCAGTTATTTGGGAAAGCACCGCAAGCTAATGCCGACCGCGTCGGAGCGAACAATCTGGGGCTTTGGCGACGGCTCGACGCTGCCGGTGTTCGAGACGGATGTCGGTAAGGTGGGAGCAGTGATTTGCTGGGAAAACCGGATGCCGTTGTTACGCATGGCAATGTATGCCAAAGGCGTTCAAATCTACTGCGCCCCCACGGCGGACGAGCGCCCTAGCTGGATCGCCAGCATGCAACACATTGCCGTGGAGGGGCGCTGCTTCGTGCTTGGGTGCAACCAATATTCGGTACGTGGTGACTATCCGGCGAATGCGCAGATTCACCAGGCAACACCTTCAAAGGATTCCCCCGAAGACTACTCAACAAGCTTAGTGAGCGATCCAGCCGCCGTGATGTCACGTGGCGGCAGCTGCATCGTAAGCCCGATGGGCGACATTCTCGCTGGGCCAAATTACGAAGGTGAATGCATCCTTACTGCTGATATCGATATCAAAGACGTCATTCGAGGTAAGTATGATTTTGACGTGGCTGGCGACTATGCTCGGCCGGATGTTTTTCGCTTGCACGTAAATGAGAGAGCGTTACCACCCGTCGTATCAAACTCCGGCGCGATGGGCGATCCCTTCGCGGATGAAGCCTGATAGCGCTAGTGCTTTGATTTTAACCGATAGATACTGCGGCGGGATGCCCGACTTTCTGAGCCGCCGCGATCAGCTTCTTGAGATTCCGAGACAAGCGAGATCTTCAGGTATGTTACTGGTTTAACTCCGCAAGCCGCTCGAGTTGCTGGGTAACGGCGGAGGTAAGGTGTGTGTAGGCAGGGGAATAGTATGAAAATCGAAAACATATTGCTGGCCCCTGGGGATGGCGCTTTTTTCTACGATGACCAAGCAGCGATCAAGCGGGGGGCTCAACAGGATGGCGAACGATACGTCGGGCAACCGGCCACCCATGGCTTCACCAGCATCCGTATGCCAGCCTCAACACTGAGCATCGGGCTAGTTCTGGACGGGGGCTTTGTCGCCTGGGGCGATATGATGAGTGTGCAGTACGCCGCTGCTTCCGGGCGTGACCCGGTTTTCGAGGCTGGCCATCATGCGCGTCTGGTAACGCAGCACATTGCACCTTGGCTTGTCGGACGAAGCGCTCGGAGTTTCAGGCAAAACGCGGAGGCTGTTTGCGAAATCCGCGCCGAGGACGCGTCTCTGCATAGCGGAATCCAGTACGGCATCACGCAAGCCCTATTGGCCGCCGCTGCCCATACAAACCGCTGCGCCATGGCCGAGGTTATTTGCTCGGAATACGGTTTTCCGCTCAAGGCGGATGCCGTTCCTATTTTTGGCCAATCAGGGGACGAGCGATACCGTAATGTCGACAAGATGATACTGAAGCGCGTGGATGTGCTGCCGCACGGATTGATCAACAGCCCCGAGAAGTTCGGCGCAAACGGAGAGAAATTTCTCGAGTATGTGACGTGGGTGACCGACCGAGTCGTCCAGCTAGGCGCCCCCGATTATTCGCCGACCCTGCACTTCGACCTGTACGGCATGGTGGGTCAGGCTTTCGACCTCTCGATTGACCGTATTGCCGACTATCTCGGCGAGATCGAGAAGGCAGCATCGCCGCTAAAGGCCAGAATCGAGGGGCCAGCCGATTTCGGTAGCTTCGATGCGCACTTTGATGGATTCGCCAAGTTGCGGCAACAGATGAGAAAAAATGGCTGCGCTTTGGAAATCGTCGCGGACGAATGGTGCAATACGCTCGCTGACATCGAGAAATTCGTCGATGCCGGTGCAGCGGATATGGTGCAAATCAAAATGCCGGATATGGGTGGCATCCAGAACAGTATAGAGGCGGTCCGGCGGTGTCACGATGGAGGCGTCGGGGCTTATCTCGGCGGCAGTTGCTGCGAAACAGACATTTCAGCGCGCGCTTCGGTCCATGTTGCCGTGGCAACACAGGCGGACATGCAACTGGCAAAGCCTGGCATGGGTCTTGACGAAGGCATCACGATTGTGCGGAACGAGCAATCTCGATTGATCGCATATCTTAACAGCTGTGGTTTCTCAGAATCCAAATACTAGAAGTTAGCAAACTAGTTACCTATAGAACGGCCAACGGATTCAGGGGCATTGTCAGAAGAAACCGTACTGACCGGAGAAGGCAGTGGCGCGCTGAGCCTCAGGTGGCGAGCTGACGCCATTCCGCCAAGGCGGAGCTACGATTGTTTTTGAAGGCTTGACGGTTGTAGAGATTGCGTTCCTGATTGAAGTGGTTGTGGGCCGAAGCGTGGATCGAGGCGAATTTCTGAAGCGACTCAATACTCCTGAATTTTGCCATTACGCGCTCTCGTCGCCTGAAGGGTTGATGCGAGTCCTCGGCTCGATTGTTTAGCCAACGCCCAGTCTCTTGACGCGGCTCGTTGCCGATCACTTTCATCGCCGCTCGGTATGATCGAAGCTTGTCTGTCACGATGATTTCCGGTCGACCGTACCGTTTCATCGCTTTTTTCAAAAACCTCAGCGCAGCCTTGCGATCCCGCCTCTTGGTGACGAACGCCTCAAGAACCTCGTCTTCGTGATCTACGGCTCGCCAGAGGTAGTAAGTTTCGCCGTTGATTCGAACGAAGACTTCGTCCAAATGCCAACGCCATTGCACCCAATTCCGGTGCGCAACAGACCGCCTCTTCCTGATTTCCGAGGCGAACATCGGACCAAACCGGTTCCACCAGGCTCGTACCGTCTCATAGCTGATGTCCATACCCCGCTCGTCGAGCAGGTCTTCGACCTGCCGAAGCGATAGGGGAAAGCGGACGTACATCATTACGGCCAAGCGGATGATATCAGGCGAAGTCTTGAAATAACGGAATGGGTTTTTCATCCATAGACGCTACAAAACCCTTTTCCTCGACTCAAGTCAGGTTACTCTGACACCGCCTATGCAAATATAAACTGGGTGACAGTTGAGTAACGCAATACAATCGCAGCGAAGGGCTGCGACTTCCCCTACCCTCTTAGGACGAGAAGAAGAGGAGAATCTTGGAACAAATTTCTAGATAATTTTTCCTTCTATTTGACCGACCTAGACCAAACTGGATTTGGTTGCGGGGGCACGCAACCGACGATATCAGCAGCGGCTTTTCCAGGCTGCGGCATGATCGGCCAAGCTAATCTAAGAGCCTATTTCTTCCATTGAATCCTGGGATGCTGCCCAAAAAAAAACGACTCGGCACAAGGCCGGGCCGAAGGCGCAGGGAGGAACGAAAAATTCGGTATAGAGAAAAAAGTGATGCGGCGTTTTGCCGTCCTGAGCAGGCGGCCGACCCCGAGACCCAGGCGCAATTTTGATGGCTCTTTACACCACCTGGCCTGATCCAGCTTCCTTCCCGAGCCGTTGGTAGGCCGAAGTGCTTTCGGCGGCCATGGCAAGCAGCCATTGGCGAAAGGCGACGATCTTCGGTTTATTCTCCGTCTCCTTCCGGCAAACCAGGTCATACCAGCCCACGCTTGGGATGACGATGTCGAACAACTTCACTAAGCGGCCGGCGGCCAAATCATCAACCACGAGGGCCGTCCTGCCGAGGGCGATTCCCTGTCCAACGAGGGCCGCCTGCATCGCCATGCCGCTGTCGGAAACCTGCACCCCCGCGCTCCACTCCACCCCCGGTAATCGGGCAAGACGGAACCAGTCGTCCCAGGTCGCCGCGGGTGAAGGGGTACTAGTCAGAATCAACGGGTGGCGGAGTAAGTCTTTCGGAGCCTTCAGGGTTGGATTTTGCAATAGGTAGAGGGGGCTGCAGACGGCGAAGGCCTCTTCCTCGATCAAGGGAGTGCGGTGTAGACCCCTGGATTTACTTTCTCCTAGGCGGATCGCAACATCAGCATCCTCCCGTTCCAAATCCACCCAATCACTGCTCGTGCTCAACCAGGTTTGAATCGATGGGTGCGCGCTTCGAAAAGCCGGCAGGCGCGGCAGCAGCCATTTAACAGCGAAGGACTGGAGCAGGTTGATCCTTAACGGGCCGCCGAGCGTGTCGTTGCGCAACCTGCGCACCGTATCGCCCAGGGTCTCGAAGCATTCGCGCACCACCGGCAACAAAACGTGACCGTTCTCAGTCAGTTTTACCAACCGCGTATCGCGGTGGAAAAGCCGCAAACCCCATTGCTCCTCGAGACTGCGGACCTGATGGCTTATGGCGCTCTGGGTGACGTTCAATTCTTCCGCCGCCCGGGTAAAGCTGGCAGTCCGCGCCACTGCCTCAAAGGCACGCAACGTGGCTAGTGGTGGCAGGCGTTCAAGCATTATTTATGAATAATATTTCATGATTAAATGAAGAATTATCATTTTTAATCATCAATTTCAACGGATTAATCTTCATACTACGCGTTTATACATGATTGGTCATGAATAATAATGGAAAAGCTGAACGATAGTTCCGCGAGTAAGGATCGCAATAGCCTCCGAGGCCAACGCGTCCTCAGGGACAGATGGGGCGAACCCATCGGGCCTTTTTCAGCCCAAGGTAAAAATTCACCTACCAAGCCCAAAGGGACTGATCTCTTTTCCCGGTGGCTTGCTCAACTCCTGCGGCGATTAAAGAAAGCTGATCGTTAGCCATTTCAGCAATTAAGAGCTCACGGCGCCTTGTGGTTTCGAAAAGTAACCAGTGGCCGCACAACGCCCATGGCGGACAAACGACAGCTGCAGAATAACGGGAAGACCTGTTACCCTCCGGCACCAGCTTACGCCCAGACCTCCAGGCGACGGGCTTGACAGTATGAAGCGAACCGGACAGAAGCCGACTGGAAGGCTCGAATTGTAGCTTAAGTCGTCGCCAAACCTGTTCTGAAAATGGGGAGTGGTTCGGGATTCTCTGCATAACCTGTGGTCTAGAGAATCTTAATGTTGCTCGTTCCACCTTCCCTATTACTTGGTCATTCCCGTGGACCGCGCCAAACGAACAGGCGACTCGGATTCAGGCCGGAGCGACAGGGTGAAAGACCGCAGCGGAGCAACCGTCATGACAGGCTGGGCGGTCTTCGTCCTTGGCCGCGTTTTTTGCCATCAGGCCATCAACCACCTCGGAAATGCGGTGGCGCTCAATGCCGATATCGGTGAGCTGCAGATCGCTCATCCGGCGCAGGTCGCGGATTGCCCCGCGGCGCCTGCGGCGATCCCTGATTGCTGAAACAAGGCGGAAGACCAATCTGGCCTGAGGTCTTTCGTAGGCGTACATGCAAGGCTCCTGAGGCTAATAAATATAAGGCTATTGATTCCTTCATTTTCTCTATAATCATTAAATATCTTGACTTTATCGCTCATACAAACGATCCTTTCTTAGCCTATGGATTAGATATTTTAAGTCTATTTGAGATGACCGAACCGCTTCCTCCTTTGACCGCTTTGCGCACCTTTGAGGCCGCCGCCCGCCACGAAAGCTTCGCCCAGGCGGCCGAGGAACTGCACGTGACGCCGGCCGCCGTCAGCCATCAGGTCAAGGCGCTGGAGGCATTTGTCGGTGTCGAACTGTTTCGCCGCCAGGCGCGCGGGTTGACCATCACCGAGGCCGGCCAGGCGGCGCAGCCGTTGCTGCGCGAAGGCTTAGAGCGTTTCCAAGAAGGCGTCATGCGCATGCGCACAGCGGTGAAACCGCGGCACCTGACGATCAGCGCAAATACCTCGTTTGCAACCATGTGGCTAATCTCGCGCCTCGATGGCTTTCGCAACCGGCACCCCGAGGTCGATATCCTGTTGGACGTCTCCGACAGCATCGCCGATTTGTTTGGCCTTGAGGCCGATATTGCAATCCGCTATGGCGGCGGCGCTTATGCGGGGCTGCATTCGGAACGTATCGTCGGCCTGCGGGAGTATCCGGTCTGCAGTCCAACGCTTCTGGAAGGCGAGAATCCGTTACTGACCCCCGATGATCTGCGCCATCACACCCTTCTGCACGGAATGTGGTTCGACGAATCAGATGTCTGGCCGACTTGGAACGTATGGCTGAAGGCAGCCGGGGTCGACGGTGTCGATGCCGGCAAGGGACCGCGGTTCACCCATAGCGCGATAGCCATGAAGGCCGCCATTGATGGGCTGGGCGTGGCTCTGTGTTCGGATTTCCTGATCGGCGACGATGTCGCGGCGGGCCGCCTGGTGTGTCCGTTTGAGCTCGGTATCGGCGCACCAGACAGCTTCGCCTATTATCTGGTCGCGCCGCCGGGTCGCCTTGACGACCCGCGCATCGCCGCGTTCCGCTCGTGGCTACTGGACGAGACGGCGATGTATCGCCAATAGCGGACCTGTCCTTATCGAAAATCTCATCCAGTGGCTGAATCAGCCTTCCGAGGGTGGATCGTGCCATGATTCTCACCTATGGCCGAAAAAACAAAACTGATACTCTGGTTATTAGGATCGCTTTTTAAGTGTCCTTCATCCGATTGCCAGACCTTGTTTCAATCCCGCTCAGCTTCCTTCATCACGGAAGAATTAAGATTTGAGCATCTGGAATTCGGCTGGCCTCAACTGAAAAATCCGCTCAGTCGGGCTCTGCGACCACCTCAGGACAAGTTCAAACCCATAACCGGAGATTGCGGAAGCATTGCATCTGCAGATTGGTTGCGGAGTGACTTGAACCTGCAGGTTAAGTCATTGTTTTTTGGTCGAGCAACGGACACAAGCTGATTACCTGTCTTGGCTAGGCCTTGATTTTATTGGTGGGCCGACTTGGACAATTCTGGGCACGGGGAGGTATGCGTGTCTCTAGTCTACCCCTCTTAAAAATAGGTTAGAGCTTCACAAAGCGAGGATGGCTTCAACCTCCACATCAAATTCAACGAAGTTTGATTGCACAATTGCTCGCGCTGGCGGAGTTTTTCCAACATATTTTGCATAGACCCTATCAAAGGCAAATCGGTCTTCAATATCCCGCAAGTACACGGTTACCTTTGCACAGTGAGTGTCGAGTGTTCCTCCTGCTGCTTCAGCAATGGCCTTCAAATTTTCCATTGCCTGTAAGGCTTGCGCTTCAAAATCGGCACCGATGAGACGTTGCCCATCGGAAAAACGTGGGGTCTGTCCCGAAATAAAAACCAGGGTTCCGGAAGTTACGATGGCCTGGCTGTATGTGCCTGCCGGAAGAGGCGCTTTTGGAGTTTGAACTGCTCGTTTCACCGCATGCCCCTCAAATGTTGTCGAAACCGCGACCTATAGCCCTTGGCGTTTCGCCAAGTCGCCAAGGACCCGCACAATCCGGTCAAGAGCTTCTGGCCAATGCTTCTCATCACGAGCATAGCAAACTCGGAAGTGACCATCAGACTTCGGCCCGAATTGATAGCCAGGGCTGACCAGTACACCTGCCTTTTCAAGAAGTGCCCTAGCAACAACAGCTCCTGGTAGGCCAAGGGCGGATACGTCCAGCCATAAATAGGCCGTTCCCTGTTGCGGGTGAACTTTCAACCAGGCAAGCGAAGTCATTGCGCTGATCGTCAATTCCCGCAGGCCCTTAAAATCATGCAACAGGCTCTGCAGCCATTCGCCATCCTTGGCCAGCCAATATGGCAAAATATGTTGCGCATAAGCGGGGGCCCGAAGTGAGGTGATTGATAAAATATTTTCAACGGCTTGCATGAGCTTCTCATCGCCGACAACAACACCGAGGCGATAGCCGCTCATGGACTCGGTTTTGCTCGGACCAAGAAGCGTAGCGGTTTGTTCAAATAAGCCGTCTTGTGCCGCCAGATGATTGAATTCTGTGCTGTCATAGACTAAACGCGAATAAAGTTCATCGACACAAATTGAGACACCATACCTTATCGCAAGTTCTCCGATGGCATTGAGAATCTCTTTTGAGTAAACCGCGCCCGTTGGATTGTTCGGGTGTGAAAATACGAGATGCTGCGCATTATTTTTGGCGAACTCCAATTCCAGCATATCTAAATCTGGTTCATATCGGCCATTAGTAAGCGAAAGAGGTACATACCCAACCTCAGCTCCCAAAAACCTCAAAATGCGGGCGGTAAAAAGATAGTCTGGGTCCATAACCGCCACGCGCTGGCCTGGATTTACACGAGCAGATAGAACCCCAAAAAGTGCCGATTGGGTTCCCGGAGTCAGAATTATGTTCCGCTTGGGATCAACTGAGACGCCAAGGAACCGACTGACATTTTCAGCAACTTTTTCAAGGACGTCTTTGTTGCCGCGGTAATTGGAATACGCGAGCGAGCCATCACCTGCTGCTTCTGCAAAGCGTTGTAGTGCCCAATTTGGGGGCGGGAAACGCACCGTGTCGAAGTGCGTGATATCCATAAATCCCGGAGGCGCGACAGAGAGGAGTTCGATATCCGTTTGCCGGACGCTCGGCGATGCGATGTCAAAGCGTTCCGGGAGATTTAACCGCGTGATTGAATCTGCTACTTCTTCAGAAAATGGATGACGTAGAACAAAGTTCATAAGTACCTCCTTGGATTTGGAGGAATCTTATGCTGGACGGCACAAAAGAAATAACATATATTTTTATATTCATACTAAAGGATTTCTTTTGGATACTCGCTTTCTAAAAAGCCTCCTGGTGACCGTTGAAAAGGGCTCCATTGCTGAGGCCGCACGGTTTTCGGGGCTTACAGCCGCGGCTGTCGGCCAACGCATTAGGGCACTTGAAAATGAGTTGAAAGTCGATCTTCTCAATCGGGTCGGTCACAACGCGATCCCAACCCACGCCTGCGTCCAAATGCTCCCCAGGGTAAGGAGAATGGTCCAGGATGCAGATAATCTTTCCGGCGATATCGATGAAACCGGTTTAACGGGAACCTTCCGGATCGGAGCCATTTCAACGGTTCTTACCGACGATATGCCCGAGGTATTACGTTCCCTGCAGAGAAACCATACCACTCTACAACCCTATATTGTTCCCGGTGCCTCAAAGGATTTGTATAGCGATCTGGTCGCCGAGAAAATCGACGCTGCGTTGACTGTTGAGCCACCCATTGCACTCCCAAAGTCAATTCGCAAAACAATTTTACGAGAAGAACCTTTGGTTTTTCTATCGAAGAAGAGGCCCACGGATTCCATTCTAACCAGTCTGCTGTCGGAGCCCTATATCGCCTACGATCCGGAAGCCTGGGGAGTTAAGATGATCGACGCGTACCTCACTAAGGCTGACGTTGAAAAAAAACCGTTCTGTATCCTAGATAGCCCTGAGACAATTGCCATACTGGTATGTGATGGCGTAGGCGTTACTATCCTGCCCCGATGGGTTGGGCTGCAAAGATATGCGAGAAAACTCTACATTTCAAAATCATTGGGGAACGAATTTTCGCGGCGGATATGCCTGCTTACTCACGCCACACCAAAACGCGGGCCAATGATCAAGGTATTGAAAGATGCCTTGGTGGCGACAGGTGCAACCCGGAAGCGATAATTCCTACTGGGAATTTAAAAATCCAGCAATCCGGTCCGTGGTGACCTGCATGTGATCCTCCACCATAACAAGGGCTTTTTCCAAGTCCCCTTTTTCCAGAGAAACCAGGATTTCGTTGTGATCCTCAATCCAGTTGCTTCTTAGCCCTGAATCCCGCCACAGCATCCGGAAAATCCGTTCAACATTGGAGTGCAGAGTGTCGATCATTTCCATTTGTATTGGACGATTACACGGGGCATAGAGACAATGATGGAATTGCCAATGCAGATCCCCAAGCTCGTCGGCATCTTTTGTGCGGCTGGCTTTCTTTAAAATTGAACGCGCTTCGACGAAATGTTGTGGTTCGTAGTGATCCTTTGCGCGTTTAAGCGCATCGGATTCCAACATGCTGCGCAGATTGGTGATGTCAAGTACCTGCTCAAGCGTAATCCCAGCGACCTCCGCCCCTCGGCGATTGTTGAAAACAACAAGGCCCTCCTTTTCAAGACGGATGAGCGCTTCGCGCACCGGCATGCGGCTCACACCAAGTTCTTTACCCAGTTCTTCCAGGGGCAGGCGTTCACGGAACTTCAGATCACCACGCATGATGGCCTTCTTGATCGCGTCAGCGACCTGGATATGCATGGGCAGAGGTTCTGCAAGTGGATCAAATTTAGGCATTTTGTTCTTTTTATCACCACATAAAATTAGCAACAAGCCAAGACCAGTGAGAACGCGCTTAGAGCGACTAACAAAGTGAAGAGGAACAAAATTCTTCAAGATTGGCAAAGCGTGCTACTGGAGCGGCGTCAACGCTGATCGTTACTCCCTTGCCCGGACGCCCGTGCCGGCGATCGATCCAAACTACATCAAGCCCTATCTCATTTCCGGGGGCAACATCATGAAAGCGGCTTTGCGCCAAATGAAGCACACGATCCCGGCTAATCCCTTTCTCCTCCAATGCTTGAAATAGTGCGTTAAACATCTCCAAATCCGGTTTATAGGCTTGTGCCATATCCGCCGTAACAACTGTATCAATAAGACACCCCAATCTTTCGTGGGACTGTTCGAACGATAAGCGGTCGACATTTGAAAGCACACCTAGATGCAGTCCGTATGATTTCAGTACGCGAAGGCTATCGACCGTGTCCGCAAAAGCGGGCCACGTCCCCACCGATTTCGCGAAAGCATCCAGATCACGCGCGGGAATGGATACATCTACCAGGGAGACGGCCTCCTCCAAGGAATCCCGGATCACCTCTCGATAGTTCTTAAAGGGACGAATCCGCTGATTTTCGTATTGGAACTTGGCGAAGGACTCAACGAGATCGGCAATTTTGCCCGGCAATTCGTGCTGTACCGCTAACGGTCCTAAATCATTGGATATCCCCGTATCCCAGTCGATCAACGTTCCGTAACAGTCAAATGTGACAGCGTCATAATTTCGAAGATCGATATTCACCGTGGCCTCCCTAAACGAGTTTTTTTCATACCCCCATCCCTTAGGCGAAGGGCTGATTTCGTTATATCCATATTCCATATTGCATGCAATATGGAATTATGGTTACATCATTGGCGTGATCAACACCTCCTCGTCTCCACCGTGGGACAGAAATTGAATTTATTCACGCAACAGGGAGATCAAAAATGAGAAAAACTTTCATCGCCGCAATGGTGGCCACGATAGCCATGCCCTCGGCGGGTCAAGCTGAAACCCTCGAATTCACTGCCGGTGGTCTTGGCGGCGGCTGGTACACCATGGCGGCTGGCATCTCGTCGCTTGTTCATGAAAAAGACGCGTCCGTGACGATCAAAACGGTTACCGGCGGTGGCGTTTCAAACCCTTCAAAAATAAACTCCGGTAAAAGCCAATTGGGAATGGTGCAGAGCATCTTTGCTGTTGCCGCTGTCAACGGCACGACACCGTTCAATGGGAAGAAGCATGGCAAGCTTCGGTTGGTCGCTGATGGATTGGCGATTAATTACCTCCATATGGTTCGCGCCAATGGTGATAAGACCGACTTCAAAGGAATCTTCACAAACGGCAGGAACAAGATCGGTGTCGCGAAAGCAGGCTCCACCGACGAATATTCCTTCAGGTTCGCCATGGACTATTACAAGACGTCCTACGATGCCTTGCGGAAGTCCGGAAAAATATTTAATGCCGGCTACACCGACTTAGCGTCCGCATTCAAGGATAACCAAATTGACTACATCTTCGTTCTTCTTGGGCTTCCCGGTGCCATGGTCATTGATGCGACCCAAAGCCGGAAGGCTGAACTGGTTGAGTTTCCGGCTGATCTAAGAAAGAAAATGGCGGCAGATTACGGATACATCTCAAGGGACATCCCTGCCGGCACGTATCCGCGCATTCAGGGCGGCGCAACAAAGGTTTTAACCACTTCGACAAGCTTGTACGGCTCGGCGGACGCATCCGCAGATTCAATCTACAAAGTGGTCAAAAATCTTTGCGAGAACACCGACCGCCTTGGGTCAATTGCCAAGGCTATGGCCACATTCGATTGCAAGAACGCCATCGGTGACGGCAAGGTTCCCCTGCATGCAGGCGCGGCACGTTACTACAAAGAAAAGGGTTACTTAAAGTAGCCCCTCCCTGGAGACGGGTCGCTGTTTTCGGTTCTATAAACCGGGATGGCGGCCCGTTTCCATTTTTTTAGGTGACGAGCAAGGGAGGGCCTTTAATGAGACAGCTTTCTGGACGAACGGGGATTGCGGTCTCTATCTGGGCCGGCTCGGCGGCTGTGTTCCATCTTTACACATCCGGCTTCGGGTTTTTTGGCCCCCTAGAGCAGCGTTCCCTTTTTCTGACGTGGTTTTTGCCGCTCGCTTTTCTGCTATTTCCTGCCCGGGACTCGTCACCAAAAGATCGGCCAACGGTTCCTGACATTATTTTTGCGCTGCTTTCCGTATTGCCGAATTTATACGTGCTTTTTGAAGCTCCCCGAATTTATCTCAGGATCGAAAACGTCGACCCTCTGCTGCCGATGGAGTGGGTTTTTGGAATCATGATTATCGTTTTGCTATTGGAGGCTGTCCGCCGGGCGGTAACACCGGCGCTTATGATGGTGGCCGCAATCATGATCGCCTATCTATTTGTAACTGAATACGCGCCGGGCATGCTCTATTTCCGCGACCTCGGCTCAGAGCTGGTGGTCGAGACGATGTATCTCGTCGGTGGCCAGGGGGTTTATGGTTTCGTCACCGGCGTTGCCGCAACCATGGTAGCGATATTCATAATCTTCGGCGCATTCATGGACGGCAGCGGCACGGGACGGCTCTTCAGCAACATCGGCGCTGTCATCGCGGGTCGTTATTCCGGTGGCCCTGCCAAAGTCGCTGTTGTGTCGTCAGCGCTTATGGGAACCATGAGCGGCTCCTCCTCAGCAAACGTTTTCACCACTGGGACTTTTACAATCCCCATGATGAAACGACTTGGATACAAAGGAACCTTTGCCGGTGGCGTTGAAACATCGGCCAGCGTTGGTGGGCAGATTATGCCGCCGATTATGGGGGCCGCCGCTTTTATCATGGTGGAAATTACTCAGATTCCATACACAACCATCATCGCCGGGGCGAGCCTCGGTGCCATCTGTTATTTTTATATGGTTCTTGTAACCGTCCACTTTGAAGCGGGAAAACTCGGCCTTAAAGGCATGCCCCGCGAAGATATTCCGACTGGGCGCGACATCCTAAAAGATTGCCATTTGCTAATTCCAATTGTCGTGCTCGTATCCATGTTGATCATGCGGTTTTCCCCTCATTACTCCGCATTTTGGTCCATCGTGGCGACCGTCATCGTTTCGTGGTTCCGCAAAGAAACCAGAATAACTCCCGCAAAATTCTTAGAAATTCTGGCGAATGGAGGGCGCAGCATTATCCCCGTGGCCTTGGCATGCGTTTGCGCAAACATCGTAATCGCTGGGCTGACGGTGACCGGGCTTTCAGTTTCCATCGGGGGGATGATTATGGCGGTGGCGTCCGGAAATCTCATTTACGCCGGAGTTTTATTGATGTTTTGCACCCTCCTCCTTGGGATGGGCGTGCCGACGTCAGCAGCCTACGTGATCACCTCAGCCATCGGCGCTCCGATTCTTATTCAACTTGGAATCGAGATGCTACCGGCGCATCTTTTCGTTATGTACTTTGCCGTCCTGGCGGACGCGACACCGCCGGTTTCGGTAGCATCCTACGCTGCGGCATCCATTGCGCGATCTCATCCCATATGGACAGGCGCCCAAGCATTTCGGTTGGCCTTGGCTGGATTCGTCGTCGGTTTTTATTACCTCTATTCACCTGCGCTCACACTAGAGGGCACGACGTTCGAAATTATCAGTGAATTTATTTTGCTTTTGGTCAGCCTGACTTTAATGGCAGCGGCCACAACGGGCTATCTAAAGGGGCATATCGCTTTGCCAATCCGCATGATTATTTTAATTGCTGTGCTTGCCGTAGTTTTCAATCATGTTGTACCCGTCCCATTACGAATTTTGGGGATGATAGCGGTAATCCTCGCGCTCTACTTTTCCCCATCGCTATTTGGCAGAAAAATAGTGGCCTCGACGGAAACAAAGTCACCCTCCAAAATCGCCCACTGAATGGGATTCACAAAGAACATTTGCAATCGGAATCACTTAGACACCCATTTACTTGAAAAAAACGGAACGACCAAAATTGGCTATCAATAACCTAACCCGTCGCCGGAGTTGGACGACCGGTTTGTGTTCCGAAAGCCGTTATTTACGCCAACAATCAAGAGCGACCGCCTCGAATCGAGTTCAGCCTATTGACTGATAGGCTACACTCCTACCGGCCGAGTCATCTATGGAGTATGCCACAGCTAGGTGGGTACATTTTTTACGCAATGTCGATTTCAAAGGCTACCATTCGTCTATAAAGGGAAGGCCCCGATGGCGGGGCTATAATCGGGAGAGTTGCCAGATGAAATATATGTGCCTGATCTACGGTGATGAAGCCAAACACCCTCAACCCGGTACGCCGGAAATGGGCCAGCTGATGCAGGACTATATGGCCTTCACCAAGGATATCCAGGAAAAGAGCGTGATGGTCGCCGGCGATCCGCTGCAGCCGGTCGCCACGGCTACCACGGTACGGGTTCGCGGCGGCAAGACCGACACCACCGACGGCCCCTTCGCCGAGACCAAGGAGCAGCTCGGTGGTTACTATATCCTCGAATGCAAGGACCTCGACGAGGCGATTGCCTACGCTGCCCGGATCCCGACTGCGGCCTCCGGGTCTATCGAGGTCCGGCCCATCATGGTGTTCGATTGAGACTGAGGCCAACAACTTGGGGCCGCTGGGATGGCGGCTCCCGTAACGGAGGTTGCCCGTAACGGAGGTTAGTTGACACCGGCATCGCTGGAGCAGACCCGGGCGGCCATCAAAGGCATCGCCCGCGAGGAATGGGGCCGTGTCCTGGCGAGCCTGGTCGGGCAGTTGCGTGACCTCGCCCTGGCCGAGGACGTGCTCCAGGATGCCGTCGTAGCCGCACTGGGGCACTGGCCCAGGGACGGCGTGCCGGCACAGCCCCGCGCCTGGCTGCTGCAAACCGCCCGGCGCAAGGCGATCGACAGGCTGCGCCGCGACGCCAATTTCCAGGCCAAGCGAGCCGAGCTTGCCGTGCTGCACGAGCTTGACCGCCAGGCCGGGCAGGATGACTTGGACGAGAGCATTGCCGACGAACGGCTTCGGCTGATCTTCACGTGCTGCCACCCGGCCCTGGCCGAGGCGGCCCGGGTCGCGTTGACCTTGCGTACGTTGGGCGGCCTGGCGACGGAAGAGATCGCCCGCGCTTTCCTAGTGCCGGAGGCGACCATGGCTCAGCGCCTGACCCGCGCCAAGCGCAAGATCAAGGCCGCCGGCATCCCCTATGAAGTACCGGAGCCGGACCTTTGGGCGGAGCGGCTCGGCTCGGTACTTTCAGTCATCTACCTGATCTTCAATGAGGGCTACGCCGCGACCTCCGGCGAGGCGCCGACCCGTGGCGAACTGTGCCGGGAGGCGATCCGCCTGGGCCGGATCCTGGCCCAACTGGTGCCGGAGGAGCCTGAGGCTGCCGGCCTGCTTGCCCTGATGTTACTACATGATTCCCGGCGTGTTGCGCGCAGCGACGCCCAAGGCAACCTGATCACCTTGGAACAGCAGGACCGTGCGCGCTGGGACCAGGGCCTGATCGCGGCCGGGGCCCGCCTGCTGGAAAGCGCGCTCGCCCAGGGCAGCCCCGGGCCCTATCAAATCCAGGCGGCGATCAGTGCCATCCACGCCCAGGCGCCGAGCGCCACCGCGACCGACTGGCGGCAGATCACGCTGCTCTATGGCGAACTCTACGCCCTCCAGCCCTCGCCAGTGGTCAGGCTCAACGCCGCCGTGGCATTGTCCTTTGCCGAGGGCGCCGAAGCCGCGCTACCGACGCTGGCCGAACTGGAGAGACAAGGCGCCCTCGCCAGCTACCAGCCCTTTCATGCTGCCCATGCCGACACACTGCGCCGCGCCGGCCGCAAGACCGCGGCCGCCAAGGCCTATCGCCAGACCCTCGCCCTGACCCGCAACGCAGCCGAGCGGCGGTTTCTGGAGGGTCGCCTGGGCGATATGCTGGGTTAGGTGCCCGTGGCTACGGCCTAACGCGCCGATGGTACAGCTTTGCAAAGCTCGGCCGGCTGTCTGCACCAGCGGCCATTCGCCCATGTCGGTAGAAACCGTCATGCTGATCGCGGCGATCGCCTCCACGGTCATCAGCGTGGGGATCTCCTTCTATTATTCTATGATGCTCTATCCGGTTTTGGCGAACCCTTGCCGTTCATCTAGCACATCGCCAACAACCGCTTCAGGTCGACTTGAGCCATTCGCGACGGTCAATTTCCGGCCAGGTGCGGTCATTCATTGAATCCATTGCATCACAGATATGTATGATAGCTCCCACCTAATTGTATCGTTTAACCTGTGCTACGGCGGTTTGTTCTTGCCAACCAAATACCGAGAGCGACGAGAAGTGCCGCCGGCAATGCACCTAACCATCCAACACCCGGACTTCCGACTAGGTAGTAACTTGTTGGAACTACCAAAATTGCCGCGACAAAAGCGAGCCACGGTTTCTTTGCATAGACGGACGCAGCTGCAAAAACTATTGCGGCGAAGATGGTAGGCCACCCTAGAAGGAACGGCCATGCAGACAACAGGTCCTTCATTGTCATAGCGAATAACGGTCCGTTGTTTGAGTCAACGCAGGCTCCCATGCCCCACACTTTGGCCCAACTCTAAAGTCAGTGGATCTATCACCGACTGACCGTGCAACTGCTATGGGTCTATTCTGTCGAAAAACTCCGCAGACCAATTCGGCTTGTAACATTCGAATCAGGCGGGAGGCTCTTGCGCAACGATCGTCTGCGATCACCTTTCTCAGCGAATCATCGTTGCGTCCGCCTCGAAGTATTCGCAACCGGGTTTTTCAACAGAACCTGTCGAAACCTGCCATACCTTCCACTTATCGCAAAAGAGCGCTTTGAGGGGCAAAGTTGGTTGCGAGGTGATTTGAACCTGCAGGCTAAGTTATTGATTTTGTGTGGAGCCGTTTTCATGCAAACCGGGCGCCCTTGGATAAACTATTATTTATGTTGGGTTATATTAGATCAAATTGGTTGCGGGGGCTCGCAACCCGCTTTATCTACTTTTTTCGGCGCGGGGGCTAAATAGCGGAAAATTCCGCAACAACAATGGGTTAGGACAAATTCAGCGACCAGGTTGTCCACTCTGGCCCACTAAACCTCCACTAGAATAATGGTGTCGGCGGCGGCGGGAGCGATCAATGCCCTGACAGGCGCGTCGGAGAGCGACGTCGCCTCGACCGTGAGAACGGATCCGTTACAGAATTCATAATTGCCGAATAGTCAGATGACAGGTGGCTCTTCCCGGCCAAGAGGCTTTTTCTATTGACGGCGGACCTGCCCCGGTGTCTCCCGAAAAACACGTTTAAAAGCGCGGCTGAACGCAGGTTCCGATTGGTACCCCAGTTCGATCGCTACTGCCGCCACTGACTGCGTTGTCTGCAGGAGCTTCTCGCGAGCCAGCTGCATTCGCCATATGGTCAGATATTGGATAGCCGACTGGCCAACCATGCTAGTGAAGCGCGCAGAAAACGCGGACCGCGACATGCCTGCCACCTTGGCTAGTTTTTCAACTGTCCAATCTTCAGCAGGCGCACGATGTATTGCGATGATGGCCCGTCCGATTTGTTTGTCCCGTGTCGCTTTGAGCCAACCTTTGTCAGCCTCGGGCGCCGTATTGATCCACGTCCTGATCGCCTCGATAACGACGACATCGGCGAGGCGCGTGATTACGGTTCCGCCGCCCGGGCGCAATGCGCGCGCTTCCCGCGCTATGAACTGCAAGGTTCCTTGTAGCCAACTATCCGAATTGTCGTTCCAGATATCGATCTTAAAGACGTCAGGAAGGAGGCTCATGAGTATGCCGCTTGCGGCATGATCAACCCTGACAACTCCGTACATGATCGAGGTAATTTCGCCCCCGCCACCATAGTCGAGAGTTTCGTAAACTTCCGTAACCTTTCTTGCAGGTAGTGTATCAAGGTGCTCGGTGGGGACCTCTGGATCGCTACGAAGACAGTGTTTGGCCCCGCCGGTCAAGAGAATGAGATTGCCCTGCTCGACAAGCAAGGAGTCGTTACCGCCTGCCGTGAGCCAGCAGCGGCCACTCGTTACCACTGCAAACGACATCACCTCCCCAAGGGCGGGAACCTCAATGCCCCAGGGAGCGGAAAGCCTGGATTGGCAATAAAACGTTCCGGTCAGCTTGAGCAAATGCAGGATTTCGCCGAGCGGATCGCCCAGCGGTTGGGCAATCAATGCAGGATCGAAAATGGGGGGATCGTGAGAGTTCATGAGCTCGGAGAACGGTATGTGGAAATCTATCGTCCGGAGAATATGGACAAATGGGTAAGAATTCAAGACTAATGCGCATTGTGCATCTCAAGCGATGCCGTATTTTGGGTTTGCGTTTGGTAATCCAACAGGAGAAAAAGCCATGCAGAACTCGATCTTCGTAAAAGCGATCCTGGCGCTCTCCGGGTTGATAGCCACAGGCGTTGGTTCGGCGATTTTATTCATACCGCATGCCTTCCACGCATCAGCGGGCATTGTGGTTGCTGACGATGTGAACTTGCTGAACGAAATGAGGGCTTCAGGCGGGTTGCTGATGGCCTGCGGCCTATTCGCCTTGTTCGGTACCATCCGCGCCAAGTTGGCGCTCCCGGCCCTGGTAGTTTCTGCCACCCTTTACTTGAGTTACGGTCTTTCGCGTGTGGTGAGTGTGGTCATCGATGGACTACCGAACGGCGCGATGGTGCAAATCATGGCGCTGGAACTCGGGGTAGCTGTCATTTGCTTGGTCGCGCTCCGGTCCCTGCGTCTGTCGCAGAAAAAAAATTGTCGGGAAGATCCGACCGACACGCGATTTCCGGAAAATCAGGTCATCCCGCACTGAACACAAGGGGTAGGGAGCATAGTGAGGCAGCGCCTCTCGGTTCCGACCATTGTTGTTGCCTCCGGATCACCAGCTAAGCTGGTAATCTGGTGGCAATCAATGACCGGGTAGGGTCAAACAACGAAGAATAAACGATAGTAGATTTTCGACAGCATCGATTCAGCAACCGGAAGTCATGAGCCCTTCCCGGCGCATCACAGTAAGTTGGTTGCGGGGTGATTTGAACCTACTGGGCTAACCCATTGATATTATTGGGGCCCGCTTTATTCCAAAAAAGCAAAACCCCGCTATCTCATTGAGATTACGAGGCTTTCTTTGGTGGGTTGGTTGCGGGGGCTTGCAACCGACGATATCAGCAAGGACTTTTTCAGGCTGCAGCATAGACGGCCCAACCCAATACAAGAGACCATTTCTTTCGGCGCCTCTCAGGATGCTGCCTAGAGAAAAGCGACCCGGCACAAGGCCGGGTCAGGTTTTTGCAGGGAGGATTCTTCTAGAGATAACGGCGACATTACTGTTTCTTAGAAATTGACGCCTGCGCGTCCAGCTTGCCGTCGAACATCGTTATGGGCGGATAGGCTTCCGGATCGGTCACGACCTCTATGAGCGTCGGGCCCGGCCGCTCCAGAGCTGCTTTCAAAGCCTTCGACAAATCACCTGGATTGTCGATGCGTTCGGCAGCGCAACCGCAGGCACGGGCGATCGCCGCATGATCAACGGCGCCGAAGTGACAGGCTCCCGTGTAGCGGCCGAATTTTACTTTTTCGGCATCCTTCTGATAGCCAAGCACGGAATTGTTCAGGACTATCATGACAACCGAAATATTCTCCCGGACAACCGTCTCC
>DEII01000131.1 GCA_002352385.1 Methylococcaceae bacterium UBA2778 | reverse complement strand
ACCGACAAAAATAAAGGGCTGATGGAATTTTATTTAAAGCATCAGGTGAAACCAATATCCTGCGCGATATCGCCGCAAATTTGTGAAATCTTCGGGTTAAATCTCAGGATTCGAAGCGGTGGACGCTTCCCACGCGTGGGAGCGGAACAGCAGATGTAGAACAGGTCGATCCCCATAAGCACCGGCCGCACACAACGCTTGCGATTCCCGGCGATTCCCCGTTGCTTCGGGCATGTTTGTCAGTGAGCCTTGCGCCCCTGATGCGATGCAAGACCCAAGACAACGCATGCCCCGAAGCAATACGGGGAACGCATTGCTTGAGAGTTTCAGCAGGATAAGCTTATTCCGACTGCCCTTGCGCCTTGTTCTTGTCCATATAATCCGGTCTTTCCGAAGGGCCTTGGCCCGCACGATTCTCTCCATAGCCGCAACCGCCCAGAACAAACAGGGCACACAAAACCAACAATACTCGACGATACGTTCTCATAAGATCACCTCACACCTTTAATTTTGAGATTAAAAAAAAACACAACGCCGCCTCTTTTCGTGGCAGAAAATTCGACTTATTTCTTTGTGCTTACCGTAACAATACTAAGGCATTGCAAATAATTGTCAAGGATTGCAAAAAAATTCGGCGTCATCGCATCGCTTCTTGGAGAAGCGCGAAAGCCCCATGACGACCGAATCGCCAGCAAGAACTGAGCAAGCGCAATGCCGATCTCTTCGGGCAAAAAAAAAGCGGGGCTTTCAGCACCCGCTTTTTTCAATGATCGGACTGATCGACAGCGACCGATCATTTTAGATCCCGACAGCCCCTCAAATGCTAACTTTCGAGACCGTGCGTTGTTGACACGCTATTTGACTCTGTTATAAGCAAAAAAAGCGATAACAGCAACAATCCAAAAAATGAAACCTATGATGATAGGCTGTTCCATACTACACCTCCTCAACTGAGAACCAAATAATTAACGATATCAAGACATTCCGTCTTGGACGTGCTACTGTACCATTCCAGCTTTGTTGAACACCAACCTTTCCCCGAGCGATGCCCCTTACACCAGGACATCGACAATAGCGGGATCAAGCGGTACCCTAACATATTTCTGGGCGACCGCGCAACCTGTTGCTTTTATCTTCTTATCTGCAACTTTGGTTAGCCGCGGAGGAAGGATATATCATTATTTTGGCTTCGTCAATTTTTAATCGCTCCCTTCGGGAAACTAAACTTTAAATTCCTTAATATTCCAATGGTTGAATGGAGCCCATGGGATCCCCATTGGCCGGACGGACCATCGGTATGCGCTTTGTCGGCACAAACCAGGCAGCAACGCACCGGTTCAGATTGCCTGCTCCGGTCATTTTCCTCTCCCGGCCCTGCGCAACGCCCGGCGCAGAATTTTGCCCACGCTCGTCTTGGGCAAGTAGTCGATAAACTCGATGTATTTGGGATTTTTATAGCCCGTCAGTTGTTCCCGGCAATAGCTCCGCAATGTGCGTGCATCCAGTTCAGGATCACTCTTGACCACGATCGCTTTGACTGCCTCGCCGGTATGCGGGTCCAGCACTCCGATTACAGCACATTCAGAAACGCCCGGGTGAGCCGTGATCACCGATTCAATCTCCGATGGGTACACATTGAACCCGGAAACGATGATCATATCCTTTTTGCGATCGACGATATAGATCAAGCCGGTTTCATCCATTCTGGCCAGATCGCCGGTCCGAAGCCACCCATTCTTCGTAAACGCCTTTGCAGTCTCCTCGGGACGATTCCAGTAATCTTTCATCACTTGAGGACCGCGGACGCACAGTTCGCCTGTTTCACCCACCGCCAGCATGATACCGTGACTATCCTGGATACTGCATTCAGTCGACGGCAAGGGGGGGCCGATACTGCCGCTGAAGTGATCGAGATCGAACCGGTTGATGCAAACCGCTGGTGATGACTCCGTTAACCCGTACGCTTCGGTCAGTGTGCAGCCGGTAACATCTCGCCAACGCCGGGCGATGGATTCATCCACTGCCATGCCGCCGCCCAGCGTCATTTTCAGCGACGAGAAGTCCAGGTCGGTGAAACCCGGGGTTTTCAGCAGATAGCTGAACAAGGTATTCACTCCGGTGAAGCACGTGAAGCGGACGGTTTTCAGCTCCCTGACAAACTTTTTCATATCACGCGGGTTGGTAATGAGGTAGTTCATGCCGCCGATGCCCAAGAACGTCAGAAGGTTGGCCGTCAACGCAAAAATGTGGTAGATCGGCAGCGCCGTAACGACAACCTCATGGCCGAATTCCAGTTTCTTGTCGTTCGGGGTCGTGTACCGGATCCAATGTGAAATCTGCACCATATTGGCAAGCAGATTCTTGTTGGTCAATTCGGCACCTTTCGAGATGCCCGTCGTTCCGCCCGTGTATTGCAAAAAAGCGATATCCTCGAGCCCCACGCGCGGCAGATCACAAGCATGCCCCCTACCCTGTTCGAGCGCCTGCTTGAAACCGACCGCCTGCGGAAGATCATACCCCGGCACCAAGCGCTTGACATATTTGACCACAAGATTGACACCGATCGATCGAGGATAGGCCAGACAATCCCCCAAACGTGTGACAATCACTTTCCTCAGCGCCAGTTCCGGGAGCATTCCAGACAACAGATGGGCAAAATTTTCAAGCACCACTATGGCCGACGCGCCGGAGTCCTCGAGCTGAAGCTTGAGTTCACGCGCGGTATACAACGGATTGATATTGACGACAATCAGCCCCGCTCTCAGAGCCCCAAAGATCGCAATCGGGTTTTGCAGTATATTCGGCAGCATGATTGCAACGCGCTCGCCTTTTTTTAGACTGAGCTCGTGATGCAGATAATTGGCGAAGGCGCGGCTTTGCTCCTCGATGTCCGCATACGCGAGCGTCGTTCCCATGTTGGCAAAGGCGGGGCGTGTGGCGTATTGTTCGGCCGTGCGCTCAAAAAACGCAGCAATCGACGAGAACCCTTCGAGCGAAATCTCGGCGGGCATTTCTTTCGGATAATGCACCAGCCAGGGCGTGGTCACCGCTGTCGATATTTTCGGCAAGGGCTTATTAAGCGGCCGGGGCCGGCCCGCATAGCTGTGAAACTGTTCTCTCATTCTGCAAGCACGTGTTGAGATACAACATAATCTTCTCTTGTGTGTGATCGGCGTTTTCCATGAGAATACTATGGTGTTCGGAATGGATGAAGAGCAACTCCTTTTCCTTCATGCCTAATTTTTCGAAAATGATTTCAGCACTTTTTGGAACCACGACAGGGTCTTTATCTCCTTGAACGATCAGAGTCGGGCAATGCACATCGGCTAAACGGCTCTCCAGCTCGGTGACCAATCGCCGCAGTTCGTACAATCCACGCACAGGAATGTTGCGATAATTGACATCCGGGTGCTCCGGGTTGTTGACGATATACGGCCGGATGCCCTCGTAGGAGGAGAGCCAGCGCACCAGCGTATTGGTGCCGTGCACGAGGGGAACGAACATCATCGTCGGGTTGCGGAACTTGATCGGTACGGAGATGGCGACAACTCCAATCAAGCAGTCCGGCTGGTCAGCGGCATAGCGCAAAACCAAGGCGCCACCCGTTGAAAATCCGATCATGAAAATCCGATCGGTCAACGCTTCCATGATCTCATACGCACGACCGATGGATGCCATCCACTCCTCCCAACTCTTTTCCCGCAGCTCCACGGGCGATGTCCCGTGTCCCTTGAGCCTGACCCCAATCACCGTAAACCCCTCAGCGAAAAGCGCGTCGCCGAACGAGCGGACCTCGGCCGGCGATGAAAGGAACCCATGCACCAAAATGATACCGACTCCGTTTCCGTTCGCCGGCCGCAACAGAAAAGGCGCGGCACTTTCCGATGCGGTCTCCTGCTGATTGATCTCATTGAACCAGGGTTTGGAAAAATAGGCCTTGTCCCACTGCCAGGAGCGGATTTCATCATCGAAATAAAGTTTCGCCAAGCGCCGATCGTTCAGCGTCGCCGCTTCGGTCAGCGCCTCGGCGACCACTTGCGTCACCTCCCCCAGTGGTTGTACTTCATTGACATAAACCGCCACCATGTTTTCCATGCGAATTTCATCGAATTCCTGTTCCTGACAAAGCTTCGGCAGAAAGCGATAGGCCGTGTCGCACGGCTCGATGAGCCCACTCGATTCAGCCATATAAACAAATTGATCCAAACCGGTGCTGTGGCCGTCGATGAGGTGCCGGTAGGCTTCCGGATTCATCAGACTTCGATGAAGGTTGACCGACGTCAGTCGCTGCGACTTCTTGATGGCGAGGTACAGGGCTTTATGGAACAGATCCCGACCGATCTCCCCGAGCCCTTGCTTGACGCAGCCCATGATCACCGAAGAGGCCAAATGGCTCATGTTGACAGTGACCGAGATATAGATCCGGTGCATGTATTCATTGCGGATCTCGCGGGCTCTTTTTCGCATAGCCAGTCCAAACAGGCGCTTGCGCCATTGTCCCCGACGACCCGGAACAACGTACCAATCGTCCAGCGACCGGATACCGGGTGCCTGCCGTGCCAGAAGTTGACGTTCCCACCAGCGCCACGTCCGGGATGGGTCGATCGGTTCGCCGAAACGGATATCCATGTCAGTCTCTTTCAACAGGATATTGCCTTCAATAAGCAATTCTTCCGAATGGCGGCGCGTCAACCCTTCGTTCAGCAGTTCGACGCCCTTTCGAAGAATATTATCACTCACCCGGATCGGATAAAAAGTAATACTGGCGGGAACGATCAGGGTTGGGCGCATAGTCTCCGCGAGCAACGCCCCGACATCTTCTAATTCCAGCTGGTCGGTCCATTGCCGCAGCAGATCGACGCGTTCATCGTAATAGGCCTGTTTGACCGTCTTTTTGAAAGCATCCACCCCCAATGCAAGCACCGCGGCGCCTTTGTGCTGTTTGCGCCGGTCTTTGGCGGTTCTGGAATAGACGCTATACTCCCCCGAACTATCCAGCACCTGCCGATCCTTCACCATGCCGCCTTCGGGAAAAATAATGATTTTTCTGCCCCGCAATATCTGTTCGGCCAGCAAGGGGAACAGCCTTGGGTGATCATGCGGGATGACGCCGACATTGCGCAGATAATTGGCCAGCACATCGTCTCCTTCAAAAAACTCAGCAGAAGCAACCGAGCAGCAGTACACACCGGTCTCCTCGTAAATCATATATTGCGGAATAAACGTTTCAAAGCGGGCGAAATGATTGAACAGAAAAATGCTGCCCTCTTCAATCTGAGCTTTTTCTGAATGCAGCTTTATGTGGACGCTGAGCATTTTTCTCAGGGTCCGGAACACCCGCACCGACCAGTCGTAGGTCGACGGATTGATATCATATTCGCTTCTGGTCGGTTGTTGTGGCATCGTTGGCAAAAGGATTCTGGAGACTTACCTCTGTTGGACAAGAAAAACCCGCAAAATTATTCCTCGCCACACCTTTCGCATGTTCTCAACAATCCAGGGCAGCGTGAAGCGGGTATGCCGCCACCACATTCACCAGAACGCACAAAACCTATGCCACCTGAACAACATCGGGCTGCTCCTTGAACTGCGCGCGATACAATTGCGCATAATAGCCATCTCTTTCAAGCAATTCCTTGTGATTGCCGCGCTCGACGATGCGCCCTTTGTCCAGGACGAGGATGATATCCGCGTTTTCGACCGTCGACAGGCGGTGCGCGATGACAATTGTCGTTCTACCCTGCATCACCCGGTTCAGCGCCTCTTGAATCTTACGCTCAGACTCGGTGTCAAGAGCGGAAGTGGCTTCATCCAGTATCAGCACCGGAGCATCTTTCAGCAATGCCCGGGCAATCGCCAGACGCTGGCGCTGACCGCCGGACAACTTAACCCCGTTTTCGCCGACCAACGTATCCAACCCATGGGGCAGCTTATCGATAAATTCCATCGCATTGGCGGCCATCGCCGCCTCGATGACCGCCTCCCTGGGAGCGCCGGCCAGCGAACCGTAGGCGATGTTTTTTTCAACGGTATCATTGAACAGGGTGACATGTTGAGTCACCAATGCAATATGCTGACGCAGATTTTTCCGTGTGTATTGTTTGATTTCCACACCATCGAGCAGAATCCGGCCTCGATGATAATCATAAAAGCGGGGAATCAAGCTGGCCAATGTGGTTTTCCCGCTTCCCGAACGCCCGACCAGCGCAACCCGCTCTCCGGAGGGCACGGTGAATGAAATGTCCCGCAGCACGGGTTTGTCGGCCCCTTCATAGCTGAACGTGAGATCGATGAGCTGCAGGTCTCCTTTGACGCGCTCGACTTCTACATGGCCTTCGTCCACCTCCCCCGGCTCATCGAGTATCTCGAAAATGCTTTCAGCGGCGGCAATTCCCCGCTGAATATTGGTGTTGGCACCGCTCAACTGGCGCAATGACCTGGGGATCAATCCGGCCGCCGTAATATAAGCGACAAACGATCCTGCACTGGCTTCTGTCATCAGCAACAAGGCCAAATAGATAAGAGTGGAAAGCGCCAACGCCACGATCAGCTGCAGCAGCGGTGAATGTATGGCTGTCGTCCTGACCAGGTTCAAGGACTGACGAAAATTGTAGCGACTGGCATCGTAAAAGCGAGCCCTTTCGTATTCCTCGCCGCCGAAGCTGCGAACGACACGAAAACCGGTGATCATTTCCGAGGCGACATGGGTGATGTTTCCCATCGATACCTGAATTTTGCGGCTGATCTTACGCAAGCGTTTGCTGGCATAGTTGACCAGCAAAGCAATCAAAGGGGCAATCGCAATGAAGATCAACGACAGCTTCCAGTTCATGTAGATCAGGTACCCCAATAACGCAATCACCGTCAACCCTTCGCGGACGACGATTTTCACGGCAACCGTAGCGGCGGTGGTCACCTGCTGTACGTCATGCGTCACACGGGAAATCAGATGCCCTGAATTCTGGTTGTCAAAATAAACGTTGGGAAGCTGCAAATAGCGTTCGAACATTTTACAGCGCAGCGTATGGACGACGCTGAGTGACACTTTAGCCAGAAAATAGCTACCCAAAAAGGCGCCGATGCCCCGCAGCACGATGATGCCGACAAAAGCGCCGGGAACCCAATACATACCCTCTCGGTTCTGCTCCTGAATGGAGTCGACAATATATTCGATCAGAACCGCAAACATCGGCTGTGTCGCCGCAAAAATCAGATAACCGATGATGCTGACCAGGAAAATGAACCAGTAAGGTTTGACATAGGCCATCAGACGGCTGTAAACACGAAGCCCTGACGGTTTTTTTGCGGTTTGTTCGGGTGTTTGATTCAAGAAGATGTTTGACAAAGAAATATTAATAGTGGTGTTATCTATTCTTTTAGCCTCCCGAGAGGCTGTCCGAGAATAGGGCTGTTAAATTTCAAGATAGCATAGATCGTGCAAATGTATTCACATCTGCAGATGGCATGAAAAAAGCGCGGCTTCGCATTTTCCAACGCAGAAGACGGAAGCGAACAAGCACGGTCCTTTATTGCCATAGCAATAAAAAAAACAGCGTAACATAACTCGGCCGCTAGCTTAAGAGATTCATTCATGGACTTGCGGGTGGGCGTAACCTGCCTCTCGCGCCAATGCTGTTGAATTAAGGTGGGGTGCTCCTTCTTCCTCCGGGAGAAGGCTGGGATGAG
>DEII01000081.1 GCA_002352385.1 Methylococcaceae bacterium UBA2778 | reverse complement strand
AGTCGCCCCACCGGCAATTTCCAGAAGAACCTCTCGCGCCAAGAATAACGGATAACTCCTGCGAGGTAAATGATCACACGGGTCTAAACAGCTAGCTCTAAAGTGCCAGGTAAGCTTGGTCGTTATGCGTGAAATATATAGAGAGATAACCTCAGGATGCCGACTTTACTTCTTCTATTTGGCTGGCGACTTTTCTTCTATGCAAATGAAGGAAATGAACCTATTCATGTGCATTGCCGGAAAGGCGATATGGAATGCAAGTATTGGATTGATGAAGACTATTTCGACATACAAGAGGCCTATTCTTATGGTCTGTCGCCACGAGACAAGAAACAGATACGTAAAATCATATTTGAACACTTCGATTATATTGTAGAGCAATGGAACCAGTTCCAAGAGAGTCGGTAACGATGAGAAAGCATCATGAAGTAGAAAAGGTACAAGTAGAGAAGGGTATTCTTCGCCTCATTGTTGATGGTAATAACATACAATGCGAGCTGAAGGATGTGTCTCCCCTGTTGGCAGCTGCAAAAGAGGAAGAACTAAAAGAATTTGAGGTTTCCCCTTCCGGGTATGGTATTCATTGGCCGAAGATTGATGAAGATATCTCAATAGATGGTCTGCTGGGCATTGCGCATAAGCCAGGGGAAAATAGAAAGAGCGCATAACGAATTACGTTAGCGCGCCGCGCAAAGCGTGGGGGAGCTGGTCGGGTGCAAGTCCCGGCATGGAAAGGGTTGATCACCCACCATTACCGAGTGTTGCGCCTCTGGCGGAGCGGCGGCTGCGGAGGAAAATCTGGGGACACAATACCTAATTGCGCACCAGGTATATTCAAGACCCTTTGGTTGGTAATTATTCGCCCTCCTTATTCGAACTGCAGGCCATCGTCTTGGGCAGTTGCCATCTGATTTTGCAGACAACAGGTTCCCGGCGGTGCTGTAAACAAGGCGGGCATCCAAAGAGATCAACCGCAACCAATCAGGCACGGGCCCGCCGGGCATCATAATATTTTGAGTACGACCATGGAGATGTCGTCGCTGAATGTGTTGCTGTGGCAAAATGCTTTAAGACCTTTGAGAATATGGTCGATGATATTTTGGGCTGAGTGGCCGCCGTTGGTTGCAAAGAGTCCGCAGAGGCGTGCCGGACCGAAGAATTCGCCTTTTTTATTCTGCGCTTCGGTAATGCCGTCCGTATAAAGCAGTACCAGATCGCCTTTATTGAGATGGACGGTTTTTTCCTCAAACGCCACGTCTTTGTTGATGCCGAGGATCAATCCCTCAGCATCGAGTTGTCCGCACGTGTTTTCACCATGGCGCAGCAGCAATGCCCGGTTGTGTCCGGCGTTGGCGTATTTCAACTGCCCGGTGGTCATATCGTATTTCAGATAAAACATCGTTATGAACAGTTCGGCCCGGTTTAAATCTTCATACAACAGGTTGTTGAGGACATGAAGAATATTTGCGGCGCTGTTGTTCAGGCTGGATTTGTTTTTGATCAGGTTGCTCGTTTCCGCCTTCAACGTACTGCGGGTTTCGGCCATCATCAGAGCCGCTCCGACGCTGTGCCCGGAAACGTCCGCGATGACGATGTCGACGGCATCCTGGGTCCAAAAATAATCGAAGTAATCGCCGCCGATCTGCAGTGCCGGCAAACAATAACCGGCGATGTGCAGTCCCTCCAGTTTCAACGAGGATTTGGGCAGGAGGGATTGCTGAATCTGCTTGGCGATTTCGAGTTCCTGATGTTCATCCTCGGCCCGCTTGAGTTCGGTGATGTCGGTTTGCACGCCGATAAAATGGGTGAGTCTTCCGTTCTCGTCATGAACCGGGGCAATAAGCAGTTCATTCCAGAATGGTGTGCCGTCCTTTCGGTAGTTTTTCAGCACCACTTCACATTTGCGCCCCTCCTGCAGGGCGTGCCGGATGCTTTCAATGGCGGTCGAGTCGGTGTCCGGTCCCTGTAAAAGGCGCATATTCTGCCCGACCAGTTCCGCCCTCGTGTAACCGGTCATTTCGGTGAAGGCGGGGTTGACGTAAATCGTGGGAAAATCCGGTTGACGCGCGTCACTGATGACGATGCCGACGCTGGCCGCTTCGATGGCGCGGTCGCGCAGCCGCAAAGCGTCTTCGTAGAGCACGTGTGCGGTAATATCACGGTCGACCCCACGCCATTTGATCAGGTGCCCCTCGGCGTCGAGAATCGGCTGGCCGGTCGATTCGGTAATGATCTCACGTCCATCCTTGTGTCGGTAACGGTTGATGAGACCGGTGAATCCATGCTTGAGGGAGGCGCTGTCCGAGAGCGTCGCAGTCGTCTCTTCCCGCTGTCCGGGCATTGTGAGTTCGAGATAGTGTTTGCCGACGACCTCCTCAGGATCATAGCCGAGGATGTTTTTCGCTGCGATGCTGCTGTAGACATAACGCCCTGAGGTATCCTGCTCCCAGATCCATTCACCGGTCATGGCGGCCATCAGACGAAAGCGTTCCTCGCTCTCGCGCAACGCTTCTTCTGTTCGCACTTGCTCGGTAATGTCTTCCTGTATCGCCAGGAAATGGGTAACTTCGCCGGCCGGGTTTTTGATCGACGAGATGGTTTCGCGAACCCAATAAAGCTCGCCATTTTTTTTCTTGTCCTGGAGGACACCGTGCCATTCACCGCCCGAGCTGATGATCTCCCATAACGATTGGTATTTCTCGGGTGATGTTGTGCCCGATTGCAGAATGCGTGGGTTTTTTCCCATCACCTCTTCAACGGTGTAGCCGGTGACTTGGGTAAACTTGGGATTGACATACACGATGCTGCCCTGCGGATCGGTAATCACGACAGCGTTGGGACTTTGTTCGATGGCGCCCAACAGTGCCAGAGGATGCTCTTGAGCGGGCTCGCCATTGAGCGGGTCCACCGAAGGTGATACAAAAACGGAGGTCCGCAATGCGCTTCGTTTGGTGAGTCGCCATATCGTCGCCATCATGGCGACGATCAGTATGAACAGCAGCGTCGTAATGAGAGCGACGCTGCTCGCGAAGCCGGCATCCGGCTGCAGCAGCAGGATCAGATCCAATACCAGACCCAGCAGCGCTGCGCACAATGCGGCTGTGGTCAGACGGGGAAATGCCGATTGCTCACTCATCGGATGCCGATGCTCTCCATTCGGCGTGCATCCTGAATCGGTGTTTGAGTTGGCGCTTTTGCGCGAAAAAAGAGTCAAAATGAAAATTGTTTTTTGATAAAGTGGATTCTTGCCTTTCCGTGTAAAAAGTGTTAGAAACAAAGGGTCATGGCTTCGGTCTTATTAATATACTCAGTGCACGGTTGAAAACGACAGTAATGAATATTCTAACGGAAAAAGCAAATCGAGCAGTAGTGCTCCATGTCAAGGAAAAACGGTTGGACGCGCACAATTCAGGAGAGTTCAAGAACCGGATAACGCGGTTGATCGAGGAGGGAAATATCAACTTGATCATCGACCTGGGAGATGTCTCTTTTATCGACAGTTCCGGTTTGGGAGCGCTGCTTTCCGGCTATAAGAACGTGAATAGCCACCAAGGCAGCTTGATATTGTCCAGCCTTCAGTCTCAGGTACAGTCCTTGTTCGAACTGACCCGCCTGCACCGAGTGTTCACGATCTACCCAAGCCTCGAGGAGGCCATGAGTAATACATGACAGCGAGCGTACCATGGGGCAAGATATTCAGGTCAACATTATTGTTCCCAATCAGACCCAGTACCTCAGCCTGATTGGCGGAATCGGCGAGAAGATCGCAAAAGAGATCAATGAGTATGAAGGTGATCGTGATGCGCTGGCGTTCAACATCAACCTGGCGCTGACCGAAGCGATGATGAATGCCATCAAGCATGCCAACTCGGACGGACCGGACGAGACGGTTGAAGTGAGAATTCATATAGAAGAAGATGAGCTGTGCATCAGGGTCTACGATCAAGGCCAAGGGTTCGATCTCGATGCTGTCCCGGTTCCCGATTTGAATCATCCGACAGAGGGCGGTCTTGGCATCTTTTTCATTCGCTCCTTCATGGATGTGGTCCGCTACGAAATAATCGAAGGCGGCAACAACGTGCTGGAGATGAGGAAGCGGCTTGTGTAGGGCGAGCCCTGCGGCCGATCCGCCGATTCTGAAACCCGGGATCAGGAATCAGAAAAAAGCCCCATCTGATTTGATCCCAGATTCTTGTTTCCCAGTGGCGGAACCGCTTCGCGTTCCACCCTACGCTTTGCAAAGGGTCATCAGGTACCACCCGCACGAGCGACGGCTTGCCCCTAATGATCGACCTTCAGAATCACAATCGTAACATCATCGTCGAAGGTTTTCTTTTGTCTGAATGACTGCAGCTGCTCGATCAGTTCGTCGATCAGTTGTTGCGGGTCGAGTTCGATATGTGCCGTCAGTGTTTCGCACAAACGCCGGGTGCCGAACAGTTCGCCTTTCGGATTTTCGGCTTCCGTGATTCCATCCGTATAGAGAAAGACCATGTCCCCGGCATTCAGGTCGAGCTCTTTCTCCTCGAAATGGACATCTTTCATGACGCCCAGCACCAACCCGTCGGCATTCAACTCGGAACAAGACAACTGACCGGGCCTCAAGAGAAGCGGCGGGCATTGGCCTGCGTTCGCGTAGCTGAGCCGGTGGTTCAGCGAATCGTAGCGCATGTAAAACATGGTGATAAAGTGGTCTGCCTGGTTGAGATCGTCATAAAGCGACTCATTCATCATGGCCAGTGTTTCCGCGGGGTTTTCGGTCAAATGGGCGTGTGTTCTGATCGCGCTTCTTGTTTCCACCATAAAAAGAGCCGGGCCCACCGAATGGCCGGACACATCGGCGATGACGACATCGACGCAATCGCCTTGTTGGCGGAAATAATCAAAATAGTCGCCGCCCACCAGATCCGCCGGCATGCAGTGGCCATGGATGCGGAGGCCGGGCATGATCACCGGGGCCGCCGGCAGCAAAGACTCCTGAATCTGCCGGGCGATTTTCATTTCGTTTTTTGCCACGGCAAGTTTGACGTGCGCCCGGCGAATCTCTTCTTCCGCCTGAAGTCGCTCGGTAATGTCACGGTCTACGCCGCGCCATTTGATCAGATTGCCCTTGGCATCGAGAATCGGCGCTCCGGTCGACTCCGTAACAATTGTCCGTCCATCTTTATGGCGGTAATGGTTGATGAGCCCGAAAAAAGGTTCTTTGTTGTCGGCGACGTAATGGTCCGGAGCAACCTGCCGCTGGTCTTCGACAGTGAACAGTTCATAGAAAAATCGCCCAACCACTTCTTCCGGCTCATAGCCGACGATCGCTTTCACCGCCGCGCTGCAATAGATGTAGCATCCCTCCGGATCCTGCTCCCAGATCCATTCTCCAGCCATATCGGCCATCTGGCGGAATCGTTCCTCGCTCTCCTTCAAAGCCTCTTCCACCTGTTTGTGGGCCGTGATGTCTTCCATGATGGAAACATAATGGGTAATCACGCCGTTCGTATCCTTGATCGATGAAATCGATTGCCGGGCCCAATAGAGTTCGCCGTTTTTCTTCCTGTCCCGGATCTCGCCCCGCCACTCTTTGCCGGAGCTGATGAGCCGCCATAATTCCTGGTAAACTTCGGGTGACGTTTCGCCCGATTGCAGGATGTGCGGATTTGTTCCGAGCACTTCCCGGGCGCTGTAGCCGGTGACATCCGTAAACTTTGGATTGACATACTCGATGCGGCCACCGGGGTCGGTTACCATCACGGCATTGGGACTTTGCTCGACCACGCGGGACAATGTGAAGAGCTGCTCTTCCGCCCGCTTGCGATCCGTGATGTCCACAATGATACTGAGAACCAGTGTTTCCTCGGCGGTGTTGATCGGGCTGAGGCCGATTTCCACCGGAAATTCGCCGCCGTCTTTGCGCCGCGCCAGGAGATCGCGTCCAACGCCCATCATCCTGGATTGGGGCTTCTCAAGGAAACGGTTGAGGTAACTGCGGTGTTGGCGACGGAACCGTTCGGGGACCAGTATCTCGACCGGTTGTCCGAGCAGGTCGCCGCGCTGGTAACCGAAAAAACGCTCGGTCTGGGTGTTGACCAGAACGATCTCCCCCGCTTGGTTGACGATGACCATGGCATTGGGTGAACCTTCAACAACGAGACGAAATTTTTCTTCCGCATCCTGGCGATCACTGATTTCGGCCTGCAGCACCCTGTTTGCGTCAGCCAACTCCGCCGTTCGCTGCTCGATCCGGTGTTGCAACTCTCCGTGTGCTTTGCGCAGTGCTTCTTCGGTCCGTTTATACCCGGTAATTTCCAGCTGCAGCGCTTCATTGGTCCGGGTCAGCCTGGCTGTTTCGTTGGCAGGGGCCGTCTGCTCGGCGCTTCGTTTGCCGAGCCACCAGGCGGCCGCTGCAATCGCGACGGACAGCAGCAGGATGGCGCCATTGCTGATCGCGGTCGCATCACCTCCACCTGCCTGACAGAGCAGCAGTGACAAAACCAGGGCCAATGCCAGTAGTACGCCAAGAGCCGCGATGATTAGGCGCGAGCGCGGCAGTTTGCGGCGCAGATCGCCGCCATTGGGCGGCTCGGTCATGGCCTGTTGCAATCCTTTATGGTGAGTGTTTGGGAATGCGTCACGTTTTCTCTCCGGCTGGTGTCTCGTTCAGCGGGGCCCTTCCCGCATCGGTGGTGCGTTTTGTTCAATATTTTCCGGAGTACAGTATCCGTACCACGATGATGAGACCCAAGATACAGGCGACGGCGAAAACGGTCAACCCATAGAGCGGCAGGTCCCACAGCGTTGGGCCGGCGCCCGCCAGGATGATCAGGCTGGAGCCGATGATCAGCGCGGCGATAATCAGGCCGACGACGATACGGTTGCTGGAACGGTCCAGTTCCTCATCGAGGAATTCCAGTCCCTTGTGTACGAAATCGACTGAGAGCCGATCGTCCGCCAGCTTTTTCAACAGCCCCTCCACTTCGCCCGGCAGCCGCCAGACGGTCGCCGCTAATTGTTGCACCTCTTCCTTCGTGGCTTGAGCCAGCCGGCCGGGCTCGCGGGCGGCGGCTTCCTGTTCCCTGGCGAATTCGCGGCAGTGCGTGAGTACATCGAACTCAGGCTCCAGCAGATGAAGAAGCGATTCGATCGAGGCCAGCGTGCGAAACAGAAGAAACAGGTCCGCCGGAAGCCTGAGCCCATGGCGGGACCCGTTCTGAACCATCTGTAAGAACATCTCTCCCATATTGATGCGGTGAGAAGGTAGATTCATGTGTTTCCAAAGAATCTTTTTCAGCCCCTTTCGAAAGTCCGAAGGATTTGCGTGGGCGCCAGCGCTGGCGATGCTCTGCCAAAGCGTGCCGACCTGTTCGTAGTCTCCTTCCAACGTCGCTTTGAACAGCGCGACCAAGGCGGTGCGCTCGTCATCAGAAATAAATCCCATCAACCCGAAATCGATGAAGACGATACGATTCCCGGGCTGCACGAGAAAATTGCCCGGATGCGGGTCGGCATGAAAGAAACCGTGCAGAAAGATCTTTTTGAGAAAGGCCTGCAGCAGACGCGCGGCCACCTCTTCCTGATCGATATTGGCTGCGCGCAGACGCTCCATATCATCGATCGGGATTCCCTCGATGTACTCCATGACCAGAACTTTGGATGTCGTCAGCGTCCAGTGCACTCTCGGAGCACGGATCTGTTGGTCATCGGCGAAAATCCGGGAGAATCGGTCCATATGCGTTGCTTCCAGCAGGAAGTCCAACTCCTGGTCGATGGAAGAGGCGAACTCCTCC
This sequence comes from Methylococcaceae bacterium UBA2778, assembly GCA_002352385.1. Classification (GTDB taxonomy): domain Bacteria; phylum Pseudomonadota; class Gammaproteobacteria; order Methylococcales; family UBA2778; genus UBA2778. Next base: position 866 of record DEII01000081.1, on the reverse strand, counting down.
ACCATCTCGACAGGATTCAACGGGCGGCTTTCCGGAAGATATTTGTCAGCCAGTCGCGCCAGCCAGCGCAATACCACCAAGTCCGACGCGATGAGCTTGCCGATTCCCGGACGTTGGACTTTGAGTACGACCTCGGCTGCGTTTTCCTTCAGCGTGGCGCGGTAAATTTGAGCGATGCTGGCGGACGCCAGCGGCTGATGGTCGATGGTGCTGAGAAGGGATTCAGGGCTGGTGAATTCTTCGGGCAACACCTTCTGTATGATATTCCATGGCACCGGACGCGTATGCGTCAAGAGTCGACCCAATTCGGCGGCAAAAGGGTTCGGGATCAGATCGCGCCGCAAGCTGAGCAATTGGCCGAATTCGACGAAGGAGGGGCCCAACTCTTCACAGGCTTCCCGCAAATGGATCGCAGCGCTTTTGTCCTCCTGTTCGTGGAGACGGGCATAACGAAGGCGTTCCAGTGGCGACAATCGCCGGTGTACGGAAAGCCGCCGCAGGATTTGATAAAAGCCGTGACGCGCCAGCACGCGCAGAATCTCGCGCAGACGTCCGACCAGTTGGTAACGTCCTTGGAAAGAGATCAACATAGTAATACCTTTCTGTACCGCTTCGCGCTGTACCGCTTCGCGGTTGACAGTCAGCGGCTCCACCATTCATCAGGCCTCGAGGAGGCGCACGCTCAGTATATCAGCCGCATCCTTGCCGACTCGCCAACTCGAATCCGCCGGCGCTTTCCATACCATAACAGAAAACCCGCCTGTAAGGCGGATGCCCGTATTCAGAAGACAGAAGACAGGCGTCAGGAAACAGACTACAATCTTCTGTTTCCTGTCCTCAACGCTGTTGAATTATGGTGGAGTGCT